>DATKMD010000125.1:0-2964 GCA_035542075.1 Thermoanaerobaculaceae bacterium
CTCGAGTGGGTACGCCGCTACGTGCTGCGCCCGCTCGAACCCGAGCAGCTCGAGCTTTTGAATCAGTTCGTCGAGGGCGCCGTGGAGCACAATGTCGGCGGTGTGCGGGTCGTCATAACCATCGCGCGCCCGAGCGAGCAGGTGGAGGAGGCGGCCTACGTCATTCACCGGTACGCGGAGATCTTCGACCTCCCGGTGGTCGTCGCGCTCCTCGAGGTGCCGGGGCAGCTCATCGTGATTGCGCGTTCCACCTTTGCCGGGGTGGACGCGGGCAAGCTGCTGACGCCTCTCGGGGGCGGGGGACATGCAACGGCTGCCGCGGCCCGTCTGCGCGGGAAGAGCGCGGTGGAGGTCGCGGAGCAACTGCTGGGAGAGATCTCGGCCATGATCGGAGCGCACTGGACGGCGGCGAGCCTGGCGACCCCCTACCTGCACACGTGCCCCGCCGGAGGCACGGCGCACGAAGCCAAGGAGCGCCTGGTGCGGCTGCGCATCAACGCGATACCGGTAGAGGAGGGAGGCAGACTGGTCGGCGTCGTGACCAGGCAGATCCTGGATGCAGCGATCGCGGGCGGGCTCGGGGAGAGACCGGTGACCACCGTGATGCGGCCCGGCGTCCCGGAGGTGCGGCCCGACGCGTCCGTCGAAGAGGTGCAACGATTGTTCATGGAGGGCCACGCGCGCTTCGTGCTGGTGCCCCTCCCGAGCGGGTGGGGGATCATCACGCGCATGGACCTCTTCCGCCGCCTCTACGACCGCCAACTGGCAGAGGGCGCCAGAGTGGATCGTCGTGTGGCGGGTGCACGGCCGGTCGTGCACGACGTCGGGGGCGCCCTTCGCCGGGCGCTGCCACCGAGGCTCCTCGAGGTGCTGACCGCGGCCGGGGAGCTCGCGCGCGCCTCCGGCGGGCACGCATTTCTTGTCGGCGGAGCCGTTCGTGACGTTCTGCTGGCGCGCTCAATCGAGGATGTGGACGTCGTGGTCGAGGGCAACGGGGTCGAGCTCGCGGAGCGGCTGGCCGCCCAATTCGGTGGTCACTCTCACCCGCACGAGGCGTTCCTCACCGCGGCGGTCCAGGTCGGCGACGACGTCCGGCTCGACGTGGCCACCGCACGAACGGAGTTTTACCGATCGCCGGCCGCACTTCCCGAGGTCGAAACATCCGCGATGCGCCAGGATCTCTACCGGCGCGACTTCACGATCAACGCGATGGCGATAAACCTGAGCCCCGGACGATTCGGTGACCTTCTCGATTTCTTCGGGGGCCAGCGTGACCTCGAGCGACGCCAGATCCGCGTGCTCCACTCGCTGTCGTTTCTCGACGATCCGACCCGGGCGATTCGTGCCGTCCGCTTCGCCACCAGACTCGGGTTCGAGATCGCCACGGAGACGCGACAGCTCGTCCGGGTGGCTGTGCGGGAGGGGGTCTTCTCGCGCCTTTCCGGGGAGCGGCTGCGCGACGAGCTCGCCGAGCTTCTCGATGAAGGGCACCCAGTCGAGGCCCTGGCGGAGCTCGAGCAGCTGGGTGTCTTCCCTGCGGTGTTCCCCAGCCCCGCGTGGGGGGTGGCGCTGCACCGGTTCATGCACGACGTCGAGTCCGTGCTGGCGTGGTCGGTGCTCGAGGAGGTCTACGAAGGGCCACGATGGCTGGTGTACATCATCGCCCTTGCGGCCCGCGCCGGTGAGGGCGGTGGAAAGGTCCTGGCACAGCGTCTTGCACTTTCTGGTCGGGTGGCTGCCACGGTCGCAGGAGCTCGCAGCCGCATGGAGCAGCTGCTCGCGATCGTGTGCCAGAAGGGGGTTCCGCCGAGTGAGGTGGTAGCGGCGGTCGAGCGCAGTGACCGCGCGCTGGTGACGGTGACGATGGCCGCGGCTGGCGCCCAGGAGCGCCGCGTGCTGCGGCAGGCGCTCACCGCGTGGATGCGGGCACCAGCCCCGGTCAGCGGGGCCCAGCTGCGCGCAGCGGGCGTCAAGCCCGGCCCGGCGATCGGGAATGCGGTCCGTCAGACGCGGGCGGCCGTGCTGGACGGCAAAGTCGAGAAGGCTCATGCGCTCGAGTTCGCGTTGACTGTCGCCCGAGAGCCCGGAGAGGAGCCATGATCGCGGCGTTCGTGCTCGCGGCGGCCGCAGCGATCGATCCGACGTACGTTGTGGAACGCGTCGTGACCGTCGGTGGCGAGGTTCGTCGAACTTCGGTGTTCCGCAACGGCGTGGCGGTGGTCGTCCGGGAGAAGAAGGGGGAGGAGAAGCACGTCCTGCAGCAACAGCTGACCGAGGTCGAGCTCCAGGTTTTGACGCAGGTTGTGAACGAGGGCTACCCGGATGTCGCGAGGGGTGGCGGGATCGGCCAGTCCCCGGTGGAGGGCCAGGTCGAGCTGAGGCTCGCACCACCCGGGAGGGAAGCGCTGCTGATTCGGTACCCGGTCGCAGGCGTTCAGTCCCTGGGGGCGACTCGTATCGGGCAAGCGCTCGATGGTCTGGAAGCGAGGATGATGAGTCCCGGGGGCATCCGCGAGGATCTGCGCACGTGGAAACCGAGCGTGGGTGAGTGGCTGGAGCTGGAGGACGGACGCACCGGGCAGGTGACGGAGGTGCTTCCCAATGACCCGGGCCTGCTGGTGCGTGTCCAGATCGCCGATGGCCTGACCTCGATCTTCGTGTCGGACGACGAACTGCGCCGCATAACGGTGCGCCGGATCAGGAAGTGAGGATCACCGGCGGGAGCTGGGCGTCACGCCGGATTTCCGGACCCGGACGGATCGCGCGGCTCCGGCCCACGCCGGACGCCCTGCGCGAGCAGGCTTTCGCGATCCTCGGCTCCCGCGTGCCTGGCGCCGTCTTCCTAGACCTTTTCGCAGGCACAGGCGTGAACTCGTTGGAGGCGCTCTCCCGCGGGGCCGCAAAGGCAATCCTGGTTGAGCGGGCGGCTGCACCTGCCGCGCTGATTCGGCGCAACTTCGCGGC
>DATKMD010000126.1:0-6149 GCA_035542075.1 Thermoanaerobaculaceae bacterium
GCCGCTTCGGTGCGTAGCAAGGTCTGGCCGGCGAGCTCCTTGCCGCTGGCGTCGTCCAGGATCCGCCAGCGCGCTTCGAGCGTCGTCTCTCCACCCACGGGGCCGTCGAAGCGCATGACGTCGACCTCCACCCGATACCGGGCACTCCCGGAACCGCGCGACGGGAACACCGAGACCTTCGCCGCGGGTAGCTGACGCGACAGGTCCTCGGCGAGCACGCGGGAGATGCCGTCCCGCAGGGGCTCTCCCCACTGATCGAACTCGGCGAGGTCGATCGTATCGGCGCTCGGCCGGGTCACGATCTGTGGCCGGTCGAGGTAGCTGGCTACGGTGACAGGTCCGACCCCGACCGACACGGTGGGGGCGTGAGGTGCCGAGGTGCCCTCCGTGGCTGCCAACACGTAGAGACGTGTGAGGGCGGAGCTGCCCAGGCACCCCTCGGCCAGCCAGGCCGCGACGAGGGTGAGGTGGAGCAGCGCACGCGGCAGAGATGTCTTCATCTGTGCTCCGGACCTCCCTTCCCACGAAGGAGCGCTTCCGGGTGCCGTTCGAGGTAGTCGGCCAAGGCCTTCAGCGAACGAGAGGCATCCGCCAGGTCGTGGAGCGCGCGCGTCAACTCATAGCCGGTACGAGAGTTGCCCTCCACGGCGCTCTCCACGGAGTCAAGCGTCCGGCGCGCGGAGTCGCTCGTCCCCTCAAGGGAGGTTGAGAGAGGCCCGATCTGCGCGTCCAGCCTCGCCACGGTCTTCCGGGTCTCGGCGATGAGCGCCCGCGCGTCGGTGAGGGTGGCATCGGCCTGCGTGGCCAGGGTACCGAGCCGCCCGTCGAGCGCCTTGGCCGCTCTCTCGGCCTCCTGGAGTGCCGAGTCGGCGGATCGGAGCGCCGCCCCGGCGGCGACGATGGCATCCTTCACCTCCGGGGAGCGAAGCAGAGCCCGGGCGCTGTCGAGCGTCTGGGCGGCGGACGTGATCAGCTCGTCGAGGGGAATGTTGGCAAGCTTCTCCACGACGCTCTCGAGCCGGGCCTGCAGGCGCGCAAGCGCCGCGGGCACTGTCGGGATCTCCTTGACGGCGGGATCGAGCCCGACCGTCACGATCGGCGTGCCGGGGAACAGATCGAGGTACACGAGAAGCTGGCCTGTGAGCAGGCTCTGCGTCTGGAGCTGAGCGCGAAGGCCTTCTTTGATGAGCTCGTCGGTGGCCTCCTCGCCCTCGAGGACCCCCGCGCCCTTCGGGAGGAGGGAAGGATCAATGGCGGCGTACACCCCGATCTTCGGAGTGTTCTGGAAGAGGCGGATCCGGCTCACCGTCCCGATCTTCACTCCGCGGAACTGAATGGGGGCGCCGACATCGAGGCCGCTCAGGCTCCCCTCGAAGAACATCACGTAGTGCAGCTCCCTGTTGAAGAGGTGGAGGGCTCCCAAACTCACAAGCCCGATCACGACGAGCGCCAGGGCCACGACCACGAAGGCGCCGACTGCGGTCGGGTTCGCTCGCTTGCTCATCCCGCTCCTCTCGGAGCTCCGTCCGGCGGGGCCCCAGGCTCCTGCCCGCCGCGCGTGAGGAAGGCGCGGATCTTGGGCTCCTTCGACTCGCGCAGCAGCGTCTTCGGGTTGCCCGTGGCCAGCATGGTCCGCGTCTCCGAGTCGAGGTAGACGGAGTTGTCAGCGATCGTGAAGATGCTGGCCAGCGCGTGTGTTACCACGACGACGGTGCACCTGAGACTGTCGCGGAGCTCGAGGATCAAATCGTCGAGGAGCCGTGAACTGACCGGATCGAGCCCGGACGATGGCTCGTCGAGAAACAGGATGTCCGGATCGAGAGCCATGGCGCGAGCCAGACCGGCGCGCCTCTGCATCCCCCCGCTGATCTCCGAGGGGTAGAAGTCCTCGAAGCCGCCCAGGCCCACGAGGCACAGCTTGAACGTGGCGACCTCGCGGATCTGGCTCGGGGTGAGATCCGTGAACTCGCCCAGGGGCAGCGCGATGTTCTCGGCCAGCGTCATTGAACTCCACAGCGCGCCGCCCTGAAAGAGCACGCCGAAACGGCGCAGCACCAACTGCCGTTGCTCGTCGTCCGCATCCCACAAGCCTACATCATCGAAGAACACCTCGCCCTGTGCGGGACGGACGAGCCCAATCATGTGCCGCAGGAGGGTGCTCTTCCCGCAGCCGCTGCCGCCCATGACCGCGAAAATCTCGCCGCGCGCTACGTTGAAGGTGAGATCGCGCTGGATGACGAAGTCGTCGTACGCCATCGTCAGGTTCACGACGCGGATGCGTGGCGGCGGCCCGCTAGAATCCGAGGGCGTCATAGACCACCGTGAGGATGGCGTCGGACACGATGACGAAGACGATGCCGGTCACCACTGCCGAAGTGGTGGCCAGCCCCACGGCGTTGGCGCTGCGCCCGCATTGCATGCCGCGGAAGCACCCGGCGATGGCGATGAGCACGCCGAAGACCGCGCTCTTGATCAGCCCGGCGGCGAAATCCTCGATGCCCACGGCGTTCCACGTGCGGGTCCAGTAGGGCAAGGCGCCGACCTTGAACATCCCCACGCTCACCAGGCCGCCCCCGAAGATGCCGATCAGGTTTGCATACACGGTAAGAAGCGGCATCATGAGTATGAGCCCCAGCATGCGCGGGAGCACGAGAAAGTCGAACGGGGAGATGCCCGTGACGGTGAGCGCGTCGATCTCCTCGTTGACGCGCATGGTCCCGAGGTGCGCCGCGTAGGCCGCTCCGGTGCGTCCGGCCATGATGATCGCCACCATCATGGCGCCCATCTCCCGTGCCATGCCGATGGCTACAACATCTGCGATGTAGAGCTGGGCTCCGACCCGGCGAAGCTGGATGGCTCCGACGAAGGCGAGGATGAGGCCTATCAGGAAGCTGATGAGCGAGACGATACCGAACGCGTTGACCCCCGCGTCCTGGATGCTGACCATGAGATCGGCGCGCCGGAAACGGGCGCGCCCGACTGCGGCGTGACCGAAGGCAATCGTGGCCTCCCCGACGAAGGTGATCATCTCGCGCGCCCCCGTGAGGCTGGACAGCGCGCCCTGCCCCACTCGGGAAAGGAACGACGGACGCGCGCCGCCACGCCTCCCTTCGCGCTCGGGCACCGCCGACGCCAGGTCGAGGAGCTTGCGGACGCCGTCGGGCAGGCCCGAGCGGTCCACCGCGAAGCCGAGCGACCGCGCGGCGTCGAGCACGCCCCGGACGAAGATGAGGAGGCCCGTATCCCAGGCGCCGATCTCACGCGCGTCGAAGGCGAGACGGCGGGGCAATGCCGCGCCCGCGAGCGCGGCCTCGACATCCGCGGGCGGCGGCAGGCGGTCCTGCATGCGCCAGGACCCCGAGAGCCGGAGGGCGACACCATCGGCCGCGGGCTCGACTCGCCAGTGCCCGGGGGCGCCGACGGCCGATGTCGGCGTGGGACTCGTTCGGCTCATGCTGAACGCCCAAAGCGTGCCGATTTCGAGCAAACCATGAGGTTGTGAGGATATCAGAGGGCTCAAGGGACGTCGAACATCCCACTCGCGCCGATCTGGCCGTCGCAGCGCCAAGTGCCGGCAGGACCGGCACCGGAGGCTCTCCGAGGTCCCGATCCTCAACCTCGCGCTGGTCCAGTTTTCCTGGGCGGGTCACGGGCGGGAGGACTAACATAAGATCTGGTACCGCCAATGGGGGCAGGTCACGCGAGGGAGGCTTCCGTGCCACGCGGGGATGCGAGGGGGCCGGCGGTTGCCGGCGTTCGGATCCAGCACTCCGAGAAGGTCTGGTGGCCGGGAGAGGGGATCACCAAGCTGGACGTGGCGCGTCACTACGCAGCGGTTGCACCCCGAATGCTGCCAGGGCTCAAGGGACATGGACTCACCGTCGAGCGCTGTCCGGATGGGATCGACGGTGAGTGCTTCTTCCAGAAGAACTTCGACCGTGATTCCTGTGCCGGGTTGCCGACACGAGCGATACCCACCAAGAACGCCGAGCACCTCGTCCACTATGTGATCGGCGGCTCGTTGAGGACCCTCATCGTGCTCGTGAACCTCGGTTCGATCGCGGTGCACGTGATGAACTGCCGCGTGGGTTCTCTTCAACGGCCCACCTGGGCGATCTTTGACCTCGATCCGTCTTCCGGAGAGTTCGCCGACGCAGCCAAGGCATCCGTGACTCTGCGCAAGATCCTTCAGGAACTGGGTCTGCGCTCCTACCCAAAGACAACCGGCGGGCGCGGCTTGCACGTCCTTGTGCCGTTGCGCCGCGGGCCGGCCCAGGAGCGGGTCCGCGAATTCGTCCACGCAATCTCCCACGAGATGGCCCGCCGTTCGCCGGACCTCGTGACGGTCGAGATGTCAAAGGCCGGGCGAGGTCGCCGCGTCTTTGCAGATTGGATCCGCAACGCGTTCGGCGAGACGATTGCCGCGCCTTACTCGGTGCGTCGCCGCCCCGGTGCGCCCGTTTCCACCCCGCTTGACTGGGACGAGGTTGAGCCGGGGCTCAACCCCATCCGGTTCAACCTGCGGAACATCGAGGTCCGGCTAGCCGAGGCAGACCCCTGGGCCGGGTTTCTGCAGGCGACACAGCCGCTGCCGGACGTGACGTTGGGCTAGCTGTGAATTCTCACCAGGTTGTTCAGTAAGGGGAGCGGTCCATCCGAGTCACTTCCGGCATAACTCCACCTCCCCTCGCGCCCTACAGCCCCGAGGTCAACCGCGTTGAGCACTTCTGGACCTATGTCCGTACCAACGACCTCGGAAACCAGACCTTCGACGAACACGGCACCTTCGTCGATGTCGTCCCTTGCGGCCTCCATGCCCTCCACCACCAACCCGCCCTCGTCCACTCTCCGAACTGCTTCGACTGGATCGACACCCTACGTCTGATGTAGAAGTGGGATGAATCAGGGACATTGGTCGAGCCGAGATGTTCGGCTTCGCTGCCGACGAAGTTGTTGCCCCGGCGGGAGGAGAGATTCGCCCCCCGCCAGGGCCGTACCGGGTCCCCTTTTGCCTTGCCTTCCCTCACGTGTCAGCCTCAGAATCCAAAGGTCATGTGATCCTCGACACTGACGACGCCGGGGGCGGACCAGGCGGCCGACACGGCTTCGTCGCGTTCTGCCCAGGAGTTGACCTTGCCGCGGAGGATCACCTTGCCTCCGATTGCCTCGACGTGGATCGCATCGGTATCCAGTTCCGCATGGCGCTCAAGTGCTTTCTTGATCCCCGTCTTCACGTCCTCCGCCGTCACTTTCGGCTTGACGGAGATCAGGTTGCTCACGCCTCTGACCCCCGGCAGGTAACGCACGGCATCCTCGGCCGCGTTCCGCTCGCACTGCCGCTTCACCTCGCCCTCCAGGGTGAGCCAGCCGTCTTCGACCCTCGCCTTGACTTGACTCGGCACCCAGATTCTCCACTTGAGTGCCTGCGCGGTCGCCTGGGCTATATCCGAGTCCGTGCGCTGGTCGGACTCTGACGGCTTGACCTTGATCTCTTCCGCGACCGCCTTGACGCCCGCGACCCGCTTGACCGCGCGCTCTGCGGCCCACTTCTCGCCGTAGTACCGCACCGTTCCCGTGAGGGTCACGGCGCCGTCCTTGACCGCGACGCCAATCGCCGCTGGATCGACAGTTGGTTCCCACTCCAACTCGTCCTCTACGTCCCGCTTCAAGTCGATGTCAGTCTTCACGATCGCCTTCTCCTTTCTCAAGACCGCAGATCAGGGAGACCCGGCCGCTTCAGACTAAGCTCACGACCCTAGTGTTCACCGGGTTCCTACACACCGCGTCTCCGAATGCTCTACATCTTCCGGAGGTCCAAGGCCAACGCCACCCACGCCCAGCCGCGGAAGATCAGATCGATGCCGACGAACAGGCCAATCGCCCACAAGCCCGACACCGGCCACTGGGCCAGAACGACACCGCCCATGACCAACGTGACGACGCCGTTCACCGCCTGCCAACCCCAGCCCGGCAGGTGCGCCCATAGCGAGGCAATCAGTTGATAAAGGCCCGCCAGGAGAAAGAACATCGACATAAAGAGGGTCGCGACCTCGGCGCTAATGGCCGGCCTCGTCGCCATGAGTATGCCGGTGATCCCGAAGAGCACCGCAACCAGCAGGTGCAGGAAGAACCCTGCCCAGTGCCCGACC
>DATKMD010000127.1:0-13684 GCA_035542075.1 Thermoanaerobaculaceae bacterium
GGGCGGGCCCGGTCCAGTGTCATCATCGCGTTGGCGAAGCCCGCGCCTTCCTTTTCCCCCAACAGCGCGCCGGACGGCACCAGACAGTCGCGGAAGTGGAGCTCGTGCACCGGCACGCAGCGGATCCCCATGAGCTGTTCACGCTTGCCTATCTCAAAACCCGGGGTGCCCTTCTCGACGATGAACGCCGACGCCCCGCGGGTGCCGCGTTCCGGGTTGGTGGAGGCGTACACCGTGTAGATGCTGGCGGCGTTCGCGTTGGTGGTCCACTTCTTCTCACCGCTGATGACCCAGCCGCCGCCGTTGCGCACCGCCCGCGCGCGCAGCGAGCCGGCGTCGGAGCCGGAGGCCTTCTCGGAGAGCCCGAAGGCGATGAGCTTGTCGCCCGTCGCCACCGCGGGGAGATACCGGCGCTTCTGATCCTCGGTGCCACCCAGGACGATCGGAAAGCTCCCCAGGGCGTTCACCGCGTATGCGACGCCCATCCCGCCACACGCTCGGGAGAGCTCCTCCACCACGACGCACATGTCGAGGACCCCGGCGCCATGCCCGCCGTACTCCTTCGGAATCCAGATCCCCATCAGGTCATACTCCTTGAGCGCCTCGATCACGCTCCAGGGGTACTCGCCGGTCCGGTCGAGTTCGGCGGCCACGGGCCGCACGTACTTCTCGGCCACCTCGCGGGCGCGCACCTGGTATTCCTGGGTTCTGACAGGAAGCAGCTCTTTCATGGGTCCCCCTAACGGCGTCGGGATTCTACCATCCGTTGGCCGGCTGACGACTCTGGGCCAGCCTTCGACGTGCGAGAATCAGCGAGGAACTTCCATGTTCTCGCGCCGGCTCCCCCACGAGCTTTCCCCCAACCGCATCGCACGCGCGCGGGCAGAGACCCCGCCGCGCTTCGATCTCACGGTCTCCAACCCGACGCAGTGCGACATCGAGTACCCGGCCAGACTCCTGGACGCGCTCGCCGACCCCGACGGGCTCCACTACCGGCCGCGCCCTTGCGGCTTGCAGAGCGCCAGGGATGCGGTGGCTCGTGAGTACAGCCGCCACGCCGTCACGGTGGACCCGGATCGTATCCTGCTCACGGCGTCCACGAGCGAGGCGTACGCGTTCCTCTTCAAGCTGCTGACCGACCCGGGCGACGCAATACTCGTGCCCACCCCGTCCTACCCATTGTTTGACCACCTTGCGCGGGTGGAAGGCATCGAGGCGCTCCCCTACCAACTCGATGGTGAGACTGGTTGGCGGCCGGACGCGCACGCCATCGCGGAAGCGCCGGACCGCACCCGGGCGATCGTGCTCGTTCACCCCAACAACCCGACGGGATCCTTCGTGCACCCGGACGATGCGCTCGGTTTGTCTGAACTCGCCGCGCGCCGGCGCTGGGCGATCATTGCGGACGAGGTGTTCCTCGACTACCCCCTGGATGGCGGAGCGGGAGCCGGACGGAGCTTTGCGGACAACCGGAGCGCCCTCACGTTCACACTCGGGGGTCTGTCGAAGAGCGCCGGACTTCCTCAGCTCAAGCTCGCGTGGGTTGTGATAAGTGGTCCCGAGGGTGCTGCCACGGCCGCGCTGGAACGGCTCGAGTTCGTGGCGGACACGTTCCTCTCGGTCGGGACGCCCGTGCAGCTTGCGCTTCCCTCGCTTTTGCGGGACGGCGCCGTGGTGCGCGAGGCGATCCTGGCTCGCTGCCGGCACAACCTCGAAGCCCTTCGCCGCGCGACCGCCGACGTGCCTGCCGTGAGTGTCCCGCCGATCGGGGGCGGGTGGAGCGCCACGCTTCGCATCCCCGCCGTCGTTGGCGAGGAGGAGCTCATCCTCGAGCTCCTGCGAGAGGACGGGGTGGCGGTTCACCCCGGCTACTTCTTCGACTTCCCCAGAGAGGGAACTCTGGTCCTCAGCCTCCTGCCCGATCCCGGCACGTTTGCGGAAGGGGCCCGCCGCGTGCTCCGCCGGATCGTCGCCCACCTCGGCGCGTAGCCGGCACTACTCCCTGTAAAGATAGCCCGCTACCAGTGTCGCGAGGATGGCGCCGACCCACAGATCGAGCATCCACCCGAGCGAGATGAAGCGCGAGAACGGGGCCCACGCCGCCAGGGAGAACGCGATCGGGAAGCCGCTCGCGAACCCAATCCGCGCTCCCACGCAGAAGGCGGTCTTCGGGCCCGGGCCCCGGGTCGCCCGCACACCGGCATACAGCCAGGCGCAGATCACCGCCAGCACGAACAACAGCACGAACCACGCGGGCATGAAGAACGGGTAGCGTGGCTGCGCAAGCATCGCCCCCGCCTTCTGCGCCGCTACGTAGCGTGGCATCAGAACTACCAAGTTGACGAACGCGCTCCACACCATCCAAACCACCCAGCCGGCCAGGGCGCCCAGCCAGACTCTCTTTGTGTTGACGACTACCATCGGCCACCTCCCCATTCCTGATTCTGCGCGCAGCGTACCACAGGGAAAGGCCGCCGCGGGGAGCTATGGCTGGACCTCTTCGAGGAGCTTGAGGAAGCGCTCGTAAGGGAGCGCCTGCCAGCTCTCCGCGGTCACCGCGCCCTCCGCCCGCGAGATCAGCGAGACCCGGTGGGCCGTCTCGACGTCCGGCGCGTCGTAGATGTCCATGAAGTCGTAGGGCCCCAGGATCGCGTAGTGGGCGATCCACTTCACGTCCGGGCACAGAGTGTGCACCTTCTTGAGCCACTCCTTGCCCATCGCGCGCCGGCCACGCGCGTCGTGCACGCTCTCGGGGCTCAGACGGGTCATCAGGACAAACGTGGGCATTCCGCACCTCCTCGGCTTCGACGACAATCTCGGCCTTCCTCGACGCCTGCGCAACCCCCCGGCCCCTGGTAAGCTCCCTGCGATGACCGGCGGTGACCGACCAGGGCGCAGCATCCATGTGGCGCTCGTGCACCCCGAGATCGCCTGGAACACCGGCAACGCCGGGCGCACCTGCCTGGCGGCCGCCGCACAGCTTCACCTGGTGCGGCCGCTCGGCTTTTCCCTAGACGAGCGCGAAGTACGGCGCGCGGGGCTCGACTATTGGCCGAGGGTACGACCGGTCATCTGGCAGGACTGGGCAGCCTTCGAGGCGGCACTTCCCACCCTGGGGGAGCCCTTCTTCTTCTCGGCGGAGGCGCCTCGCGAGCTGTGGGATGTGGAGTTCCCAGCCGCCCCGGTGCTGATCTTCGGCCGCGAGAGCGGCGGCCTGCCGGACGAGATCCGGGCCCGGTTTCCGGACCGCCTGACCTGCATTCCAATGGCGGACACCAAGATGCGTTCCCTGAACCTCTCCACGGCGGTCGCCATCGCCCTCTACGAGGTGCTCCGCCAGCACCGCGCTTCCGACCGCTGACCTCGCCACGACCTCCGTCGCCCCTTTGCAGGTCCTCTACCTTTCGTGCTGCGCGCTCGGGAACGACCTCACGCGCTGCCACCTCAGGTGCGGCGTACGGTTGGAACCAAAAGGAACAGGTTGGCGGCGGCTCGCCCCACGAGCAGCGCCACGGCCGCGGCGACCGCACCGACCAGGTCGAGGATGCCGATCCCCAGAGCGAGCGTGATGAGGATCCCAGTGACCTCAACCGCCGTGGCCCAGGTGATCAGCGTTGTCTGTCGCGCGTGCACTAGCAGCGAACGCTGAAACGAGAGCAGCACCTCGAGTGCGGGGATGAGGCACAACACCCGCAGGGGTATGAGGGCGAAGCGGGTCATCTCCATTGAGAGTCCGGACACCGTGTGGAACCACCCGACCGCGAGTGGGGAGAACGCCACCAGCGCCAGCACCCCGGCCGTGCCTAGCGCCAGGATTCCGGCAAAACTCCTCAGCGGCCGGAAACCCTCGCCGCCGGGCCCGAGAAGGGCGATCCCGACCTCCTGGTAGGCGATCCCTCCAGCGCGGAACGCGAACACGAGCGAGGCCACCACCGGCATCACCGCCAGCGACTCCAGGGGATGGCGGCTCCGCCCGAGGAAGAACGTCACCAAAGGGTTGACGCCCATGGTTAACAGCGAGGTGAGCGCGAGCGGCGTGTAGAAGCGCGCGATGGTGCGGGTCGTGAGGGGATCTACGCCCGGGTTCACTCCTCGCAGCAGCAGGTCGCTCACAGCCACCCGCGCCATAAACCGGCTCGCGATCGCTTCCATCGTCACGCCCGCCGACAGCGCGGCCGCCCCCACCCACGCCCCCGGCAACTTCGTAAGCCAGTAGAGCGCGAGGCCCACGACCCCCATCGAGACCACCCGAACGACGGTGCCGTAAGCCACCCTCCGGGTCAGGTTGCTCCGGATCAGGATCCCCTGGTAGAAGCGGCGGTAGCCGATCGCCGCGGGCCACGGCAGAAGGATGGCGACCGCGACGTGGGTGAGGGACGCGACGTTGTGAGGCAGCCCGATCAGCGTCTCGCTCACAAACCGGAACAACGGCGGCAGGACCAGCCCAACCATCACCGCGGTGATCAGCACGTTGAGCGAGTAGGCGAAGCGTCGAAGGGCCAGGAACGAGTCTCGGTCAGCGACCAGGGCCGTGGCCGCGCTCATCATCATGATGATCGGCGCCTCGATCAGCATCGCCAACGAGAACGCCACGCCATACGCCGCCAGGTTGAACTTTGGGTCCCCGAGCCGAGCAATCACGGCCGCGAGGAACGGCCCCTCGATCGCCATCATCAGCCAGGTGGCCGCAAGCGGCGCCCAGAACAGGAATATTCGGCGCAGCGTCAGGGGGTGTACCGATTCTGCCTTCACGACACCGTCAGGATACCGCTCGCGTCGCACCGCTGCCCGATACTCCGCTGTCTTGCTACCATGCCACCGTGGAGGTATCCCAGGTGAAACGCCGCATCTCGCTTGCCATTGCCGCTCTCGTCCTCGTGCTCGCCGGCCGCGGGGTATCGGTGCCCCAGGAGCAGGCGGGCACCTTTTCGTTCGCGGTAGGGGGCGACATGCGGAGGTTTGCCGGACCCGACTATCACACCTCGAACTACTTCCTCGGCGCGCTGGAAGCGATCCGTGGGAGCGGGCCGGTCGCGTTCATGATCGTCCCCGGCGATCTCGACCCGCCGCATCATGTGATCGAGGACATCACCGCGACGTTGGGAGCCAACGTCCCTGTCTACGTCGCGGTCGGCAACCACGACACCGGCAAGGCGGCGTACATGACGTACATCCGCGGCCTCAACCCCGGAGGTTCTCGGCTCCCGAACATCGTGCGGAAAGGCCCGCCCGGCTCGCAGGAGACGATGTACGCGTTCGAGTGGGGGGACGCCCACGTCACCGTGCTCAACGAGTACTTCGACGGCACCTCCGACACGGGAGCCGGCGGCGACGTGACCGACGCGACCCTGGCGTGGCTCGCCGACGATCTCGCGAGCGTCACGAAGCCGTTCGTGTTCGTGGTCGGCCACGACCCGGCGTACGTGTTCCCCGACATGGCGAGCGGCCGGGTCCGGCACGAGGGCGGAGGGCTCGAGGCCAACCCCGCCCACCGCGACCGTTTCTGGAAGCTTCTCCAGGACAGGCATGTCACCGCGTACATCTGCGGCCACACGCATAATGCCTCGGCGAGGAAGGTCGGCGGGGTCTGGCAGCTCGACACCGGGCACGCGCGCGGCAAGGGCGACAAGGGTGCACCGAGCACCTTCATCAGGATCACCATCGGCGACGGCGATGCCCGGTACGAGTACTGGCGAGCGGACACCAAGGGCCTCAACTACAAGGTCACTTTGGCCGGCTCATTGGTCAAGGACTGAGCCCGCGGCGGCATCCGGGCAGTAGGTGAAGCGGATCGCCCGCGCGGCCACCATCCCATAAAGAGGGCAGAAACAACCGGCCCCGCATCGCGCAGGGCCGGTCAAACGTCGCCGAGATTCGCTCAGCGCCCGTCGAGGGTTCCTACTCCAGGACGTGGATGTTCTTCTTGGCGCAGATCTCCTTGAGTTCCTTCGGCCACACGGTCACCGTCACCTCGCCGAGGTGAGCCGTCCGCAGCAGGTACATGAACGTCCGGGCCTGTCCGATGCCGCCCCCAATCGTGAGCGGGATCTGGTCGGTGAGGATCGCCTGGTGGTACGGAAGTTTGAGGAAGTCGAGCTGTCCGGAGATCTCGAGCTGCTGCTTGAGTGTCTCCTTGGTGACGCGGATGCCCATCGAGGTCAGCTCGTGGCGCCGCTTTGTGACAGGGTTCCAGACCAGAATGTCGCCGTTGAGGCCGTGCGTCGGCTTGCCCGTCTCCTTGTCCGTCGGCGTCACCCAGTCGTCGTAGTCGGCCGCGCGCATTTCGTGCGGGTAGCCATCCTGGAGCACCCACCCGATCCCGATGATGAAGATCGCGGGGTATTTCTGCAGGACTGCGGTCTCGCGCTGCTTGCGCGGCAGGTCGGGGTACATGTCGAGGAGGTCCTCGGCGTGGATGAACGTGAGCTCCTCGGGGATGGGCGGGTACTTCTTCGCCTTGAGCGCCGGGAACATCTCCTGCACGTGCAGGCCGGCGCCCCGGATCACCTTCCAAATTCTGCGGACCGTGTCCTTCAGGTACTCGAGGTTGCGCTCCTTGGACGTGATCACCCTCTCCCAGTCCCACTGGTCAACGTACGAGCTGTGGTCGTGGTCGAGGAAGTAGTCCTTGCGCACCGCGCGCATGTCAGTGCAGATCCCCTCGCCGACCTTGCACCCGAACTGTCGCAGGGCCATCCTCTTCCACTTCGTCGCCGCCTGCACCACCTGCGCGTTGATGCGTCTCTCGAGCCCGAGCCCGCAGGGAAACTCGATCGGCGTGCGCGAGCCGTCGCGGTCGAGGTAGTCGTTGACCCCGCTCTCGCGGTCCACGATGAGAGGGACCTGCACCATCTGGAGGTTGAGTTCTTTGCAGAGGTTGTCCTCGATGTAGCGCTTGATCTCGAAGAGTCCTTTCTGCGTGTCCATGCGGTTCAGCAGCGGCGCGTAGTCCGTCGGGAGGATCTTCTCAACCTCCGGGTAGGTGCTGATACCGGGTCCGGCCAGGTCCGCCTTCTTGTCCGCCATCGCTTTCGGTCCCCTTTCCTTGGTTTTCGGGTTTCGCAGCGGCACACACGACAAACCCCTTCCGGGGTCCGTCGCAGTCTAGGCCGGTCCGTGATCGGGCGCAAGGCGGCGTTCTCAACTCCCGCCTGGCCTATCATGGGGCGCAGACACCGGGAGGGAACAGATGCCGAGCTTTCCGCACCGAGTCACAATGGGTAGATCGGGGCTTTCGGTCGGGCCACTGGGGGTATCAGGCGGCTACGGTGTGGGCACCGGAGCGTTGCTGCGCGCGTTCGACCGCGGTGTCAACTATTTCTATCACGGCTCCCGGCGCAACCCCGGAATGACCGCAGCGATCCGGGATCTGATCGCCGCAGGTCACCGCGACGAACTCGTCATCGTTCTGCAGAGCTATGCGCGCCTGCCGGGGTTCATGGAGCGTTCGCTCACCCGTGGGCTTTCGCAGTTGGGCATCGAGACCGCCGACGTCCTCCTCCTTGGCTGGTACAACGGACCCCCTGGGGCGGGTCTGCTCGAGCGGGCGGAGCGAATGCGCGAGAACGGGATGTTCCGCCACCTGGCGGTCTCCGGCCACCGACGCCGGGCGTTCGTTGGCCACGCGGCGGATCAACGCTTCTCGATCCTGCACATCCGCTACAACGCCGCCCACACGGGTGCGGAGACCGATTTCTTCCCACACCTGCCCGCAACCGGCCGGCCGGGGACCGTGGCGTACACTGCCACTACCTGGGGGACGCTCCTGAAGCAGCGCAGGATGCCACCCGGTGAGTCACCTCTGCGGCCCCGAGACTGCTACCGTTTCGTGCTCTCCAACCCCGACTTCAACGTCTGCATGAGCGGGCCACGGGACGATGCCCAGATGCACGAGGCGCTCGCCGCGCTGGACGAGGGCCCGCTTTCGGCTGAGGAGACCACTCGTATCCGCCGTATCGGCCGCTGGGTCCACCAGCACGCAACCTTTGCACGGTGAGATATCTGCAGGTGCAGTGTGCTCTAAAGTGCGACCATAGAAAAACTTGACAGAGCTTGTTCCCCGACCTAGCCTCGAATCGAGGGGGGTCACGGGTGGCAGCTACCGGAACGGCCTACGTCAAGACGGGTGAGTTTGTCACCCGGGCGATCGCGGGTGAGCTGATCGTGGTTCCCATCACGGCCGGCGTCGGCGACCTCGATTCGATCTACACACTGAACGAGGTGGGTGCCGCGATCTGGGAGCTGATCGACGGCACCACCACGGTGGAAGGAATCGTTGCGGCCGTGGCCCGCGAGTTCGAGGTCGGAAACGACCAGGCCAAGTCGGACGTCGTGGAGTTCGTGACATCCCTCGCGGAGGCCGGCCTCATCCGGCCGGTCCCGGAAAGCCAGGTCTAGCTCGTGGAGTTGGAGCGCTACCAGGAGTTCAGCGCCCGCCTCCACCGCAAGGTGGTCGCGCAACGGGTCCCTGCCGACGGAGTCATCGAGGTCACCTGGCGCTGTCCGCTGGGGTGCGTCCACTGCTACAACAACGTCCCGATCAGCGACGAGCGCACCCGCAGGCGCGAGTTGACGCGCACAGAGCACTTTCGGATAGCGGAAGAGATCGCGGAGGCCGGGTGCCTCTGGCTCCTGTACACCGGCGGTGAACCCTTCGCGAGGCCAGACTTCCTGGACATCTACACGCACGCCAAACGGCAGGGAATGCTCATTACGATCTTCACGAATGGAACGCTGATCACCCGGAAGGCGGCGGACCACCTTGCCAAGTGGCGCCCATTCGCGATCGAGATCACGCTCTATGGACGCACGCGCGAGACATACGAGCGCATCACACGCGTCCCCGGGTCGTACGACCTCGCAATGCGCGGCATCCGCCTGCTCCTCGAGCGCGGGTTGCCCCTCAAGCTGAAGAGCATGGCGCTCACCGCCAACAAGCACGAGATCTGGGAGATGAAGCGCTTTGCCGAGGATGAGCTCGGCGTCGAGTTCAAGTTCGACGCGATGATCAACCCCCGCATCGACTGCTCCGACAGCCCGCTGGCCGCTCGGTTGACGCCGGACGAGGTCGTAGCTCTCGACCTGCTCGACCCGCGCCGGATGACCGAGTGGCAGAGCTTCTGCGAGCGCTTCAACGGCCCCGTGCTGACCGGCGAGCGCGCCGACGACCTCTACCACTGCGGCGGCGGGATCACCTCCTTCGCCATCGACCCGGAGGGCAGGGTGAGCCTGTGCGTGCTCTCGCGCCGCGACACATACGACCTGCGCACGGGGAGCTTCCGCGAGGGGTGGGAGGCGTGCGTCCGCACTGTGCGTTCAAGGAAGACAACCCGGCTCACCAAGTGCGTGGCGTGCGAGATCAAGGCGATGTGCGGCATGTGCCCGGCAAACGCGGAGCTGGAGGCCGGCGACCCCGAGACGCCGGTGGACTTCCTCTGCCACGTCGCCCACCTGCGGGCTCACGCCCTCGGTGTGGCGGTGCCGCCGCACGGGACGTGCGAGTACTGCGAGGGAGGGGAGCGGTACCAGGAGTTGCTGCAATCGCTGGCACGAGTGCACGCCGAAACGTCAGCTGAGGGCCCGGCGGCCGCGTCTCAAGACTAGGGAGTTGCTGTGCCCGCGTCTCAAGCCGAAGCGCCCAAGATAGCCCGCTGGAGCTTGATGTTGTCGCGGTGCCCGGTGAGGTTGGCTGTCACCTTCCCGCGCACCGGGTAGCCCAGAAGGTAGAGGTCTCCGATGATGTCCAGGATCTTGTGCCGGACGAACTCGTCTGGGAAGCGCAACTCGGTGTTGATGACCCCGTCCTCCCCGACCAGGATGCAGTTGTCGAGTCGACCGCCCGAGCCGAGCCCCAGCTCGTTCATCATCGGCAGGTCGCGCATGAAACCGAACGTGCGTGCCGGCGCGATCTCTTTCTCGAACGCGCCGGGGGACAGCGTGAACTCATAGAACTGCTCGCCGACGGGCGGGGGGTAGCTCAAGCGGTAGGACACCGAGAACGTCTCGCCCGGCTCGATCGCGAGGCTCTTCCCTCCGCCGCCCGAGATCTCGTACCGGCGGTCGATCACCAGCTCCTTGCGCGCTGCGTCCTGGTCCTCGATGCCAGCTTCCGCGAGACGCTCGCAGAAGCCCAGCGCCGAGCCGTCCAGCACCGGGATCTCGCCGTGGACCTTCGCGAGCAGGTTGGTTATCCCGAGGGCGTGCAGCGCTGCGAGGAGATGCTCCACCGTTCGGATGCTCTCCCCCTCGCGCGACAGCGTGGTCGCGTACTCGGTTTCGGCCACCGAGTCGAGGTGGGCCGGGATCTGGGTGCCCTTAGGCAGAGTCAGGAAGTGGATGCCGGAGTTGGGCGGCAGCGGCTGGATCGCCATCCCGGTTCGGCTCCCCGAGTGGAGCCCCAGCCCGTAGATGACGGTGGCCTCGCGAATCGTGCGCTGCGGTGCACCGGTCGCCTGCAACAGCGGCAGCTCCGGCGGGGGAAGGTAGCGGCGCGCCTTCTCGCTCCCCTTGGCGAAGTCCAGGTGAGGCTCCCCTGCGCCCGCACGTGCACTCTTCGTGGCCAGCGCACCGTTGAGCGCCTCGAGCACCCGGGTGTAGGCGAGCGGCTTCTCGAGGTAGTCGTAGGCGCCCATCTTGATCGCACTGACGGCGGTCGGGGCCGTACCATGCCCCGAGATCATGATCACGGCCGCATCGGGATCGATCTCCCGCAGCATCCTGAGCGTCTCGAGGCCGTCGCGGTCCGGGAGCCAGATGTCGAGAAACACGGCGTCCGGGTGCCGTCTGCGGTAGAGCCGCAGGGCCTCTTCGCCGCTGCGGGTCGTGACTGTGCGGAACCCTTCGTCTTCAAGCACGTGGGAGAGGGTGGTCAGGATCCCCTGCTCGTCGTCCACGATGAGAACCAGAGGTTTCATGCCCAAGAGTGTGCGGCGCCGGGGACGCGCGGTCAAGCCGAACCCTCCACGCGTCCCGGCGTACGATAGGGTGGTGGCTGCGCTGTCAGGATGGGACCGGCCGGAGCGGCGGGGTCGTCACCGGATCATGGCGACATGTCTCGCCCTGGCAGGCCTCGCCCTGGGTGGCCCGGTCGGTGCCGTCAACATCACACAGGAGGGACCCGTGGAGCCCGATCACCGTGCGCCCCAAAGCCGACCACCAGCCGTGAGTCTGCTGGAGAGCGTGGGCGGCTGGAGCCGCGCCGGCGCCCCGCGCAGGATCGATGCGGCGGGAATCTTCGAGTACATGGATGGAGCCGGGGAACTCTACCTCGCCTACCGGTTCGACCACCTCGACGTTGTGGAGTACGCATCGCCGACCCAGGGCGAGATCCTGGTGGAGCTCTACTGGATGCGCACGTCCGACGATGCCTATGGTCTTCTCTCCGGCGACTGGGGAGGCGAGCCGGTGGTGCTCGTCGACTCGAAGCACGTGACGCCGGCGCGCGCTCTCTACGGCGCGGGACTTCTCCGGCTCTGGTCCGACGATCTGTACGCGCGGGTGATGGCGACCCGGGAGAGCGACGCCTCCAGGGGCGCGGTGTTGGCCCTCGGAAAGGCGATTGTCGCGGGCCGGCCTGAATCTGCGCCGCCCCGCATCGCATCGTCGCTGCCCCGGAATGTCGCGGGAATGACGCTCCGCGCGGACAGCGTGTGCTTCCTGCGCTCCCACCTCGTGCTCAATTCCGTGTACTTCGTCAGTCAGCGCGACATCCTGAACCTGGGGACAGACGTGGACGCGGTAATCGCTCGCTATGGCAAGGCGCGCCTTTTCCTCGCGAACTACCCGGACAAGCCCGCCGCGCACGCCGCCCTCGAGCGCTTCCGCGCCGCGTACCTTCCGGAGACACGTCCGGGCGAGGTTGGTCTCACCCACATCGAGGATGGCTGGACCGGGTTCCAGTTGTCGGGCCAGGGGCTGGCGGTGGTTTTCGAGGCTGCGGACCCCGAGGCCGTCGCCTCGCTTGCCGCGGCCGGTGCGAAAGCTCTCGAGAACGTGGAGGCTCGCCATGAGTGAGAGACGGGGTGTGACCAGGCGTGACTTCGTGCGCGGCACGGCCGGAGTTGCGGCCGGCGTCTCGCTGTTCGGCGTCAGTTGGGCCGATCAGGCGGTCCGCGAGCCGCGCTCGGCCACCGTGGCCCTGGTGCGCGACCAGCGTGCCCTCTCTGCGACCCATGAGGTCGACATCTCTGTGCTTAACGAAATGCTCGACCAGACTATCACCCGCGTTACCCGGAGGGCGACGCCACGGGAGGCTTGGCAGTCACTGGTCAGGCCCGCGGACATCGTTGGCCTGGTGCCCACCAAGGCGCTCAACCCGACCCACCCAGAGCTTGTGGACGCTGTGCGGAGTTCGCTCATTGCGGCGGGCATCCCCGCGGAGCACATCCGCAACGCGCAGGGCGGGCCGGGGAAGCCCGAGGCGTGCACGGCTCTGATCTGCATGCCAGCCCTCAAGGCCCACTGGCTCACCGGGATTGGCACCGTGCTCAAGAACTACATCACCTACGCCGTTCACCCGTCGCACTACCACGACGAGAACAACGACCGCCTGGGCGAGATCTGGCTACTCCCCCACGTCAAGGGGAAGACGCGCCTCGTGCTGGTAGACGCCCTGCGCCCCCTGTGTGACAAGGGACCGCAGCCGGATCCGCGCTACCTGTGGGACTACAACGGCCTGATTGCAGGCACGGACCCGGTCGCGGTCGAGGCGGTCGGACTGAAGATCATCACCGCCAAGCGCGAGGCGCTGCGCGGCGAGCCGTGGCCGCTCTCGCCACCGCCGCTGTGCGTGGCGATGGCCGACAAGCGGTACGGTCTGGGCACCTGCAGGCTGGGGGAGATCACGATCGAGCGGGCGGGGTGGTCCGACGGTGCGCTCGTTTAGGGGAGCAGAACCGTAGAGCCAGTGGTCCGCCGTGCCTCGAGGTCACGATGCGCCCGCGCGGCCTCCGCCAGCGGGTAGGTTTGCCGGATCTCGATTCTCACCGCGCCCGAGCGCACGACATCGAACAATTCCGAGGCGGTGGTGAGAAGGTCTTCCCGCCTGGCCGTGTATGTCATCAGCGTCGGACGGGTGAGGAAGAGCGAGCCCTTGGCGGACAGCACGAGGGGGGAGATCGGTGCCACCGGGCCGGAGCTGTTCCCGTACGAGACCATCATGCCAAGCGGCTGCAGGCAGTCGAGCGAGCCGTCGAAGGTGTCCTTCCCTGCGGAATCGTAGACCACCCGGACGCCCTGTCCTCCAGTGATCTCCCTGACACGCGTCACGAAACCCTCACGCGAGGTGACGATCGGATGGTCGCACCCGTGATCGCGGGCGAGCGCCGCCTTCTCTCCCGTGGATACGGTGCCGATCACGGTGGCCCCCAGGTGCTTTGCCCACTGGCACGCGATCAACCCAACGCCGCCGGCTGCGGCGTGTATGAGCACAAAGTTCCCCGGCTCGATCCGACAGGTCCTTCGCAGCAGGTACTGGGCGGTCATCCCCTTCAACATCATCGCGGCTGCTGTGCGGTCGGAGATGTCAGCGGGAAGCGGCACCAGGCGGTCGGCCCGGATCAGGCGAGCCTGGGCGTACGCTCCCACGACGCCCGCATAGGCCACGCGGTCGCCTGGCCGGACCCCGCTGACGCTCTCTCCAACCTCCTCAACGACCCCGGCGGCCTCCGACCCCAGCACCGCCGGG
>DATKMD010000128.1:0-14781 GCA_035542075.1 Thermoanaerobaculaceae bacterium
CTCCTCGAGCGGCCGGTCGATCCCGGCGACGTCTTCCGGGCGTGCCAGACGAAGGACGCCCCCGTCCGGAACTGGGTGAGGCTGGCGGTCACCCGGGCCCGCGCCACCGGGTCGCCGGCCATCTTCTGGCTGGACGAGCGCCGGGCCCACGACGCCGAGGTCATCAAGAAGGTGAAGGTTTGCCTGCCAGGCCACGACACCACCGGGCTCGACATCCGCATCCTGTGCCCCGACGACGCCATGAGGTTCACGCTCCTTCGGGTCCGCCGGGGCGAGGACACGATCTCGGTCACCGGCAACGTCCTCCGCGACTACCTGACCGATCTCTTCCCGATCCTCGAGCTCGGGACGAGCGCCCGGGTGCTGTCCATCGTCCCGCTCCTGAACGGCGGCGGGCTCTTCGAGACCGGGGCTGGCGGCTCGGCTCCCAAGCACGTGCAGCAGTTCGTCGCGGAAGGCCACCTGAGGTGGGACTCCCTCGGCGAGTACTGCGCCCTGGTCCCGTCCCTCGAGCTGGTCGCGGAGCGGACGGGCAACGTGAAGGCGAGAGTGCTCGCGACAGCCCTCGACGCGGCCATCACCCCCTACCTGGAGAACGACCGGTCGCCCTCCCGCAAGGTGAACGAGATCGACAACCGGGGGGCGACGTTCTATCTGACCCTGTACTGGGCGCAGGCGCTGGCCGCACAGGACGAGGACCGGGAGCTCAAGGCCCGCTTCGCCCCGGTGGCCCGGGCGCTCGCGGAGAACGAGGCCAGGATCTCGAAGGAGCTCCTGTCGGCCCAGGGTCGGCCGGTCGACCTCGGTGGCTACTACCTCCTCGACGACGAGCGGGCAGCGAGGGCGATGCGGCCCAGCCCGACCTTCAACGCGATCATCGACGGCATGAAGTGATGGACCTGGCTCGGCCCGAGCCGCTCGTCACGCTCGGCGGGTGAGGAATCGCGCAGGGAGTCGGCCATCGGGCCGGGCGCGCGAACGACGCTGGGTCCTGCAGCCACGGACCGCTCCGGCGTGGGAGAGAGGCGTGTCGCGACGACCCTCTCCTCTGGCGAGTACGGATCGACGAAGGTCTCCTACCGGTGCGGCCCGCGGGGGTCCGGTCGCGAGAGGGCCGCGCCGGGTGTAGTCGCCTCCGCGAGCGCCGCCGCTGCCGGGCGCGCATGGCGCGAAAGCTCCTCCTCGGGGGGATGCGAGCGCGGGCGCACGCGCAGGTCGCGGGCCGGTTTGCCCGCGAGAACGTCGGACACGAGCTCCACGGCCGATGCCGTCGGGGGCGGCGTCACGATCGTCGCCGTCAGCTCGCCCGATTGGACCAGCCTCTGACCATAGTCGGGTGAGCCGTTGCAGCCCGTGAACACGAGGTCGGACCACTCGGGTCTGTGCGCGAGGATGGCGCGTCGCGCCCCGACGGAGAGCGTGTCGTTCTGGGCGCAGACGGCGACCGGACGGGAGCCCTCGGACGACTTCAGGCGCAGCCAGGCGGAAACGGCTCTCTCCCCGCTCGCCTCCATCCAGGCCTCGCTGGCCAGGACCTTCAGCTCGATCGGGCTGCCGGCGATCGCCTTCTGCGCGTGGAGCAGACGGTCCCGCGCGGTCGAGGTGTCGGCCGGTCCCTGCAGGTAGAGGACGGAACCTCCGCCGGGCAGCAGGGCACGGAGCTGGCGGCCCTGGATCGCCCCCACCTCTTCGTTGTCGACGGAGACGCTCGCGATCGGAAGGTCCCGCCGCTCCGCGCGCAAGGCATCCAGGTAGCCGCCGGTGCGGTTGATCAGGACCCAGCCGATGCCGGCCTTGACCGCGTTCCTGGCCACGCGCTCGAACCCTTCGCTGCCCACGGTCTGAACGATGAGGGCGGCGGGGCGCGCGTCCTCCGGCGCGCGAATGTACGCGAAGAGCTGGTGGATCTGCTGAATCGCGTTGTCGTCGGCGAACACGACCTCGATGTCGAGGCCGCCGCGGGCCGCAGACTCCCGGGCGACCCGCGCCTCCAGGAGCTGGAATTCCTGGCGCTCGTTCTGCAGCGCCACGACCACCTTCGCCATGCCGCCTCCGATCCGCCCGCCGTCGCCTCGCCACGACGCGTCACCGCGGCTTCTCAGGGCCGCGGCGGAGTCTACACAGTGAGGCCGCGCTCGGCAATGACAACGTCGAACAGCGCGACCAGCGGCCGGGCCGGCCGCCCGCCACGGCATCCGGGTCGGCCGGCCCCACGGACGAGTGTCGGCCGGACCGGAGAAGCGACCCATGGCACCGCCCTCGAGATTCACGCCGAGCTACGAGAAGTGGTGAGCGGACCGTGACGTAGGCTAGGACCGGCGCGCCTCGCCGGAAGCCTGGCACGATGTCAACGCGGCGTCTCCTCCGCGCAGGCGAAGCTCTCCGCCTGGTCCGTGCTGCCGGCTCCCCTGTACCTGGCCACCCGTGGGTACGCGCAGATGGGGTGGGTGCGGGTGACCTTGCCGTCGCTCACCTTGGAGGCCACGATGCGGTCCGGTGCCTTGCCCGTCTCCACCCAATGGTCGATGACGGACAGCTTGTCGAAGGTGTCGCAGCCGGGGCCGCCGGAGCAGTGACCCATCCCGGGTATGCCGAAGACGCGCATGGACTCGCGCGCTTGCGGCCCGACCGCCCGCAGGACCGCCTCGTAGTAGTTGAAGGTCTCCACGGGGCTGCTGCCATCCAGCCAGCCGTGATACATGAGCAGCTTGCCGCCGCGGCCGAAGAAGGGCCTCAGGTCGGGGTTCGTGGCCATGTTCACCGTGCTGAGGACCCTGTCGGCGAAGGAGACGTCGCGGTCCAGGTCGAGCGTCTTCCAGTCCCAGTCGGGATCCTGGAATACCAGGTTCCGGTAGAGGCCGAGTGCAACACCCATGGGATTGGCCTCGGAGAGATTGCCCCCACCGCCCGGGACCATGGGCGCGAAGATCAGCTCGCCGGTGCGGGGGTTCCGAGGCCCTGCATACAGCTGCTTCAGGAGGTGGACCTGCGGCGCCGTCAGGCAATCGGGGGAGTCTGCACCCTTGCAGAGCAGCTCCTGCGGATCGAAGTCGCAGCGCGGCGGATTCTCGAGGATGCCGTCCTTCACGCCATCCCGCTCGTCGCACTTGCCGAGTATGGCCTGGCTGACCATGCCGCTCTTGCTCCGCGGAATGGCCCGGGCCGGGTCCTGGCTGATCAGCACCGCGGGCCAGATCTGCCACGCGTTCAGGCGAGTGATGGGGTTGGCCGGCGCTCCCACGACGACGCCGTCGTAGTCGTCCGGGAAGCGCTGCGCTTCCGTCATTCCCTGCTGTCCGCCCAGCGAGCAGCCGACCCAGTAGGAGTGCTGCGGACGGACGCCGTAGAAGGCCCTGATGATCGCCTTCGCTTGAAGCGTCATCTCGTGGTTCGCTCGATACCCGTAGTCGACCACCTTGTCGGGGTGGCCGAGCGCGAACTGTCCCGTGGTTCCGGCTTCGTTCGTGTGTCCGGTGTCTTTGTTCGCCACGGCATAGCCGTCCTTCACACCCAGGAGCAGGCCGTCGTACAGGATGGACCCGCCCCAGCCGAAGCTGCCCGCCCCGAAGAACTTGCCGTTCCAGGCCGACAGCGGCAGCCAGACTTCCATCTTGATGTCGGAGTCGCCGCTGGGCTTCATCGTCACGGCGACGCGGCAGAAATCGGGCTGGATCGCGTCGGACGATCCGAACGGAGTCGGCATTCCGCCAGGCGCCGGTCCGCCGGGCCCCGGGCGGCCCGGGCCACCTGGCGCACTCGGCCCGCCCAGCCCGCCCGGAGCACCGGGGCCGCCCGGGCCTCCCAGACTCTGCGCCGGGGCCTTGAACTCCCCAGCCGTCACCGTCTTCGCCATGGTCACCGTCGCTTCTCTCAGCTCCAGATTGGCGAGGCTTTCGCAAGACGCAACCGGCTCCGCCCCCCGAACCAGGGCGGGCACGCCTGCCAGAAGCGCCCACAGGAGACCGGGAACGGCCCGTCTCCACCTAGACCGTGGTGACTTCGCGGCGCGATCGGCCGAACCGAGTCGTTCCATCTCCATCCTCCACACCGGCCCTGGGGGCGCTGTGGCCGTGGCTCGCCGTGATGAGGACGTGGTCGGCCGGAATCCCTCGCTCACGCTCGATGCGCTGGCGCACCGGGGTCGTGTCTCACGGCTTCCTGAAGAGCCTGGGGGCGAAGTCGTTCAAGGCCAGGCGCCAGGTCTGCCATTCGTGGGCGAGCCCGGGCGACTCGACCCACACCGTATCGACTCCCATCGCCTTCAGGGCCCCTGTGAGGGCCTTGCCCGTCTGGTAGATCCTCGGCTCCGCGGTGCCCGCGTTCCAGTAGAAGAGATGCACCCTGCGGTTGAAGGCCCCCGCGTCGGTGAACAGCCCGCCAAAGACGGTCTTGAGCTCGATGTCCTGGTCGGGCGGCCGGCTGAAGAGCCCGATGTGGGAGAACGTGTCCAGGTTTCGGCAGGTGATCTGGAACGTCTGGCCGCTTCCCATGGACAAGCCCGCCATGGCCCGGTGATCCCGGTCGGCGATCGTGCGGTACCGGGCGTCGATCATCGGGATGATCTCACGGAGGAACACCTCCTCGAGGGTGGTGCTCGCCGGTCCACCCCACTGCTGCCGGGGTGGCTCGCCCGGCTTGCGGGCGTAGCCGCGATCCATGACGACGATCATCGGCCTCGTCTTGCCCTCGGCGATCAGGTTGTCCAGGATGAAGTTCGCGTGGCCCTGCCTGGTCCAGCCGGTCTCGTCCTCGCCGCCGCCGTGCTGCAGGTACAGCACGGGGTAGCGGGCGTCGTGGTTCGCGTCGTAATCGGGGGGGGTGTACACGTACGCGGTCCGCACCGTGTCCGTGATCCTGGAGTGGTACGGCTGGATCCGGACGACGCCGTGCGGCACGTCCTTCGGAAGGTAGAAGTCCACCCCTGGGCCGGGGACCTCCACACCGCCGGTCTGCCGGTTGAAGCCGAAGAAGGTCTCGCTCCCGGGGTCGTTGACCGGCACGCCGTCCACGAGGAACCAGTAGTAGTGGAAGCCGGGGACGACGGGAGGGGTCGTGACGGTCCAGACTCCCTTGTCGTCCCGCACCATGTCGTAGGGGTCCTTGCCCAGGCCGTTGTAGCCGTTGTTCTCGACACGCCCCATGCCGGGGACCAGCTGGACCTTGCGGGCTTCCGGCGCCTCGATCCGGAAGGTGACCCGGAGATCGGAGTGGATGCGCGGGTATTCGGCATTCCCGACGTTCGAGGGCGCGGGACCGGAGTCGGCCGGGGATTGCGCGAGGCACAGCGCGGGCGTCAGAGCGAGCAGCATGAAGAGTCGTGTCATCGGGTCGTCTCCCGGAGCTTCGTCGCGAGCTCGTTGGTGGAGGAGCGAAGTGGTGGCCTCAGCATCGCGGCCCAGGGCTCGGAACCCGCGCGGCCGGATCCAGACGCTCTCCCGCCCGCGGCGAGCGCGACGCCCGCCGCGAAGCCCGCGCAAACCCACGGTCTGCCGAACATGAAGCGACCGACCCTTCCTTACTCCGGCATCTTCAGGCCGGCCGCGGCGTAGGCCTCCTGGACCGGCATCTCCACCGCGCCGATGCCGTACGTGAAGAGCGAGACCTTGCGGCCGCTCTGCGAGTTGATGACCTCCATGTAGCGGAGGCCGCTGTCGGGAACCAGCCACATGCCCTTGAGGATCGCGTTGCCGCAGGATGCCTGGTCCTGCACGAAGCGCCAGTCCAGGTAGGCGATGTCCACGCGGCCGTGGTTGGGGCTGAGGAAGCCCGGGATCGGATTCTCGACGCTGTGGCCGGTGTAGACCTTCAGCGAGTACCTCTCGTACGGGGTGAAGCTGGCCTTGATGTAGTCGACGAGCCTCTGGGTGTCCTCCGCCCAGACCTTGAGCTGGGCCGCGGCCCACAGGGACCGGCCGGCCCCGATGCCGAGGGCATCGCCGGTGAAGAGCATCATCTCGCTGGGGAGCAGGTAGACGGTGCAACCGTTCGAGTGGCCGCGGACGAGGAGCGGCTTCACCACGCGCCCCCCTCCCAGGTCGAACGTCTTGGCCTGGTGATCGAAGGTCGTGAAGATCGCCGGATCGGTGTTGTGCTGCTTCTTCGGCGCCTCGAGGTCCTCGCCCTTCGGCATCCAGATGACGGTCTTGCTCGCGAGGAAGGCGCCGGCCATGCCGTCGTGGTCCGGATGGGCGTGCGTGATGGCCGCTTCCAGCGGCAGGCTGCTCTTGAGGCCGTCGATGACCGCACGCAGCTCTTCCGCGGCGTTCTTGCGAGGAAGAATCTTGTCCCCCGCGTAGCCGTCGATGTAGTTGTTGCCGAGGTCAACGAGCAGGGCCTTGGTCGTGCCGCGGACCAGGTACATGTCGGTGCCGATCAGGCCGGCCCTCTCTGCCCTGGGGTCGCCGGAGTCCTTGAGCTGATAGATGCCGTCCCCGATCTTGACCACATCGTAGGAGCCATACCTCTTCGTGTCGCCGAGCTTGACCAGCCCGGAAGCGTCGAACGCAGGCACTGTCTGCCCGAACGCGCTGACCGCGGCCAGACCGAGAACGATGACGGCGTGCGGCAAGCATCTGCGGAACATCGCGTCTCCTCCCACTTCAATACTGCGCAACTGCGGCCGGCTGGTCGCAGGAACCAGCGCGAGCACCACGCTCATTCCCGTCCTACCGGGCTCATGACGACTCCTTCTCCGCGATCACTTGAGCGATTGGATGAGCGACTTGGCCGTCGCGACGTTCTTCTTGTTGTTCGGGTTCATCGCGAGGTACTTCTCGAGGTGCTCGATGGCTTCCGGGACCATGCCCTGACCCACGAGGAGGGTCCCCAGGTGGAAGTGAGCCATGGCCATCGTGGGTTCGATGGGCGGCCTCGGTCGTGCGCCGATGCCGAGCAGAACCCCTCCCGACATGAGCGCGCGGTTCATGGCTGCTTCTTTCCTGATCGGCGCCCAGTGTCTCACGGCTCGCCATAGGCCATCGGATTCACGGCCCGCAAGGTCGGCGGGAGAACTCCGGTTCGTCTCATCTGGCGAACTGCCCCTGACGGCGACTGCTATCCTCTAGCTCCTGCGAACGACGACGAGAGAGGTGTCAAGCGAGAGTGCTTTCTATCCTGCGCCGTCACCAGGCCATCGCCACGACCTCGAGATCCCGGCCGAGAACCTCAGCCTCAGCGCCACGCACGATCACGATTGACTGGCCCGAGGTGGGTCGGTTATTCTGTCCCATGAAACGTGTTTCTGTCTAGTGAAACAGGTCGACGCTGATTGGGGTCTGGAATGCACCGAGTGCCGTATGGAAGGGCGGCTCTGGACTTCTCGCTGCCCCCGGGAATGCGGGCGACCGTCGCGGTCTCGAACCCGGTCCGCCCGCTGGAGCACGAACGGGCAGCCGTGGAGGAGGCACTCGCTCGACCGATCGGCACGCCTCGTTTGCGCGAGATGGCGCGGCCGGGCCATCGCATCTGCATCGTCTTCACGGACGCCACGCGGGCGTGCCCCGACGAGCTGCTGGTGCCGGCCCTGGTCTTGGAGCTGACCGAGGCCGGCGTGCGTGACGACGACATCACCCTGCTCTGCGGCGTGGGCATGCACCGTCCTTCGACGCCCGCCGAGAAGGTGGCGAAGCTCGGCGCGGGTATCGTCGGCCGCCTTCGGGTCATCGACAACGAGCCCCAGAACCCGGCGGTGCTGGTCGACCTCGGGACCACGGCGGGGGGCGTGCCGGTGTCGGTGCACCGCGCCGTCGTCGAGTCCGACCTCGTGGTCGCGACCGGAGTCGTGGAGCCGCACCAGTACGCCGGCTACTCGGGAGGCCGCAAGACGCTCGCGATCGGAGCGGCGGGCGAGCCCCTGATCGCGCACACCCACGGCCCGGCCTTCGTCGACCACGCGGGCACCCGGCTCGGCCGGATCGAGGGGAACCCGTTCCACGACGCCGTGACCGAGGCCGCGCGGCGGGCGGGGCTTCGTTTCGTTCTCAACGTGGTGCTGGACGACGACAGGCGGCTTCTCCGCGTGACGGCAGGGGACCCGGACCGGGCCTTCCGGGATCTCGTCGCCTTCGCGCGCACGGTCTACGAGGTCCCGATCCCGCGCCGGTACGACATCGCGGTCGCCGGGGTGGGCTACCCGAAGGACAGCAACCTCTACCAGGCGAGCCGCGCGCCCTCCTACCTGTTCTTCGCTCCCACCTGCGTCGTCCGGCCGGGAGGGTACTTCATCATCCCGGCCCGCTGCGAAGAGGGCGCCGGGGCGGGCGTCGGCGAGCAGAGGTTCCTCGCCGCGATGCGCGATGCTCCCGACATCCCGTCCCTCCTGGCCGATGCCCGCCGCAACGGCTACCCTCCCGGGGAGCAGAGGGCCTTCGTGATGGCGAAGGTGCTGGAGCACTCGCGCGTGATCATCGTCGGGAGCGAATGCCCGGACCTCGTGGCCGCGTGCAAGATGCTTCCCGCCGCGACCATGGCGGACGCGGTGGAGATGGCCGCCCGCGATCTCGGCCGGTCCTGCGACGTCCTGATCGTTCCCCACGCCCTTCTGACTCTCCCGGTGGTCCAGGGGTAGCGTGGCCCCGTGAGAGAACCGCGGGAAGAGGCCTATCTCAACTGCATCCGGTGCGGGGCGTGCCTCGGCGTCTGCCCCACGTACCGGGAATCCCTGACTGAGACGGCCTCGCCACGCGGGCGCGTGGCGCTCACGCGCATGGGGCTCGAGGGAGGGCTCACGCTGAGCGACAACCTGCTCGAGCAGATGTACAGCTGCTTCGCCTGCCTGGCGTGCAACGACGCCTGCCCCGTGGGCATCCGTCCGGCCGAAGTGGCCCTGTCGATGCGCGGGGTGCAGGAGCATCTCCGCCCGAGCAAGTGGAAGGAGCTCCTCTTCGGCCGCCTCCTCTCGGACGCAAGACGAATGGAGACGGCCACGCTGCCGCTGCGGCTGTACGAGCGGCTGGGCATGCGGCGCCTCGCCTATCGCCTCGGACTGAACCGCCTGCTCCCGGGCCCGATGCGCGACTGGGAGGCGATGCTCCCGCGCATCCCGCAGCGCCCGTTGCGCCGCGTCCTACCCGAGGTCACCGAGGCTCGCGGTCCGGCTCGCCACCGCGTGGGGTTCTTCCTCGGCTGCGCCCAGAGCCTGCTGTTCGCCGACGAGAGCGCGGCGGCGCTCCGCGTCCTCGCGCGCAACGGGTGTACGGTGATCACCCCGAAGGAAGTCCAGTGCTGCGGCATGCCGGCGCGCGCCTACGGACGGGCGGATCTCGCGGAGGGCCACGCCCGGCACAACATCGCCCTCTTCGAACGGGACGACCTCGACGTGATCGTAACCGACTGCGCCACCTGCGGCTCGATGCTCAAGGGATACGACTCGTTGCTCGCCGGGGACCCTGAGTGGGCGCCGCGCGCGCAGGCCTTGGGACGGAAGGTGCGCGACATCAGCGAATTCCTGGCCGAGCTTCCGGCCGTCGAGCCGCGCGGGCGCATCGAGGGGAAGGTGACCTATCACGACCCGTGCCACCTGCGCCGCGCGCAGCAGGTCTGGAAGCAGCCCCGGAGGCTGCTGTCGGAGATCGACGGCCTGCAGCTGACGGAGCTGCCGGAGGCCGACTGGTGCTGCGGATCGGCGGGAAGCCAGCTCATCACGCACTACGAGACGTCCTCCAAGGTGCTCGACCGGAAACTCGACAACATCGCCCAGACCGGAGCCCGGATCGTCGCGAGCGGCTGCCCGGCTTGCCGCATGCAGCTGAGCGCCGGACTGCGCAGGCGGGGGCTCCACGTGCGAGTGGTGCACCCGGTTTCGCTCCTGGACGAGGCTTACGGGGGGGCCGATGGATAGCGGACTGCTGGATCACCTCACGCGCATCGTCGGCAGCAGGGGCGTCCTGTCCACACCCGAAGACCTCGCGGTGTACAGCTACGACGCCACCTTCGCCGAAGGGCTCCCCGGCCTGGTCGTGCTGCCCGAGACCACCGAGCAGACGGCCGAGGTGGTCAAGGGGCTCGCCGCGAACCGCATCCCGATCGTCGGGCGGGGCATGGGCTCCGGAATGGCGGCGGGATCGATCCCGGTCTGCGAGGGCGCAGTCGTGGTCTGCTTCACGCGCATGAACCGGATCCTGGAGATCGACACGGCCAACGCCACGGTCCGGGCGGAGGCCGGGGTCGTGACGGCGACGCTGCAGGCCGAGGTGGAGAAGCACGGCCTCTTCTATCCGCCGGACCCGTCGAGCATCCGCCACTCCACCATCGGAGGAAACGTCGCCTGCAACGCCGGCGGCCCGCGCTGCCTGAAATACGGAGTGACCGGGAACTACGTCCTGGGCCTCACGGCGGTGCTCGCGGATGGCCGGATCCTGAGGACCGGAGGCAAGCCGATCAAGGACGTGACCGGCTACAACCTGAACGGGCTCTTCACGGGGTCGGAGGGGACGCTCGGCCTCATCACGGAGGCCCTGCTCCGCCTCGTGGCCCGGCCGCGCCATGCGAAGACCTGTCTCGCGGAGTTCCCTCTGCTCGCGGACGCCTCGCGCGCGGTCAACACGATCCTGGCGGCCGGGATCGTCCCGGCCACGCTGGAGCTGATGGACCAGACGGCGATCGAGTGCATCGAGGAGGCGATGCACCTGGGGTTGCCCCGCGACGTCGAGGCCACCCTCCTCATCGAAACGGACGGCTCCGACGAGGGGACCGTGGCCGGCGAGATCGAAGCCGCCGGGCGCATCTCGACCGAGAGCGGCGCCCGGTCCGTGAAGGTGGCGCGCACCGAGAGCGAGAGAGAGGCGCTGTGGAAGGCGCGCCGCTCGATCTCCCCCTCGCTGGCACGCAAGGCGCCCAACAAGCTCGGGGAGGACATCACGGTGCCCCGCAGCGCGATCCCGGAGATCGTCCAGCGCCTGAGGGCGATCAGCGCCCGGTCCGGGCTCCCGATCGTCATCTTCGGCCATGCTGGCGACGGCAACCTGCACCCCAACATCCTGTTCGACAAGCGGAACCCCGAGGAGTGGAAGAAGGTCGAGGAGATGGTGGGGGAGATCTTCGGTGCCGCCCTGGCCGTGGGGGGGACCCTTTCGGGCGAGCACGGCGTCGGAGCGCTGAAGCGCCCCTGGTTCGAGCGGGCGCTGGGCCCCGTGTCCGTCGAGGTGCAGCGGCGGATCAAGCAGGCGCTCGATCCGACGAACGTGATGAACCCGGGCAAGATGTTCCAGGACTGATCCGAGATCGCCGCGAGGAGTGGTACATGCCCAGCGATGCCAGCGTCTACGTGCCCGTGGGAAGACTCACCGGCTTCATGATCGACGCGCTGGTCAAGATGGGGGTGCCGCCGGACGACGCACGCATCGTCGCCGAGATCCTGCTGGCCGCGGACCTCTGCGGCGTGAGATCGCACGGCATCGCCCATCTCCGGATGTACCACAAGCGGATCAAGGCGCGATTGCAGCTGCCGGTGACCCGGTGGACCATCGTCCGCGAGACCCCGGCCACCGCGGTCGTCGACGGGGGCAGCGGCATGGGCATGGTGGTCGGCCAGAACGCGATGAGAATCGCCATCGAGAAGGCGCGCGAGCACGGGATCGGCGCCGTGGCGGTACGGAACTCGAGCCACTACGGCATCGCGGGATACTACACGCGCATGGCGGCGGGAGAAGGAATGGTGGGCCTGAGCTTCTCGAACGCCCACCCGTCGATCGCGCCCACGTTCGGAACGCAGCCGATGCTCGGGACGAACCCGATCGCCTTCAGCGCGCCGACGGACGAGGAGTTCCCGTTCACCTTCGATGCGGCGACGTCCATCGCCCCTCGCGGCCGGATCGAGGTCGCGGCGCGCGGCGGCAAGCCGATCCCGGCGGGGTGGGTGGTGCGGGAGGACGGCACTTTCGCGACGGACGCGGCACACCTGATCGAGGAGCTGAACAGGAACGAGGCGGCGCTGCTCCCGCTCGGCGGGAGCGGGGAGCTGATGGGAGGCCACAAGGGCTACGGCCTCGCCACGATGGTCGAGATCTTCTCGGCGGCCTTCCAGGACGGGGCGTTTCTCTCCGAGCTGCACGACGTGGACAAGGAGGGGAATCCCCACTTCCTGCGGATCGGCCACTTCTTCCTGGCCATGAACGTGGAGCACTTCGTCCCGCTCGGGTCCTTCCGCCGGACGACCGGGAGCATCGTCCGGGAGCTGCGGGCCTCGCGCAAAGCGCCGGGCGAGGAGAGGATCTACACCGCCGGGGAGAAGGCGCACGGCATCGCCGCCCGCGTCACGGCCCAAGGGGTGGAGATCCCTCCCGGCCTGCAGCGAAGCCTCAGTGAGCTCCGCACCGAGCTGGCGCTCGAGCATCACGATCTGGGGTTCTGAGTGACGGGGGTTGCCGCCGCCGACGATCTCGTTGGCGCCTAGTGGATGCTGCTGCCGGAAACTCCCGCCAACGCCACTGCCGCGAGGATCATGGGCACGGAGAAGATCGCGAAGGTCCAGTTGATGGGCACCCCGGCATCGAGGATGAATCCCGCGACCGCGGGTCCCAGGATGGCACCCACGCGGCCGGCGCCGATCGCCCAGCCCACGCCCGTCGTCCTGATGTCCGTGGGATAGAGCCGTGCCGCAACCGCGTAGAGGCCAGTGAAGCCGCCCTGGACGAAGTACATCAGCAGGAAGATCAGGAGCAGTACCAGCGTCAAGGATCCGCCCACGTTGCCGTACAGCAACGTGAAGACCGCGGCGCCGACGAAGAAGATGGAGATGATCCGCTTCAAGCCGATCCTGGTCGACAGATAGCCCAGGGTCAGGGACCCGAAGAAGGCTCCCGCGTTCTGGGAGATGCCCGCATGCATGGCGTCTTCCATGGGCAGGCCGGACTCGAAGGCCAGCTTCACCACCCAGCTGAAGAGGAAGTAGAGCGTGGCAAAGCTCATCATGAAGGCCACCCACAGCCTCAGCGTCGATCGACCCAGCCCTGGCGCAAGGAGCGCCCGGACACCTGCGCCTCGCGTCTCGTGAGCCGGCTGCGGCGGCACCGATCCGAGAGCCGGCAGCTTCATCTTCGCCAGGATGGCGTTCACCTTCTCCAGCGCATTGCGGGGCTGCCGGCAGGCGAGGAACTCGAGCGACTCCGGCATGAGGAAGAACACGAGCGGAATGGCGACCAGGGAGACCGTACCCGCCAACAGGAAGAGAGGGCGCCAGCCGTACTTGGGGAGAAGCTGGGTCGCCACGAGGCCGGCGAAGATCGACCCCACGGGATAGGCGGAATGCAGCAGCAGAATGGAGAAGTTGCGGTGTCTGTCCGGTGCGTACTCCGAAACCATGGACGTCAGGCTCGCGAGCATGGAGCCAATACCCAGGCCGGCCACGAGCCGGAGGACGACCAGCTGGGTCACCGACTGGGCAAGCGCCGTGGCCACCATGCCCAGGGTGATCACGACCGTGCTCAGCAGGACCATCTTGCGCCGCCCGATCCTGTCCGTGTAGGGTGAGATGACCACCGCGCCGAGCGCCATGCCCACCAGGGCGGCACTGAAAGCGATGCCCAGCGCCGAGCGGCTGATGCCCCACTCGTCGGCAATGACGGGCGCAGCAAAAGAGATGGCGAGGACATCCATGCCATCGAGCATGTTGAGAAAGAAGCAGACGCCTATGACGACGATCTGGAGAGGCGAGAGGCTGCTCTCGTCGACTATCTGACGGATCGACATCGCTGAACACCCAATTGGGGAGCCCGGTGTGGAGTTCGGAGCGACCGCGCCCGCCCGCAAGGGAATGCCGCTCGATGAGCCGGGGGCGGGGGGGACGAAAGGCCGATCGGCAATGGGCCTTGGGCAGTGCCGGAACGGGGAGAAGAAAGGGTGGGGAGCTCGCGCCCCCCACCCCTACAGGCATGTCGATCAGAAGTTCAGGCGCAGTGCGAACTGCACGATGCGCGGGAGGTTGTACTGTTCCAGGACCTTCCCGAAGAGGCCGCTGTCCAGCTGGGTGTTGGGGGCGGCGAACTGGGCGTGATTGAAGAGGTTGAAGACCTCTGCGCGGAACTCGAGTGAGGTCCCCTTGATCGCCGTCTTCTTCACCAGCGACAGGTCCCAGTTCTGGATGCCGTCCGCCCGCACCTCTTCGCTCACGCGCGGCGCATTGCCGAAACCGTACGGGTCGGGCTCGCTGAAGCACGCCGTGTTGAACCACTGGTTGATACGGCTCTGCGGCGAACCCGAGACCGACAGGCTGCATCCGGCGGCGATGTTCGGACGCGGAGTCCCCGCGTTGAACTGGCTGCTGAGCACCGTGGCCTGGGCCACGAACGACAGCGGGAAGCCGGTCTGGAAGGTCGTGATGCCGTTCAGGTTCCAGCCCGAGAGGAGCACGTCCGCAACGCCATGGACGTCACTGAAGAACCTCTGGCCCTTGCCGAACGGCAGCGCGAGGATGTAGCTGATCTGGAGGCGGTGCGTGACGTCGAAGGCGGAGATGGAATCCTCCGCCGCGCGGTTGTAGATGTCCTGCGGACCGCCAGAGCCGCCGACGGTAGAGCCCTCGACGAAGCCATAGAGAGAGTCGACATCGCCGCTGAGCCGCGACCAAGTGTAGGCCACCTGGACGTTGCTGCCCTGCTGGAAGCGCTGCTGCAGACGCGCCACCAGGCCGTTGTACGTCGTCGACCCCCAGTAGGCGCGGTTCTGCAGCAATCCCTGGTACTGCGGGTACGGCAGCAGCAGTTGGCCGCTGCTGACCATGGGCGCCTCGTTGGGACCCAGTCCGAAGAACGGGTTGGGAACCTGCGCCAGCAGCGCCTCGCGCAG
>DATKMD010000129.1:0-22641 GCA_035542075.1 Thermoanaerobaculaceae bacterium
GCGAACCGGGGATGGTTCGAGCGCACGCTGCTCGCCAACGTGCGCGCCGCCCTGCGGGGGCTCCGCGTGGCCGAGGTATCGATTCCGGCGCGGATCGTGATTCGCTTTGCGGACCCCGAGCCCTGGGTCGAGGTTTTCGCACGGCTATCGACGGTCTTCGGCATCAACGGCATCATCCCGGTCGAGCGGGCCGGCACGACGTACGACCAACTCGAGGCTTTCGTGGGTGAGCACGTCGCCGAGTTCAAAGGGAAGACTTTTGCGGTGCGCTCCAAGCGCTCCGACAAGCGCTTCCCGATGACCTCGGAGGAGGTCAATCGCAGGCTTGGGGCTTTCGTGAACGAGCGCACGGGCATGACGGTTGACCTCGAGAACCCCGACGTCACCTTTCACGTCCTGATCCAGAGTGACGGCCTGTACCTTTTCCGGAACCGCTACCCTGGACCTGGTGGGCTGCCGGCAGGCACGTCCGGCCGCGTGCTGGTGCTCCTTTCGGGCGGGATCGATTCGCCCGCTGCCGCATACCTCGCGATGAAGCGCGGCACCAGGGCACACTACGTCCACTTCCACTCCGCGCCGTACACCACCGACGCCTCGGTCGGAAAGGTGGAGAGGCTCGTGCGCGTCCTGACGCGCCACCAGGGGGCCAGCCGCCTGGCGGTGGTTCCGTTCGGCGACTGTCAGCGAGAGATTGTCGCCCTCTGCCCCGAGCGGCTGCGCGTCGTGCTCTACCGGCGCATGATGCTGCGCACAGCCGAGCGCATCGCGAGGCGCTGGCGCTGCGAGGCACTGGTCACCGGGGAATCGCTCAACCAGGTCGCCTCGCAGACCCTCGAGAACATGGCCGCGATCGACCGCGTCACCCACATGCCGGTGCTGCGCCCGCTCGTGGGAATGGACAAGCAGGAGATCATTGCGGTTGCCGAGCGCGCCGGAACCTTCGAGCTGTCGGTATTGCCGCACCAGGACTGCTGCTCTTTTCTGCAGCCGCAGCACCCAGCCACACGAACGACACCCGCCGCCTGCGACGAGGCTGAGGCGGGCCTGGATGTCGATGGGTGGGCGCGCCGCCTCCAGCACGAGGCCACGGTCACCATTATTGAACACCGATGGGAAAAGGAAGCAGGCAGCAGCGGGCAGTAAGCCCGTCCCCCGCAGCTCAGCATGCTCCTGTTACCGCCCTAGGCGTTTCGTCCGACAGTTGCCTCACTTCTCTGCGGGAAGCCTTTGGATGTCCGACAGGACCTCGCCTGCGTGCTTGCTCGGCGTGACGTCGGGATACGCCGCGAGGACCTTCCCATCGGCGCCCACCAGGTACGAGATGCGACGTGCCCAAATGCGGCTCGGGGAGTCGGCGGCCCCCACCTCGACCGCGAGGGTTCGCTTGGTGTCCGAAAGCAGCGGGAACGGGAATTTGTACTTGGCGGCGAACTCGGCGTTGTCTTTCGGATCGTCGAAGGAAACGCCCAGGATCTGAACCCCCGCCTTCTCGAAGCCGGTGTAGTTATCCCGCAGGGCGCATCCCTCGGTCGTGCACCCTGACGTCATCGCCTTCGGGTAGAAGTACAGCAAGTACATCTTCCCCGTGTACTCCTTCGAGGAGACCATCGTGCCGTTCTGGTTCGGGAGCTCCCACGCCGGAAACGAATCACCCGGCTTCAGCATCCCGCCCGCGAAAACCGCACCGCTCACGAGGATTCCGGCGCCCATCGCCATCAGCGCTAAACATTTCATTTCGCACACCCTCCGCAGAGGCAAACCATAGCACCACACCGCCCGATTCCTCCTGCCCCGGCACAGCCGGGAGTGGCGCCGGGACTTCTGCCGCACCGCGATTTTGTGTATCATCCTGTTGCGGACGGTCTTGTTCTTGAGATGACATCCTCGTCAACACGAACGCCACTTCCCCCGCCCCAAGACGTGGGTGCGCGTGAGAAGCGTGCCGCGGCCGGCACCTCGGTCCTCGCCGCAGTGGTCCTCGCCGCCATCAAGGTGGTGGTTGGGATCGCCACCGGCTCACTGGGCATCCTGTCGGAAGCGGTCCACTCTGCGCTCGATCTCGTCGCGGCTGCCGCCACCTGGTTCGCCGTGCGGCTCTCTGGGCGTCCCGCGGATCGTGAGCACACTTACGGGCACGGCAAGGTCGAGAACCTCTCGGCTCTCCTGGAGGTGGCCCTGCTGCTGCTCACGTGCGTATGGATCATCTGGGAGGCTATCAGCCGCCTGTTCCTCAAGGTCGTACACGTCGAGGCCACCATCTGGGCGTTCGCCACGATGGTGCTCTCCGTCGTCATCAACGTCTGGCGCTCCCGCGCCCTCTTCCGGGTGGCGAAGAAATACAGGAGCCAGGCGCTCGAGGCCGATGCCCTGCACTTCTCGACCGACGTCTGGTCCTCGATTGTGGTCATCTTCGGGCTTGTCGGTGTCCGTCTCTCGATGCTGCCCGGCCTGGAATGGCTCCTCAAGGCCGACGCCCTCGCCGCCTTGGGCGTCGCAGCGATCGTCGTGTGGGTATCGATCGAGCTCGGGCGGAGGACCGTCGCCGACCTGCTCGACGAGATTCCACCCGGTCTCACAGACGAGATCGCCAACGCCGTCCGGCTCCCGTCTGTCATCGAGGTCGGGCGGGTTCGCGTGCGTCGGAGCGGCCCCGAGGCGTTTGCCGATCTCACGCTCACCGTAGGCCGCGAAACCGCGCTCGGGCGCGCACACGAGGTGGCAACCGCGGCGGAAACCGCCGTCCGTCAGCTGCTGCCAGGAGCCGACGTCGTCGTCCACGTCGAGCCAGCCGACGGCGTGGCCGGCGTCAGGACCGAGGACACCCCGGAGGTCGTGAGGGCAATCGCTTCGCGCATGGGCCTCGCAGCTCACGACATCAACATCGAGCAGGTTCTCGGCTCGCGGTCGATGGAGCTGCACCTCGAGGTCGACGACACGCTCAGCGTGGCGAGCGCCCACGAGCAGGCCACCGCGTTCGAGAAGGCCGTCCGGGAGGCCCTGCCAGAGGTCGGCCACATCGTCACCCACATCGAGCCCACGGCGGTTTCGGGTTCCACCTACCGCGCGGAGCCGAAGGACGAGGCCGAGGTTCTCGAGGTCCTGCACGAGCTGGCGCGCGAGGACGCCTTCCACTGCCACCCTCACAATCTGACCGTGCGGCGGACCGGCGGCGAGCTCGCCATTTCCTTTCACTGCGCCCTCGACGCAGACACCGCCATCACGACGGCCCATGCGATCACGGAGCAGGTCGAGCACGCCCTGCGGGCCCGGCTCCCGCACCTGGGGCGGGTCGTGATCCACGTCGAGCCCCTGGCGGAGAAGAAGTGAAGGGATGATGGCAAGGGGGCTCAGGTAATGAAACGGTCCGGCCGAGCCGAGCCGCGAGCCTCTTCGCTCTTCTGTTTCCGCTTTCCCGCCTGACCTTTCCTCTTACGCGCCGAACTTGGCGAGCTTCCCGGCAGCCGCGAGTGCCTCGGCGATCAGGAAGCGCAGTGGCATGCGCCCGAGCGCTCCGCCGATGCAGGTGGTCTCCGAGAACGTCGCCACCGAGTCGCGGAAGACCCTGCCCGGAGCCCACAGCAGCGCGGGGACCGGGTGCCATGAGTGTGCCTTGTGCGCCACCGGCGTCGAGTGGTCGGCGGTCACGGCCACCACCTCGAACCCGTCCCCGAGCAGATCGGGGATGAGCCGATCCACATCCTCGATGACCTCCCGCTTGCGGTTGAAGTCGCCGTCCTCGCCGGCCTTGTCGGTGTATTTGACGTGAACAAAGAAGAAGTCGCGCCCCTCTCGGTGCGCCCGGACGACGGCCGGGAAGTCGGCAAGCGCGGGCGGGGCCGGAGGCATCTCCATCCCGACGAGCCGGGCGAGGCCCCTGTACATCGGATAGGTCGCGATACACACCGGGCGGAGACGAAAACGCTCCGAGAGAGGAGGGATCTTTGGTAGCGAGTCGAAACCGCGCAGCAGGATGCCGTTGGCCTTGGGTTCGTCCTTGAGCGCCTCGCGCGCGGCCTTCACGAACGCCGACACGACCTTCGCGGTCGGCTTGGAGGCGGCGTCGAGCGCCTTCACCGGCAACGGGGGTGTGCCCGTGTGCTGGGGGTCGGTGTCGGCGAGGCGATGGCCGAGTTTTTCGCCCCGCACGATCAGCGCTCCGCGGTGCTCCGCCTCGGTCTCCACGAAGATTCTTACCCCGGGCTGCGCAGGGATCTTCCGCAGGCGCTCAACCAGCCTCCGGTTCACCTCGGTCTCGATCCTTCCGGCTCTGCGATCCGAGATGTTGCCGTCCGAATCGAGCGTGCAGAAGTTGAAGCGCGCGGCGACGTCACCCGGCTGGAGCGGGAAGTCGATGCCAACCGCGGACAGCACTCCGCGGCCGATCTCGTACTCGGTCGGATCGTAGCCGAAGAGCCCGAGATGGCCGGGACCCGACCCCGGGGTGATCCCGGGACCCACCGGGTCGAAACGACCGCAGCATCCGTCCCTCGCGAGCAGGTCGAGGTTGGGCTTGTTCGCGGCCGCGAGAGGCGTCAGACCATCACCGTAGCGCGGCAAGTCACCGAGGCCATCCATCACCAGGAACAGAATGCGCGACGATGTCTGCTCGGCCTGCCGCTCGACGATCTGCATCGTGTCCATCGCCACCTCCCGCACGGACAAGCATAGCGCCCCTGTGTGCCCCGTCTAGGGTCTCGGCGGTGCCTTCGCTTCTCTGCCGGCCTCCGCGGTGGGGGCCTCCATCATCCTCTCGATCATGGCGTTGAAGAGGAGCGGGAAGGTGGCCTCGGTCTGCCCACGGAAGTACGGCGCAAACGAGAAGAGAACCGCGCGCCCCCTGCCCTGTCGAACCTCGACCAACGCGACGCGCCGGTGCAGCTTCTCCTCGCCGCGCATCCACCCGGACAGCACGAGAGGCGCATCAGGGAAGCGCGCGGCGATCTCCCGCGACTGGTCGCCCACCACCGGCCTGGTGGCGAACGCCGTCCCCCCCTCGATCATCGCCGCGACGGTCTCCGGCATCCCCCAGCCCAGGGGCGAGCTCCGGTCCACCTCGAGCTCGAGCAGTGCGCCGGGGCAGCGGAACTCCTCGTGCTTGACGCCTCGCAACGGGTCGGTGACCGGCAGCTCGAGCGTTTCGGCGAGCCAGTCCGCCGAGGAGCCGAACGCGACCAGCGTGCCGCCGTCGGCGAAGAACCGCTTGACGGCCTCGCCGCCCTCCTTGCCGATCCCCTTTCGGTACTGCGGGGGCAAGGGGGCCGGCCCGTGCTGCGGCGGCCCTTCAACGATCACTTTCCCCTCCATGGGCGGGATCACGAGCACCTCGACGCGCCGTGCAAAGGCACCGGACGTCACCGAGGGGGTGTCCACCACCTCCACGGGAAAACCGGCGTTCTCGAGGACGAAGCGCAGCCAGCCCGCGTCCTCCAGGCCGAGGTTGGGATGGTAGACGCCGATCTGGACGCGGTGCAGGGACCTCCCATCTACCAGACCCGTCCCCGCTCGCAGGGCCGTGACGCCGGCCCCGGCCAGCGCTCGCTCCTCGGCGGCTCCCGTAAGCCCTCGGATGATGAAGGAGCCCACGGGAACTCCCTTCCCCGCGACCTGCGCCCCTGCCGTCATGCTCGCGACGGAGGCCCCCTGCGCGAGTGCCCGATTCGCGACCAGGAAGCTGCCGAGCTGTCCGGCAGGCACGACCAGAGTATCCCCTTCACCTGCCGGCCGGACGTCGGCCCCTTTCCACTGTGTCCCCAACGGGACGAGCTTGCCTCGCACCTCGCCGTCCACCCTGACCGTCTCTGCACCGAGTTCGAGCGGCATCGTCCACGCGGTGATGTCGTAGGGAAGGAGGATCTCCGCCTCCGGCGCGGGTGCGATCTCCGGGTAGCGCTGCCGTTCCATCACCTCGAGCAGGTACTGGCGCAGTGGCTGTGCCGTACGGAAGACGACCGTGCCGGGCGGGTACGTGACCCCGCCCGCCAAGATCGCATCCTCGGCGGTGAAGCCCTCCACGCCGGCCTGCACGAGAAGGTCGATCAGGTGTGCCCGGCGACCGGGGTCTCCGTCGGGCGGAACCAGGTAGGCTCGGGGCGCCTCCCGCTGGCCGCGCTCCACGGCCTCGGTCGCCATACGCGCGACGTCGCGAAGCAAGGCCTCGCGCTCGACGGCACCGAACTCGACGAACGCGCGCATCAGCGTCAGCTGGTAGGAGACAGCGTCTGCGAGGCCCCACGTCCCGCCGCGCCAGGGGTTGGGGAAGTTGACCTGAGCCCTGTACTCCACGAGCCCCTTGCCCCCGCCGCGCAGCTCGTTCTCATCAACCTGAACCGGCGTTGCGAGGGCGGCGCTCGCGGTCTCGGTGAGGACGCCGAAGACGTTTTTCCACCACCCGGTGTTCCGGGTGCCGCCGATCCAGTTTCCATCGAAGGTCCAACCGGAAACCACGCCCGTTTTGCCATCCTCCTCGAGGCGGAGCGACATCAGCGTTCCCAGGTGGGAGGTCATGCGCCAAACGAAGGGGTGGACATTGGGTGCGATCGGGTCGGCGAACGGCGGCACGAACTGCCGAGGTCCCGTCGAGCCCATCATGTGAAGGTCCAGGAACAGCTGTGGGTGCCACTCGTGGTAGGTGAAGTTGTTCAGTGCGCGGCTCTCCGGCTGCGTGAGGTAGACGAAGTCGCGGTTGTTGTCGTGGCCCGCGTAGCGGTGATAGAGAAACGGCGGCGACGAGCCCTCGTTTGGCGTCCCCAGCCACTTTCGGTACCACGTGACGGTCGCCTCCTGTCCGTCCGGGTTGAGCGACGGAACGAGCAGCACCACGGTGCGCTCGAGCCAGCTTGCCACTGCGGTCCCCGGGCGAGCATCGGCGAGCTCGAAAGCGAGGAGAAGCACGGACTGTGGGCCGGCGACCTCGTTCGCGTGGATGCCCGCGGTGATCAGGGCGCAGCTCGGGAGCGTGGCCACGAGGCGGTCGACCGCGGCGCCGTCCAGACCACGGGGATCGGCAATCTGCGCCCAGCCGCGGCGAAGCTCATCGAGCCGCGCGATGTTTTCAGCGGAGGAGATCGCCAGTGCAAGCATCGGGCGCCCCTCCACCGTGGGCCCCATGTCGTACAAGCGCGCGCGGTCGCTCGCTGCCACCAGCGCCCGCACGTAGCGCTCACTCTCGCCGTAGCTCGCGAGCACGCGGTTTTGCCCAACGTCGATGCCCAGGACTTCCTTCGGCGACGGGATGCCGCTCCCTCCCATCACCAGTCGCGAAGTCCCCACGACCAGAACCGCCGCCGCAGCCCCCACCCACGTTCTCTTCGCCATCGCCCCTCCGCTCGCGCAAGGTTACCTTCTTCTTCTTCATTGTGTGAGGCTTTTGTTTTGCCGGTGCCGCGGTGGCCGTCTGCAGGCTTGGGCGCCCCACCCGCCAGGCAAAACAAAAGCCTCCACGCAGTGAAACAAAAGAAAAGGGGAATCCGGGCGAAGCCCCGGGAGGACGCAGGGCTGCTAGACTCACCACTCTGAGCGAGGTGCCGGGCGTTGACCTCCGCCGTCCAGTCTCGAGTCGCCCTTCCAGAGCGCCTCACCGCGCTGGCACTCCTCGGCCTCGCCTTCTTGCTGCGGATCCCGTACGTCTTCCTCTACCGCTTCAACTCGGACGAGCCGCAGCATCTGCACGTGGTCTGGGGCTGGAAGCACGGCCTCGTCCAGTACCGCGACCTCTTCGACAACCACGCTCCCCTCTTCCACCTCGCCATGGCACCCCTGCTGGCCCTGGCGGGCGAGCGGGCAGAGACTCTCTTCGTCATGCGACTCTCGATGCTGCCGCTTTGGCTTGCGGCGCTCGCTCTCACCTTCACGATCGCCCGCAAGTTGTACGACAAGCGGGTCGCCCTGTGGGCCGCGGTGCTCCTTTCGGTGCACTTCGGGTTCTTCTTTCCCTCGCTCGAGTTCCGCACCGACGTCCTGTGGGCGGTGGTGTGGCTCTCGGCTCTTGCAGTGCTGGCCGGAGGGCCCGTTACCTTCGGGCGGGCGCTCGGCGTGGGGATGCTCCTCGGCGTCGCACTCGGCATCTCGCAAAAGACCGTCCTCCTCGTCGGGTCCCTCGCCGCCGCTACGGCGCTCACTCTCGCGCTGACTCCCGGCACTCGCCGGCAGCTCAGTGGACGCCGCGTGGCCGTGCAGGCCGCTGCGGCTGCGGCAGGGTTCGTTGTCGCTCCGCTTCTGCTCAGCGCGTCGTTCTGGGCCGCCGGGGCGCTCGGACCCCTGTGGCACGACACCGTCCAGCACAACCTGCTCGCCGGCATGGGGCAGCGCCTGAGCGCGGCTCGCACGCTGCTGTTCCCCGCAGGCCTCTGCCTCGTGCTCCTCCTCGCCCGGCCAATGGCCCGCTCCGCCGACGGCGATCGCGTGCGCTCGCTGCGTCTCCTCCTCGCCCTCACGGCCGCGATCTACTACCTCTTCCTGCTGTGCTTCTGGCCGTTCATCACCGCGCAGAACTGGCTGCCGATCGACCCTCTGATCGCAGTCCTCGCAGTAGCCGGGCTCGGAGCCTGGGCGAAACGGCGTGGTGACGCGACTGCCCCCGCCACCGTGCTCGCCGCCCTGCTGGTGGCCGAACTGGCCGTCGTTATCTTCCGCGGGCCGGTCTGGAAGAACCGTGCGGCGCCGCAGGTCTCCCTCGTGCGCGAGACCCTCCGCCTGACCGAACCCTCCGACTGCGTCATAGACCAGAAGGGCGAGACCGTGTTTCGCCGCAGGGCGTCCGCCTGGGTCCTCGAGAGCGTGACGATGGAGAGGTTGCACCGCGGCTTGATACCCGACACGCTGCCCGAGGACGCGGTGGCGGCGCGCTGTTGCGTGGCGACGATCCAGGATGACCGCTTCACCCCCCGCGCCAGGGCGTTCCTCGAGCGCAACTTCGTGCGGGTCGGACAGCTTCGCGTCGCCGGAACGCTGCTGGGCGAGCCGACCGGGGACCTGCGCCCTATTGCCTTCACCGTGGCCATCCCAGCCCAATACGCGGTGGTGAGCGAGTCTGGGGAGGTCGGAGGCAAGCTCGACGGCTCACCGTACCGGGGCCCGCGGGGGCTCGCAGCCGGGGCTCACGAGTTCGTTCCGGAAACCCCAACCGGTCCTCTGGCGACCGTGTGGGCACCGGCGGCGGCGAAAGGCTTCTCGCCGTTCCCGCCCTGGAACGTCGCCAGATGAGCGGGGCCCTCGCTCTCGCGCCGTCGGATCGCCTCCTCGTGCTGGCGGCGCACCCCGACGACGAATCCTGTGCCACCGGCGGTCTCCTCCAGCACGCCCTGGCAGCAGGGTCCCCGACCCTGATGGTGTTTTTCACCGACGGCGACAACAACCCCTGGGCGCAACGTGCGACCGAGCTGCGCTGGCGGATCGTGGCAACCGACCGCGCCCGGTTCGGCGTTCGGCGCAGGGCCGAGGCACGCCGGGCGCTTGACCGTCTCGGCGCCTCCGAGGTCACCGCGAGTTTCCTCGGCTTCCCTGACCAGAGCGTGACGGACCTCGTCCTGCACGGCAACGAGGTGGCAATGCAAACGCTCACCGGGTTGGTCGTCGGGTGGCGACCGACCGTGGCGGTCGGCCCGTCCCTCCTCGACCTGCACCCCGATCACAGTGCGCTCGGCGTGATGCTCTCGTTCGCTCTCGAGGGACTCGCCCGCACACCCGCGCCGAGCACCCACCTCCGTTACGTCGTCCACAACCCGGCGCTGCTGGCTCGCCCCGAAGCCTCGATCGCGTTGTCGCTGTCCGACCAACAGCGGAGCCGCAAGCGGGCCGCCATCGCATGCCACCGTACGCAGCTCGTGCTGCGAAGCACCTGGCTCCTGTCCTTCGCCAGGCGTGAGGAGAGGTTCTGGCCCGCCGAGTCACCGATTGGCCTTGCCCGACACCCGGTCCGCGGCGTGACGCGCGGCGACGACTTCCTCGAGATCGTCGTCGCCTCGCGCAACCTCCTCAGAGCCCACGGGGACCGGACGGTTTGTCTCGTGGGCGGCTCATCCCCCGGCTCGCCGCGCCTTGTCGCGGGGCTCCCACCTCGCGCCGGCGCCGTCGAGCTCCGCGACCCGCGGACCGGCGCCACCGTGGGCGAGGGGGAGTTTCGCGGGAGGAAGGGCCACGGATGCCTGCGAATCCCCGGCAACCTACTCGCGGGCAGCACGCGGCTCTTCGCAAAGGTCGAGCACACCTTCGGCTTTTTCGATGAGGCCGGCTGGAAGGAGCTGCCCCTCGCTGGGCAGGAGGAGAGCCTCCGGGCCTAACCTGGCGCCGCTTCCCCGCGCCGGTGGCGTTACACTCGTGACCGGGAGGCAACGTGGAACCCCAGTCGTTGCTCACCCTGGGAGGACATGCGTGAGTGCCCGCTCCTTACCGGTTCGCTCGCGGGGCCGGTCGCGGCCGGTTCGCGACCGCCACGTTCGCGAGCGCGGGCCGGCGCTTCGCAGCATCCGCCCGCGCCGCGTGCTCGACCTGCTGCGGCGCGTGTCCGAGGTGCTGCAGACCGTCGTCGAGCCGGAGGTGGCGGCCTGGAGCGTGCTGGTGGCCTTCACCGCCGGGGAAGGCCTCGGGTTCAACCGCGCCTTCCTCCTCCTCGCGGAGGCGGACCTTATCCGAGGTTGGTTCGGGGTCGGTCCCCGCAGCCGCGAGGAGGCGAGGGAGCTGTGGGCCGACCTGCGGCAGCGTGGGGTGCTTCCACTGGACCGCCTTCTGGAACCGGACCTCGACGCCGTCGAGGTTGAGCGCCGGCGGCACGCCGTTACGCTGGCGGCGCTCTCGCACCCGCTTGTGAAGGGGTGTGGAACGTGGCGCCGCGCGTTCATCGGGCGCAGCAACCATCCCAACCCATGCGTGCGTCACTGGGTGGGAGTGCTCGATTCCCACGAACTCGTCATCGTGCCGCTGATGGCTGGCGAGCAGCCATGGGGCGTCGTCCTCGCGGACAACTTTGTCACCCGCGCGCCGGTGTACCACGTCACTCTCGAGGCGGCCGAGACGCTCGCCAACTACCTGCGTGGCTCCCTCGAGCGCACCCAGTTGCTCCTCCGGTTTCAGGAGGAGAAACGGCGCCGCATGCTGGCGGAGCACGCAACGGCCCTGCTCGACACCGCGCGCACCCTGGCCCACGACCTCAAGAACCCGCTGGCGCTGGCGGGCGGACTGGCGCACGAGATCATGACCGCACCGCCGCCCGATCGCGAGGGCCTCTCCCGCCAGCTCGGTATCGTCGCCGCCGCTGTGACCCGCGCCGAACAGCGAGTTGCGGAGCTCGTCGCCGGACTCGCGAGCCGCGCCGACGCGATCTCTCTCGGGCCGGTCGAGGTGGGCGCGCTGGCCGAAAGGGTCACCGAGGCATTCCGGCCGCTCGCCAGCAGCCGACAGGTGAAGCTCCTCTGCTACCACCCGGGTCGCCCTGTGATGGCGGCTGCCGCCGTTCCCTCGCTCGAACGGTGCATGGAGAACCTCCTTTCCAACGCTTTGGAGGCCATGGGCGAGGTGGGTGGCGAGATCCAGGTGGCCGTGCGCGAGGAGTCAGGGTGGGTGCATGTGGTAGTAGCCGACAACGGCGTGCCACTCCCCGCCCCGCTGCGCGTCGACCCCTTCGCCGGCGGCATCACCACGCGCCGCGGTGGGAGTGGCCTCGGTCTCGCCTCGGTGCGAACACTGGCGGAGGCAATGGGCGGCAAGGTGGAGTACGATGACAGGGAGCCGGGCTGGGTTCGTTTCACGCTGTCGCTACGGAGGTGGTCGTGACCGGGCTGCGCTTGCTCTTCATTGACGATGAGGAAGGTTTCCTGGAGCTCTACAGGTCCGCCTTCAGCCGTGACGGTTTCGCGGTGGAAACCACCACGACGATCGAGGGTGCCCGCGACCGCCTCGCTCAGGGCGGCATCGACCTCGTGATCCTGGACATCCGGCTCGGTGAGACCTCGGGGCTCGCCCTCCTGAAGGAAATCAAGGCCAAGGACTCGAGGATGCCGGTGGTGCTCTCGACCGCCTACGCCCGCTACCAGGATGACTTCTCCTCCTGGCTTGCCGATGCCTACGTCGTCAAGTCGTCGGAACTGGAAGAGCTCAAGCAGGCCGTGCGGCGTTGCCTGAGGAATCCAGGATGATCCCCATCGTGATGGCCGGCGGTTTCGGCACGCGGATTCGCCCGCTCTCCGCGAACCGCCCGAAACCCATGCTGCCGGTGGTCAACCGCCCGATCCTGGAGCGGGTGCTGACCCACCTCGCCAACTCCGGGATGCGAGAGGCGGTGCTGCTCACCTACTATGACCCCGAAAAGATCCGCGGCGCGTTCGGGGACGGCAAGCGGCTCGGCATGAAGCTGCACTACAACCACGCCGACCATGATTGGGGGACTGCCGGTGCGGTCGCCCACGGCACCGACGGCGTGTCCGCGGACGAGTACTTGGTTCTCTCGGGGGACGTGATCTGCGACTTCGACCTCCCGGCGCTGGTGGCAGCGCACAGGAAGCACGGAGCATTGGCCACGATCGGCCTCACGAGGGTGTCCAACCCGCTTCAGTTCGGCATCGTCATCATCGACGGGGAAGCCCGCGTGCGGCGCTTCCTCGAGAAGCCCACCTGGGGTGAGGTCTTCTCCGACACGGTCAACACCGGCATCTACGTGCTGCAGGCCAGGGCGCTCGCAGGCGTTCCGCGCAACGAGCCCTCGGATTTCTCACGGGATCTGTTCCCCCGACTGCTCGCAAGCGCAGAGCCGCTGTACGGCCATGTGCTGCAAGGCTACTGGCGGGACATCGGGGATCCCGAGTCGTACCTGGCGGCGCACCGCGACTACTTCGAGGGCACGCTGCGGCTCATTCCGCCCGGGGAGTTGCGCCAGATCGGCGGAAAGCCGCTCTGGATCGACGGCAAGGCCGAGATCGACCCGAACGTGGAGGTGCGGGGCACGGTCGTGATCGGGCCGGGTTGTCGCGTAGGCCCCGCCGTGCGGCTCGAGGACGTGGTGCTGGGCCCCGGGACCGTGCTCGGGGCACGGGCCGAGCTCCGGCGCACCGTTACCTGGGACGAGGTGCTGATCGGCGAGGGTGCGCGGGTCGAGGACGCCGTGCTCGGGGCGCGAGTGCAGATCGGCGCGGGCAGCGTGGTCGAAAAGGGCGCGATCATTGCCGACGACACCGTGCTCGGCCAGGAGGTGCGGGTCAAGGAGGCGGTGAAGATTTGGCCCGCGAAGGTCGTCGAAGACCACGCGGTCGTGCACTCGAACCTGGTGTACGCCGAGCGCTGGAGGACCTCCGCATTCGAAGAGGGGGCGGTCACCGGCCTCACGAACCTCGAGCTCACGCCCGAGGTCGCGGCTCGCCTGGGTGCCGCCTACGGCACGCTCCTCCCCCCTGGCAGCACCATCCTCACCGCCCGCGACGACCACCCCGCCTCGCGCATGCTTCGCCGGGCGTTCGTTGGCGGCGTCGGCTCCACGGGCGCGGACGTGGTCGACCTCGGGATGCTGCCGGTGCCGGTGATGCGCCACAAGCTCGAGGGTTTCGGCGAGGTGGGCGGGGTCTCCTTCCAGCAGGTCCAGCTGGTGCGAGGGATGACCTCCATCCGTTTCTTCGACGATCACGGGCTCGACATCTCCACGAGCTTCGCAAAGTCCGTCGAGCGTGTCTTCCTGCGCGAGGAGTTCCGTCGTGCCCAGCACCAGGAGATCGGCGTCATCTTCGAGCACCCGCGCATCGTGGATTTCTACGCCGAGTCTTTCCTCAAAGCGTTGGCCGTCGAGCAGATCCGCGGGCGCCAGCTGAACATCGTGGTCGACTACGCGCACTCGGCGGCGGCTGTCGTGCTGCCAAGACTGCTTGCCGACCTGGGCTGCGACGTCGTCACTCTGAACGCCCACACCGAGGGCGTACACGAGGCCATGCTCGCCAGCGAGATCGCGCTCGCGCACCGCCGCCTCGCCAGCATCGTCGCGGCGCTCGAGGCGGACCTCGGCGTGTGGCTCTACCCGAACTGCGAGCGCATGGTCGTGGTCGACCGCGAACAGCGTCTCTGGGAGGATTTCGATCTCGTGGCCCTGATGGTCGCGGCGGTCATCGCGGCAAACCTTCCCCCGGGAGAGGTCGTGCTGCCGGCCTACAGTCCGAGCACCTTTGCAAAGGCGCTGGCGGCCGCGGGTCACCGCCTCCGGGAAACGCTCTCGGCACCCCGGGCACTCACCGAGGCCTCGCGCCAGCGCGACGTGTTGTTCGCGTCCGCAGGCGAAGGTGACTTTACCTTTCCCAGCCTGCACCACGCTCCCGACGCCCTGTTCGCCCTGGGCAAGCTGCTCGAGCTCCTCGCGCGGGCCGGCCAGCCGCTGGCCGAGGTCGCCAAGCTCGCACCCTCCGTGCCGATTGCTCGGGCCGTCGTGCCGTGCCCGCTGGAGCGAAAGGGTGAGGTGATGCGGCGTTTCGCAGACCGTAGGCAGGGCGAGGAGGTGTCCTACCTCGAGGGGATCAAGGTCGTCCTCAACGGGGGCTGGGTCCTGCTGCGGCCCGACAGGGTGGCGCCCACCCTGCACCTCCACGCCGAATCGGACACCCCGGAGGCGGCCCAAAAGCTTCTTCGCAAGCATCGCGAGGAGGTGCAGCGGCTGGTGCGGAGCGCCTGACCGCTCGATGGCCAAGCTCACCTTCCTCTGGCACCTGCACCAGCCCCAGTACCGCACCGCCGACGGGCGGGTCCACGCCCCCTGGGTCCTGCTCCACGCGGGTGGCGAGTATCTGACGCTTGTCCATGCGCTCACCGCAACAGGACTCGCAGGCCAGGTCCTCAATCTCACCCCGGTCTTTCTCGACCAGCTCGCGGCCTACAGCGACGGTACGGCGCGCGACCCGCTGCTCGAGGCTCTGCGCACGCCGGCCCGCCACCTCACGCCCGAGGCCCAGGGGGAGCTGCTGCGATGGGCCTTCCTGCTGCACCCGAATCAGCTTCACCGCTGGCCGCGTCTCGCCGAGCTGGCCACCAGGGCCGGCGGCGTCCCTCGCGAGGAGGCAAGGAGACGGTTCACGACGCAGGACCTCGCCGATCTGCAGGTGCTGCTCGTGCTGGCGTATGCCTCGCCGAACTTCCCCTGGGAACCGGAGCTCGGGGACCTGGCCGAGAAGGGCGGCAACTTCTCCGACTCGGCCCGCCAACAGGCCGTCGATTGGCTCGCAGCGTGTCCCGGCCGACTGCTCGACGCGTACCGGAGGCTGGCCAGCGAGAAGGGCATCGAGATCTCGACGTCACCGTTCGGCCACCCGATCATCCCGCTGCTTCTCGAAACCGGCGTGGTAATGGACGCGTGGGCGCCACACCCCGCCCCGACGGTCCCAGCGTTCTCGGCCCCGGATGACGCCGAGCAGCACATGCGCCTCGGGCTCGATGTCATGCGCGGCCTCGGGTTCGCGCCTGTGGGTTGCTGGCCGCCCGAGGGCTCGGTGTCCGAGGCCGCCGTCGCCCTCTACGGCGGGCACGGTGTGCGCTGGCTCGCCACCGACGAGGGCATCCTGGCTGCCTCACTGGAGCGCACGCTCTCAAGCGAGTCCGGCGTCGGGCAGGAGCTGTTCCGGCCCTGGCAGCTCCCCGCCGGCGGGCCGATGCTGTTCTTCCGCCACCGTGGTTTTTCCGACTTCATCGGCTTCCAGGCGTCGCGCTTCTCCGACGAGGGGGACGCCGCGCGGGATCTCACCCACCACCTGCGACGGACGGCTTCTCACCTGCCCGACGACGCCGGCATCGTGGTTGCGCTCGACGGTGAGAACCCGTGGACCAGCTTCCCGTATGGGGGAACCACCTTCCTCGTGACGCTCGCGCGAGAGCTCGAGCAGTCCACGCAACTTCGGCTGGTGACGCTCGGCGAGCGGGCCACGGAGGAAACGCCAACGCCGCTCCCGCGGCTCCACCCCGGCTCGTGGATCGGGGGGACGTTCGCCACCTGGATCGGGCACGAGGAGAAGAACCGCGGGTGGGAAATGCTGGCGCACGCCCGGGCCCTCGGCGCCTGCAGGGGCGGCCGCTCCTGGCTGGCCGCCGAGGGCAGCGATTGGTGGTGGTGGTTCGGTGATGACAACCCCACGATGCTGGCCCCACTCTACGATGAGCTGTTCCGACACCACCTGCGGGACGCCTGCGCCGCCGCCGGTGTCCCGGCGCCACCCGAACTGGCGGTCCCGGTCCGCTCGGCCGCCGCGCGCTTGGTTGTACCTCTCTCGAGCGAGTGGCCGCCTCCTGTTCTGGACGGCGAGACGACCAGCTACTTCGAGTGGAGCGTCGCGGCCTGGGTCGAGGCGCCGGGTACCCACGCCCGTTTCGCCCGTGTCGCCCTGCGTGCCCAACCGGGTCGCCTCTGGCTGCGGGTGGAGCCACGCGCCGGAACGGAACCACCGGTGCCCCTGGTGGTATCGCTCGTGACCCCGGGCAAACGAACGAGCTGGACGTTGCCCGCGGACCTCCCCGAGAGTTGCGCCGTGGGGCACGTTCTCGAGGCGGTCCTCCCTGTTCCCGACGGTCAGCAGGTCCTCCTGGGTCTCGAGTGTAAGGGCGAGAGGATGCCCCAAGAAGGGCTCTGGAGGATCGAGCTGCTGGAGGTCGACGAACCATGAGTACAGGCTTGAGGCTTGTCGCGCCCCCCTCCCGGCTTGAGGCTTGGGAACGGACCGGTCTACCCGAGCCACAAGCCCCAGGCCTCAAGCCCTGCCTGACGCTCAAGCGATTCTTGCCTGGCGGCCGGTCGGCCGCCAATTGCGCACGCAAACGACTGGAGTAGACCATGTCCGAGCTGCGATTCGATCCCATCCGGAGGCGCTGGTCGATCATCGCCACCGAGCGCCGATTCCGTCCCCACGAGTTCAGACGCTCGGGCCCCGAACTGCCGGGCGACATCGGGGGTTGCCCGTTTGAGTACGGCAACGAGGGTGCTACCCCCCTTGAGATCTTTGCTCTCTCGAAGGGACCGCGACAGCCGAACACCCCGAACTGGCAGGTACGCGTCGTTCCCAACAAGTTCCCCGCGCTCGGTATCGAGGGGGAGCTCTCCCGCGAGGCCGTGGGAATGTTCGACAAGGTCAACGGGGTCGGCGCCCACGAGGTGATCATCGAAACGCCCGACCATTACCGCACCGCGGCGGACATGACGCCCGATGAAATCTTCCTCGTCTTCAAGGCCTGGCGCGAGCGCCTCACCGACCTGCGGCGAGACATCCGGATCCGCTACGTGTTGTTCTTCAAGAACCACGGGCGCGACGCAGGCGCCTCCCTCTACCACCCTCACTCGCAGCTGATCGCCACACCGATCATCCCGACGGCGCTGGTGGAGGAGCTCAACGTCGCGCGGGAGCACTGGGGTCGCAAGGAGCGCTGCATCTTCTGCGACCTGATCAAGCAGGAGCGGTCGTTCGGCGAACGGGTCGCGCTGGAAACGGACCGATTCGTGCTGCTCGAGCCCTTTGCCGCCTCGTTCCCGTTCGAGACCTGGCTGATGCCCAAGGACCACTCGCACGATTTCGCGCTCTGTACCGATCAGATCCTGATGGACCTGGCCAAGCTCGTGCGCGACTTCCTCCGCCGCATCCGCAAGCTGCTCGACGACCCACCGTACAACTTCATCCTCCACACGGCGCCTAGCCCCCACCCGCGCCCTGGTCAGCCCCGCTACTGGACCACCATCGAGTACGACTACCACTGGCACATCGAGTTCGTCCCGCGGATCACCCGCATCGCCGGCTTCGAATGGGGATCCGGCTACTCCATCAACCCAACTCCCCCGGAAGAAGCCGCCCGCTTCCTGAGGGAAGTCACGAACGACGACGGCACCTGACCGCCCGAAGAGACATGTGAAATCCACGCGCGCGGGACAGGCGTAAGCTGTGGGGCAAGGAGAAGGCGATGCGAATCGCTCACCTAGCGTCGGAGGTGGTTCCGTTCTCGAAGACTGGCGGCCTGGCCGACGTAGCCGGGGCGCTTCCGCCCGCCCTCGCCGCCCTCGGCCACGAGGTGACCGTCGTGGCCCCCGGGCACCGCCTCACCCTCAAGGACGCGCTGCCCGGCGAGACCCGCGGCGACGTCACCGCGCTCGGGCTGAGCGCGAGACTGAACGTGGTGACGCACCGCGGGGTGCGGGTCGTGCTGCTCGACTGCCCTGCGCTGTTCGTGCGCCCGGCGCTCTACTCGTTGCCCGATGGCGACTTCCCCGACAACCCGGTGCGCTTCGCCTTCTTTGCCCGCGCCGCGCTCGCCGCCCTCGCCAAGCTCGGCGGTGCGGATGTCGTCCATGCCCACGACTGGCAGGCGGCGCTCGCTCCCCTGCTCCTGCGCCACGACGGTCTCTCCCGCTTCGGCCTGCCGGGCGCAAAGACCGTGTTGACGATCCACAACCTCGCCTACCAAGGGCTTTTTCCACCCTGGGTGCTCGAGGCGTGCGGGCTGCCACGGGCGCTTTTCACCATGGATCTGCTGGAGTTCTACGATCAGGTCAGCTTTCTCAAGGGCGGCCTCGTGAGCGCCGACGCCCTGACGACGGTTTCGCCCACGTACGCGAAGGAGATTCTCACGCCGGAGTTTGGCTGCCGGCTCGAAGGGGTCCTGTCCGCCCGCAGCGACCGGCTCTTCGGCATCCTCAACGGCCTCGACCTCGAAGAGTGGGATCCCGCGCACGACCCCTTCCTGGAGTTCCCGTACGACTTCGACGACGTCGAGGAGGGCAAGCGCGCCGCCCGCGAGTTGCTGACCTCGGAGACCGGCGTCGGCGGCGGGCCGCGGCCGCTGCTCGGCATGGTCTCCCGGCTCGCGGAGCAGAAGGGCGCCGACCTCCTCGCGGCCGCACTCGACGACATCGTCACGCTGGGTTTCGATCTCGTGGTGCTGGGGACCGGCGAAGCCCGCTACGAGGAGGCGATGCGCGCGGCACAAGCCGCCCACCCGGGGAGAGTCGCGGTGCTCACGCGCTTCGACGAGCGGCTGGCCCACCGGATCTATGCCGCGAGCGATCTCTTCCTCATGCCCAGCCGATACGAGCCCTGCGGCCTGGGCCAGATGATCTCGATGCGCTACGGGACCCTGCCGGTCGTCAACCCCGTCGGGGGTCTGGCGGACACCGTCGTCGATGTGAATCGAAAGGGGGGCACCGGCCTCGTGCTCGAGGAGTTGAGCCCGGCCGCACTCGTCTCGGCCCTCTCGCGCGCCCACAAGCTGCTGGCCGAACCGGTCGCTCTTGCCGAGGTGCGCGAGCGGGGGATGACCCGGGACTTCTCCTGGAAGGGCTCGGCCCGCGCGTACGTCAAGCTCTACGAGACGCTCCTCGGCTGATCAGATGCCTGTTGCACCTTGAGAAGCTCGAGGAGCAAAGCAAGATAAAAGACTAACGCGTGAGCGGAGGGTCCGTCCCCTGCCCACGGCGGGGGACTCGCTCAGCCTTCTTCCGCAGGCGCCTTCTTCCCAAACAGCCACGCGCCTCCCGTTGCGGGGGGCCCGGCGGCAGCCCTACCAACCTCCCGCCGCCTCAAGCCCCCCGAACCCCCACGCTCGTCCCGCCAGAGGCGTGACTCGCTCAGCTTTCTTCCGCAAGCGGCTTCTTGCCGAAGATCCACGCGACCAGCACGCCCAGGAGGTAGAGGGCGATCATCGGGAGGGCGAAAACGCACTGGGTGGGGATGTCCGGGGTCGGGGTGATGACCGCCGCGACGATGAAGATGACCAGAACCGCGTAGCGGAAATACTTGAGGAGGAAGCGGTGGGTGACGACCCCCAGACGCGAGAGCAGCAGGATCAGCACCGGGAGCTCGAAAACGAGCCCCAGGCCGAGGATCACCTTGCTCGCCATCGAAAAATACTCGTTGATGGTGACGACCTGACGGAACCCCCGCCCGACCTGGAGCAGGAAGTGTACCACCATCGGGAAAGCGACCTTGTAGCCGAAGTAGCCCCCTCCCACGAAGAAGACCGTGGTGAACACCAGGAAAGGGATCGCGACGCGGCGCTCGTGCCGGTACAGCGCGGGCGATACGAACAGCCAGAGCTGGTACAGGACCACCGGAGAGGCGAGGAAGATGCCGGCCAGCAGCGCCACCTTCATGTACAGCATGAATGGGTCTACCAGCCCTGTGAACGCGAGCTTTTCGCCCGGCGGAAGGAACTGGGTGATGGGCACGGAGAGCCACGCGAAGATCGGGGGCGCCCAGTACCAGCACAGCAGGAAACCGACGAAGATCGCGGCGATCGACCACGCGAGACGCCGCCGGAGCTCCTCGAGGTGCTCCAGCAGCGTCATGCGTTTGAGTTCCTCCCCGGCCTCCGCGGAGCGCTCCCAGATCTCGCCCATGGGCTACTTCGGCTCCACGTCCGGAGGCCGAGTGCCCTCAGCAGTGGGAGGCTGCTCGGTGGGGGTTGCCGGCGCACTCGCGGGCGTCTCGCCCGGGGGGATCGGCTTGACGGCTTCCTGGACCTCGCGCTTCGCGGCTCGCAGCTCATCGGCCGCCACCTCCTCCTCGAGCGACCTCTGGAGATCGTTGGAGGCGCGCCGGAACTCTCCCATCGCCTTGCCGAGGCTCTTCCCGATGTCGGGAAGCTTGCGCGGCCCGAACAGCAGCAGGGCGATGACGAAGATCAGCAGCAGCTCCGGAAGACCGATCGACCCGAACATACTGCCCCCCGGTGGCGCCCAGCCACCCTCAGCCGCGCAAGTATAGTGTGGTAGAGTTTCGATCCCAAGGGGGTGCGATGCGGGGCGTTGGACGCTTACTCCTGGCCGGGGCGGTGATCGGGGCCGGCGCGCTTGCGGGCGCGGTCGCCGGCCAGGCCACGCGCGCCGAGTTTTCGAGAGCCGACAAGTTCCTGACCCGGTACACGGAACTGCTCCGTCTGGTCCTCGACAACGCGCCGCAGACGCCGAACCCCGACAATCTCGTCTACTCCAGCATCGACGGCATGCTTTCCCTCCTCGACCCGCACACGAACTTCCTGCGGCCCGACGCGTACGCCCACATGCGCGAGCGCCAGCAGGGCTCGTTCCACGGTATCGGCGTCATCATCTCCTTGCGTGGCGGGAAGATCACGGTGATCACACCGATCGAGGGAACGCCAGCTGCCAAGGTCGGCCTGCGCGCGGGCGACACCATCGAGGCCGTGGACGGGCAGTCGACCGAGGGTATGGACATCGACGATGCGGCCCGCAAGCTGCGCGGGCCCGAGGGTTCCACGGTCCACATCACCGTGAGCCGCCCCGGCCTCGCCGCGCCGCTCGAGTTGACGATCCAGCGCGCCCGCGTCCCGGCCGACTCGGTGCGCTACGCCTTCGTGATCGGCAAGGACACCGCCTATATCCGCATCACCGACTTCATCCGCTCGACGGGCGACGAGGTCCGTCGTGCGCTCGAGAAACTGCAGTCCGACGGCGCGACGCACCTCCTCCTGGACTTGCGGGACAACCCCGGCGGCACCGTGGACTCCGCTGTGGCCGTTTCGGGCTTCCTGCTCGAGCCTGGCCAGGAGGTCTTCTCCACCAAGGGCCGCACCGCCGATTCGTTCCAGGACTACCGTGCCGCCCGCGACGGACTTCACTTTCAGGGCCCGGTGGTGGTGCTGGTCAACCGGGGCTCGGCTTCGGCCGCAGAGATCGTCGCCGGAGCCGTCCAGGACCACGACCGCGGCCTCGTGGTGGGTGAGACCACATTTGGCAAAGGTGTGGTTCAGACGATCTACCCCGTGCGCGACGCGGGCATGGCGCTCACGACCGCCAAGTACTACACCCCGTCCGGGCGCTGCATCCAGCGGGACTTCGACTCCTTCTTCGACTACATCCACCCCAAGGAGGAGCCCGAGCCCTCCGCCACGGCCCCACGGCCGACCCCTTCGCCCGGAACACACGTCTACTACACGGACTCCGGCCGCAAGGTGTACGGCGGCGGAGGCATCACACCCGATCAGGAGATCCGGGAGGGCGAGTACTCGGAACGGGTCGCCCGCCTGCTCGGCAACTCCGCGTTCTTCCAGTTCGCAGTCGGCTACCTTGCCGACAAGCCCGACAAGGCGGCAGCCGCGCGGGCGTTCGTTGTCGACGAAGGAACGCTCAAGGCTTTCCGCGCGATGGTCGTGGACAAGAAGTGGCTGCCGCCTGACGAGGTCGACGCCGCGCTTGCCGATCCGACCGACCGGCGGGACATCGGCATCAACCTCCGCTCCGAGGTCCTCAACGCCGGCGTATCGCTCACCGCCGGCTACCAGGCTTTCATCGAGGGCGACGAGCAGGTCCAGGTTGCACTCAAGGCCTTCGACGAGGCGGCAAAGCTGCAGGCCCGAGCCCGCCCCGGGAGCACGCCGGTGCGTGCGGCGGCCCAGGCCGACGCATCGAATCGCCCGTAGAGCCTGACTCACCAGCCACGATTGAGGTACCCTTCGCCATCGAGGGCGGCTCGCGCCGCCCTCGCCGCGAACCACGAGACGCCGGGAGGCCGCCGTGAGGACCATCATCGAGCCATTCCGAATCAAGGTCGTCGAGCCCATCCGCATGACCACCCGCGAGGAGCGCGCGGCACTGATCCGGGAGGCCGGCTACAACCCGTTCCGGCTAAGGGCGGAGCACGTGCTCATCGACCTCCTGACCGACTCCGGCACCGGCGCCATGAGCACCCACCAGTGGGC
>DATKMD010000130.1:0-11710 GCA_035542075.1 Thermoanaerobaculaceae bacterium
AGAAACGGGTCGGGCCCAAACCGCCCGGAAGGACCGCGGTGAACCGACCGCGCCGCGACACCGCATCGCGTGCCCTGTCTGCGAACTCCGCGGCCGCCGCTGCGGCGAGCTCCTCGGCTCCGGCGAAGACGCGCAGCTCGACTCGGGGCTCACCAACCAGAAACACCTGCTGAAGCCGGCGCTCGCTGACCTTGCCCGGAGCCCCACCTCGACGCTTCAACGGAGGGGGCGCCATGCGCGTCCTTCCCGGGCCAGCAACTGGTCGGCCTCGGCCGGCCCATGCGAACCCGCCGCGTAGTTGGGAAAGTCGCGCGGCGGGATCGCGCTCCAGACGTCCAGTATCGGCATCACGACTCGCCACCCCGCCTCCACGCTGTCGGCCCGTTGAAACAGCGTCGCGTCCCCGTTCATGCAGTCGTACAGCAGGGTCTCGTAGCCCGTGGCGGGGGTTGCACCGAAGTAGTCCTCGTACGAGAAGTCCATGTTCACGCTGCCGATCCTCATGGACGGCCCGGGAACCTTGGCGCCAAAGCGCACCGAGATTCCCTCCTCGGGCTGGATCCGAATCACCATCAGGTTGCATTCGAGGCGGGCCACAGAGGTCCCCCGAAAGAGCACCGAAGGCGCGCATTTGAACTGGATGGCGATCTCGGTCTGTCGTCCCGCGAGCCGCTTCCCGGAGCGCAGGTAGAACGGGACACCGGCCCAGCGCCAGCTATCGATGAGGAGCTTCACCGCCGCGTATGTCTCGGTGGTGGAGTCGGGCCTCACCTTCGGCTCGGCGCGATAGCCGCCGAGCCTGCCCTCCGGACCGGTCCCCTCGCCGTACTGTCCACGCACAGCGGAGGTGAGCACTTCCTCGCCGGTGATCGGCTTGATCGCGTGAAGCACCTTCACCTTCTCGTCGCGGACAGCCTCGGCTGCGAAGGAGATCGGCGGCTCCATCGCGGTCAGCGCGAGGAGTTGGAACAGGTGGTTGGGGAACATGTCGCGCAGCGCTCCGGCTCCCTCGTAGTAACCTCCCCGCTCCTCGACGCCGAGCTCTTCGGCCACCGTGATCTGGACGTGATCGATGTAGCGTCGGTTCCAGATCGGCTCGAAGATCCCGTTTGCGAACCGGAACACGAGGATGTTCTGCACCGTCTCCTTGCCCAGGTAGTGGTCGATACGGTAGATCTGTTCCTCCTCAACGGATGAGCGCAGCTCGCGGTTGAGCATTCGTGCAGAGTCGAGATCAGTTCCAAAAGGTTTCTCGATGACGATCCGACGGTAGCGTCCGGTCTCCTCCTTGACCAGACCCGCCTCCGAGACTCTCCTGACGATCTCGCCGAAGAACGTCGGAGGCGTTGCCAGGTAGAAGAGGACGTTGCCCCCGGTCTTCCGCTCGGAGTCTACCTGCGCAAGAGTCGCGCCGAGACGCTGGTAGGTGCCGGGGTCCCGAAAATCCCCAGGGAGGTATGTGACGCGAGACATCAGCCACTCCCAGACCGCGGGCTCAGGGCCCCCGGGAACGTGCTCGCGTGCCTCGCCACCGATGCGCTCGCGGAAAGCTTCGCTGCCCAGTTGTGAAGTGGCGACGCCGACCACCGCGAACGAATCGGGCAGCAGCTTCTCCCGAGCCAAGTGGTAGAGCGCAGGTACCAGTTTTCGCTTGGTGAGGTCGCCCGAGGCGCCGAAGATGACCATCGCGCACGGCCCCATCGGAGGCGGGTGCTGCCCGGGACCCTCTTGGTTCGCCTTCGTCGCCACCCCTGGTGCTCCCTCCGGTGCCAACATCGCTCGGCGCCGCCTTCATCCTCGATGAGCGACTGCCCGTGGACGGTGGGTCAGGCCCTCACCATTCCACGCCTCAAAGTCACGAGCAGCTCCTTGACCCGCACGCACTGCTCGCAGTCCGCTGTGGGCGTCTCGCACGGCACGCCATCGGCTTGAATCTCGGGGCATTTCGGCTCGCGCACGTAATCCACCAGTGCCAGCATCATCTCGTGCATGAGATCCCGCAGCGGGCTCGGCGGAATGTCCCGCAACCCTGCCACCAGCCGCCACTCGTCGGGATCGAGCCTCACGCTCACAGGTTCCTGATCCACACGCCCTCCTTCCCTGGCGGGGGTGTTACGGCATCGCGGGCAGCGACCCCCAAGACGTTTGCGCCCGCACCCCCAAGGCCCAACCTTATCACTCTCCCCTGCCTCCGGATTGACGGGCTTGGTCTCTCCCGAGCTCCCCTTTCAAGATCGTCACCGCTGCCAGCCGCCGGATGCCGGCCAGCGCGGCCTTCTCGTCGCTGCCTGGCGCTCCCTCCTCGGGCCAACCCTCGATCTCACGCAACGCCGAAGCCACCGTCTTGCCCGGGCGCAGCGCGACCAGCGCCCCCATCAACGCGTCCAGACGTCCCTCGAGGACAGCCGCGTCGGCGGGGACGGGCGGCGCCAGGATCTCGACAGCCGATGGGGCTCCCCCGCCCCTCACGTCCCGGCACATGGCACGGGCGCACCTTCTGGCGAAGATCAAGGCTTCCAGGAGGCCGGTCCCCATCATGCGCCGACGACCCTGCACCCCACCCGCGGCCTCGCCGCACGCGTACAGGCCGGGAAGCGAGGTGCGGCCCCAGGTGTCTATCGCCACGCCGCCGATCCCATGGTGCAGCGCGAGGGTTAGAGGCACGGTTTTCTCGACGCGAAATGCCGCACTCTCCCGCAGGGAAGGCGGGAGCGACGCTGGGTCTTCCTCCGACGGCTCGAGAGCGACCGTGGCACCTTCCAGCAGAGCCTCGCCGATGGCAAGGGTGAGGGCCTCCACGTCCCGGAAGGGAGCGACGACGCGGCCGTTGATCCGGATCCTGCCCGCCAGTAGCGCGGCCGAGGTTGGAAAGTAGAGCTGTGCGGTGGCGGTGACGGGCAGCGCCTGCGTCGCCTCGGGGCGGTGGAGGAGCGCCCCGGCGGCAGATGCCAGCGCCAGTCCGCTGCCGCGAACCCAGCGCGGTACGGTCGTCACCGGGAAGACCGCCCCGACCCCTCCGCAGGCCAGCACCACGGCGTCGGCATTCACCGTTCTCACGTTGCGCGTGGCCCGGTCGAGCACCAGCGCGCCCGTGGCGCGGCCCCCATCTGCAGCGATGCCCACCACCAGGGAACGCCCCGACAGACGCACGCCCGCCGACTCGCATCTCTTCAGGAGCGGGGCGAGCAGGACGTGGCCTCCACGCGCGAGGCAACGCAGCCCGCGCGGAAGCTCGTCACCCGGCAGCGTCGCGGGACCCCCGGGCAGCGGTTCGAGGTCCAGGGCCTCGATCAGATCGCGCGCCGCCGTGTGCGCCTCGGCGGCCAGCACCTCGGCGAGGCCGCTTCGCTCCTCCCCCTCCCCGCGCCGCTTCAGATCGGCCAGATAGAGCTCGGGGCTGTCGCCGCGCACCCACGGTGCGGTGACGAGGACCCATGGCGCCAGTGCATGCACCCTGTGGGTGGCCCCGTCGCGTCCGACCCTCCCCGGGCTCACCACCTCTACGCTGAACCCGTTGACGGCGAGGTCCAGGGCACACTCGAGGCCAGCAAGACCGCTGCCGATGATCAGGGCGCTGGGCCTCCGCGTCTTCTCCACGCGGTTAGTCTGCCACAGCCCAACTCAGAGTGAGGAACAGGGGGCAGAGAAAGAGGGGAAGCGCCAACAGCTTTCCTTGGGCTTCCCCTTCTCCTTTGCCGTCTTTAGGCGCTTTCGCTCTCGCTCGCCTACGCGTGGTGGTCGTCGACGACCTTACCGTCGCGCAGGCGCACGACCTTGCGGGCGTGCCGCGCGATGTCCTCCTCGTGGGTGACGAGTACGATCGTGTTCCCGTTCCGGTTCAACTCGTCGAACAGCTGCATGATCTCTTCGCCGGTGCGGGAGTCCAGGTTGCCGGTGGGCTCGTCCGCCAGGAGGATCGATGGCCTGTTCACGAGTGCACGCGCGACCGCGACCCTCTGACGCTGCCCACCCGAGAGCTCATTGGGCTGGTGGTGCATTCGGTCGCCAAGCCCGACCTGTTCCAGCATCTCCTTCGCCCGCCGGTGCCGCTCGTGCCTCGGCACGCCCGCGTAGACGAGCGGGACCTCGACGTTCTCGATGGCCGAAGTCCTGGAGAGCAGGTTGAAGGTCTGGAACACGAAGCCGATCTCCTTGTTGCGGATGCGCGCAAGCTCGTCGTCGTCCAGCCGCGAGACCTCCTGCTCGTTGAGCCGGTAGGTGCCCGCGCTTGGGGTGTCGAGGCAGCCGATCAGGTTCATCAGCGTGGACTTCCCCGAACCCGAGGGACCCATGATCGCCAAGAACTCGCCGCGGTCCACGTCGAGGCTGACGCCGTCCAGGGCACGCACCTGGATCTCCCCCATCTCGTACAGCTTGACGAGGTCCCGGATCTCGATCATCACGGCTGTCGCCTCCCCTTCCTCACTGCTGAGCCGGTGGTGGGGCCGTGTCGCCCTTGATGTAATTGGAGTACTTCAGCCACCCGGTGTCCTTCAGGCCCGTGTGCGGCTCTTTCGGGGAGGCCTCGCTCTCGATCTTGACGCCGGTCCAGTCGAGCATCGTACCAACTGCGGTCCGGTAGGTCGCCTCCGCCTGGCGATAGGTAACGCGAGCCTGCAGCTCCGAGGCCTGCGCCGAAGCCAGGTCGTCCTGGATCTTCACCACCTGGAACGCGGTGGACATCCCGTTGGCGAACTTCTTCTGCTCGGCGTCCAGGTTGCGCTCCGCCAGCTCGCGCGACTTGACGGCCGCCAAGATCGCCTTGGCGCTGGCATCAAGGACGCGCACCGCGTTGCGGACCTCGAGGATGATGCGCTGCTGTGCCAGCGCCGTGTCTTGCTTCGCGGCGCTGAGCGCAAAGCGCTGCTGGGCCAGGTTCGCCTTCGCGGTCGTGTTCTCGAGCGGTAGCGAGAATGTGAGCCCGGCCGACCACTGCTGGTAGTCGCGGTTCAGGATCTGCGACAACGGGTCGCTCCAGCCTCCCGGGATCGTCTCGATGACCTGGCCGGTATCCGGATCGGTGATCGTTTGCGTCCCGCCGACACCGCTGAAGCCGAACGTCACCCCGAGATTGAGCTGGGGGAGGGTCGCGTTCCGCGCGGTGAGCACGTTGATCTGGCTGATCTCGGTCTGCAGCTCGAGCTGGCGGAGGTCCGGCCTGCGCTTCAGGGCCTCGGCGATCGACTCGTCGAGATCCATTGTCGCCGTCGTGACCTCGAGTGCGTCTGTGGGGACGATCTTGCTGCTCCAGTCAGCCATGTTCTCGAACCCCATGAGGTCCTTCAGCAGGTCCGCCGCGTTGTCCACCTGGTTCTCGGCCACGATGATGTCCACCTCGCGCGAGGCGACCGTGGCTTCGGATTGCACGATGTCGATGGGCGCGGACGTGCCGATGCGGACGCGCGTCCGTGTCTGATCGAGCAGGTCCTGGGCCAGCCTCAGCGAGTGCTGCTTCACCTTCAGGTCGTCGATCGTGAAGATGAGGTTCCAGTACGCGTTCTCGACCGCCTGGACGGTCGCGATGACGACCTGCTCGAACTGCACCTGCGAGATGTCCCTGTTGCGCCTCGCGACTTCGATCCGGGCGCGGTTCACGTCGGTGCCGAACCCGCGCAGCAACGACTGCGAGAGCGAGAACAACAGGCCCGAGTTGTACGCGGGGTTCAGGAAGTAAAAGGTCGAGTTCGTCTCGGAGCGGGTGTTCGTCCAGCCGATCGAGAAGCTCCCGCCGGTCGGGATCGCCTTGGAGAGGTAGAGGTTCAGCATCCTGCCCCGCTCAACACTCAGCTCGGCGCCCTGGAGCTCGTTTGTCGCGGGCGTCTCCAAGTAGTTGACGCCCCCATCGGCGTTGAAGAGAAAGTCGAAGACACCGGTCGTGGCGAGGAACCCCTGCTCGGATCCGGCCAGACCCAGCCGCGAGACCTCCAGGTTGATGTTGTGCTCGAGCGCCAGGGCGATGGCGTCCTTGAGGGAGAGCCTCATCTCGGGCGCCCCCATCGCGACACCGCGGGCCTGCTGGCCCGGGTTGGTGCTCACGACGAACCCCGGTTCGGCCGCAATGACCGTGGCGCACACCGCGGTGGCAGCAACCAGGCAGAAGAGGAAACGTCCGGTTTTCACATGCACCTCCGCTTTCGCATCGCTGTTCTAGTACGTTACGCGGCGGCGTCCGGTTTCAGACCCCGCCGCAGCCGCCCTACTTTAGCCGACTTCCTTCGCCAGTCCACCATCTCAGGGTCCAGGACAGAGCGCTCCCTCGTGAAGGGACAACGTCAGCGGACCGAGGGCGGTTCGCCGGCCACCGTTTCCGCGGGCCCCCCGGACAGCCATCGCGCGGCCGCCAGGAGCTCGGCGGTGGCCGGATGAGCCGGCCTCCCCAGGACGTCCTGCGTCGCTCCCGCCTGAACGATCCGCCCCCGGGCCATCACTGCAACCCTGGTGCAGAAGCGCGCCACGAGCCCGACGTCGTGAGCGATCACGAGCATGGCGAGCCCGGTGCGCTCCTGCAGCTCCACGAGCAGATTGATCACCTGCGCGCGCACAGAGGCGTCCAGCGCCGAAACCGGTTCGTCCAGGATCAGGGCCCGCGGCCCGCACGCAAGGGCGCGCGCGAGCGCCACGCGTTGCCTCTCGCCCCCCGAGAGCTCGCGGGGGAGCCGATCCATGAAGTCGTCCCCGTTCGGCAGTCCGACCTCCCGCAGCAGGAGCCTCCCGCGTCCCCGGCGCTCCCCGCGCACACCGAGACCGTGGATCGCCAGGGGCTCAACGACGATCCCTCCCAGCGACTGGCGCGGGTCGAGGGATGCAGACGGGTCCTGGAACACGAGCTGCACCTCGCGTCGCAGCCGACGCCGCGCGGCCTCGGGAAGTGAATCGATCGCCTGCCCGTCGTACGTCACCTCACCCGCGTCGGGCTTCTCCAGCCCCAGCAGCACGCGAGCCAGCGTGCTCTTGCCCGAGCCGGACCTTCCGACCAGGCCCAGCGTCTCCCCCTGCCTCAGCTCGAGCGAGACTCCGTCCAGGGCTACCACCGTTTCCGGGCTCCGGCCCCACCGAACGCCGCCGCGCCCCGGGTAGCGGCGCACCACCTCCCGCGCCGCCACGATCGCGGGTGCGTCAGCCGTTCCCATCGGGCTCCTCCGCGTCGCCGGCGAGAAAACAGCGCACCTTGCGCCCCGCCTCGGGCTCGGACAGCGCTGGCCGAGCCCTCGTGCAGCGCTCGAACGCCAGCGGGCAGCGCGGGGCGAAGCGGCATCCCCTCTCCCAAGCGCCGGCACGCGGCACGCTCCCCGGGATCGTCGGCAGTCGCGCCGCTCCGCCCGCCTCTACGGGAACCTGTGCCTGAATCAGCGCCCGCGTGTACGGATGCCGCGGGTCCCCGAACAGGTGGTTGCGGGATGCGATCTCGACCGTTTCCCCGGCATAGAGCACGGTTACCCGCTCCACCAGACGCGCCACCAGGGCGAGATCGTGGCTGATGAACAACAGTGCCAGATGCCGGCGCTCGCGCAAACTCCCGAACAGCTCCACCAGGTGCTGCTGTGAGACCGTGTCCAGCGCCGATGTCGGCTCGTCGGCCACCAGCAACCTGGGGTTGGCCGACAGCGCGCAGGCCAGGAGCACCCGCTGGCGCTGCCCACCCGAGAGCTGGTGCGGATAGGCGTGCGCAAGTCGCCCCGGCTCCTCAAGCCCCACCTCCGCCAGCAGATCCGCAGCCCAGCCCGAGGAGCGGCCCGCCGGCACCCCGAGGTGCAGCCGCGCCGCCTCGCTCACCTGGAACCCCACAGAGCGGACCGGGTTGAGCGCCTGAGCAGGCTCCTGGAAGACCATGCCCGCCAGACCTCCGCGCAGTCGGGCCAGCTGCTTCTCATCCGCAGTGAGCACGTCCTCGCCGGCTACGCGAACACTCCCGGCGACGATCCTCCCGGGCTCCGGGACCAGACGGAGGAGCGCGAGTGCCGTGAGGGTCTTCCCGCAACCCGACTCGCCGACCAGGCCCATTGCCCCACCTTCGCCGACGGTCAAGTCAACTCCGTCCACCACCCGGCGCCAGCCGTTCCCCCCAGTCGGGAACGCCACTGCGAGGCCTGAGACGTGCACGATCGGGGCCACGACGCGATTCTACGCGGTCCGAGGCGTGAGCGGTTGCCCTGCTTTTCGCTCCCGGGCATCCCTTTCGCCGCGCGACCGGCCCCGCTAGCATAGCGACCGGAGGTGGTTCGTGCCGCTAACCGGGGAAGAGCTGCTGGCCCGCGCACGCGCCGTCCGGGCCATCGTGCTGGACGTGGACGGCGTTCTCACCGATTCGAGCCTGTTCTATGGCCCGCGCGGCGAGTACCTCAAGGCGTTCTCGGCGCGCGACGGCTTTGCGATCAAGCTCGCGCAGAGCGAGGGGATCCCGGTCGCGATCCTCTCCGGTCGACTGGCTGCGGCCGTCAAGGCGAGGCTCGCGGACCTCGGCATCCCCCGCACGCTCATCTTCCAGGGGAGCCGGGACAAGAAGGCGGACATCGCCACGCTCGCAGCGCGCCTGGACCTGGGTCTGCACGAGGTGGCCTACATGGGAGACGACATCCCCGACCTCCCGGCGCTCCGGGTGGTCGGCCTCGCGGCCTGCCCGGCCGACGGCTCCGAGGAGGCCAAGGAGCTGTCGCATCTCGTCTGCCGCGCATCGGGCGGGTTCGGTGCGGTGCGCGAGCTCGTCAAACTGGTGCTCGAGGCTCGCGGCCGTTGGCCGGAGCTGATGGAGTCCTGGACGGCAGGGACAGCCGCGGCGAAGTTCTTCGGGGGGAGCGATGGCAAGTGACGAGTTCTCAGGCAAGGTTGCCCTGATCACGGGCGCGTCGAGCGGGATCGGGAGAGCCACGGCGGTGCGCCTCGCGCACGGCGGTGCACAGGTGTGTCTGGTGGCCCGGGAGCGGCCGCGCCTGGAGGCGCTGGCGCGCAACCTCGGTGGTGCAGACGCCACCCTGGTGCACCCGGCGGACCTCACGAAGCCAGACCAGCGGGCAGAAGTCGTTCCCGCCTGTGTGAAGCGCTTCGGGCGCCTCGACGTGCTGGTGAACGCGGCAGGCATCATCGGCACGGGAACAGTGGCGGAGGCGAGCCGCGAGGCCTGGGACACGATGCTGGAGATCAACCTCCACGCCACCATCGAGCTCATGCGCGCAGCCATCCCCCACCTGGAGAAGACCGGGGGGTGCGTGGTGAACCTCTCGTCGGTCGCCGGGCTGCGCGCGTTCCCGGGGATCACGCCGTATGCCGTGTCCAAGGCGGCCGTGGACCAGCTCACCCACTGCGCCGCCCTCGAGCTGGGGCCGAGGGGTGTCCGGGTCAACGCGGTGGACCCGGGAGTCGTGGTCACCGAACTGCACCGCCGTGCCTACATGGACGAGAAGACGTACGCGGCGTTCCTCGAGCACTCCAAGGGCACGCACCCACTGGGGCGGGTCGGTAGCGCCGAGGAGGTGGCGGAGGCCATCGCTTTCCTGGCGTCGCCGCGGGCGGCCTGGATCACCGGGGTGAGTCTCCCGGTGGACGGCGGCCGATCGCAGACGTGCTTTCGGTAAGCGCAGGGCACGGGCCCCGGGACCCTTCGACCCCGCCATTTGGGTCTCAGGGGAGGTCCGGTTCGCCTGCGGCGAATCGGACCTATATTGAACGCGTGAGCAGGGACCTGGAGCGGGTCGGGCCGGGGGTCTGGCAGGTCGCGCCGAGCGGCGGGATGCGGGTCCCGGTGCGCCTCTACGCGAGCGAAAAGCTGCTGTCTGCGATCCGTGACGACCAATCGCTCGTCCAGGCGTGCAACGTCGCGCACCTCCCGGGGATCGTCGCCGCGTCCCTCGCGATGCCGGACATGCACGAGGGGTACGGCTTCCCGATCGGCGGGGTGGCCGCGTTCGACGCCGAGGAGGGTGTCGTCTCCCCGGGCGGCGTCGGCTACGACATCAACTGCGGGGTGCGCCTCATGCGCACCGATCTTCTGGCCGCCGAGCTCGGCGAGAGAACGGCCAAACTGGTGCACCAGATCCAGCGCGACGTGCCGGCCGGCGTCGGCAGCGAGGGCGCGATCGCCACCCTCTCGGAGCGCGACCTCGATGAGGTTCTTCGTGACGGCGCCGGCTGGGCGGTGCGGCACGGCTACGGTGACCCCGACGACCTGGAGCACACCGAGGCGGGCGGCTGCCTTCCGGGCGCCGACCCGCACGCGCTCTCGCACCGGGCCCGCGAGCGCGGCGCTCCGCAGCTCGGCACACTGGGCTCCGGCAACCACTTTGCGGAGGTCCAGGTCGTCGACCAGGTGTTCGATGCGCGCGCCGCCGCCGCTTTCGGTCTGGCCCCCGGCCTGGTCACCGTTCTCCTCCACTCGGGCTCCCGGGGCCTCGGCTACCAGGTGTGCGACGACGCCCTTGCCGCCATGCACGAGGGGGCGCGCCGCCACAGGATCGCCCTCCCCGACCCGCAGTTGGTCGCGGTCCCCATCGGCTCGCCGGAGGGCAAGCGCTACCTTGCGGCGATGCGCGCCGCGGCGAACTTCGCGTGGGCTAACAGGCAGGTGATGATGGCCCTCATCGAGCGCGCGTTGTTGCGGGTCTTCGGGGGCAGCCGGCAGACGCTGGGCTTCCGCCTCGTCTACGATATCGCCCACAACATCGCCAAGCTCGAGGACCACGAGGTCGGCGGCAAGCATCGGCGAGTCCTGGTGCATCGCAAGGGGGCGACCCGCGCGTTTCCAGCCAATCACCCCGAGGTCCCGACCGCCTATGCAAGCGTCGGGCAGCCGGTGCTGGTACCGGGCGATATGGGACGGGCGTCGTTCGTCTGCGTCGGTACCGAAAAGGCGATGGCCGAGACGTTCGGCTCCGCGGCCCACGGTGCCGGCCGCATGATGTCCCGGCACGCGGCCCGTCGCGCCGGGGGCGGCCGCAACATCGCCAGAGAGCTCGAGCAACGCGGCGTGCTGGTCGCTGCCCGCTCGCCCAAGACCCTCGCCGAGGAGATGCCCGAGGCCTACAAGGACGCCGCGGAGGTCGTGGAGGCGCTTCGCCAGTCCGGGATCGCGCTCCCGGTGGTACGCCTGCGCCCCCTCGGTGTGGTCAAGGGTTAGAGGACGGGTTTGCAGAATCAGAGGTCAGGGAAAGACCGGCGTTTCACATCAGGAACGCCCTAGGCACAGGTTGACACTCTGCATGCGGCTCGGCATACTCTCCCGGCCTGAGGTGCCCAGGTAGCTCAGTTGGTAGAGCACGTGACTGAAAATCACGGTGTCGACGGTTCAATTCCGCCCCTGGGCACCATCAACCAACGCCCCCGCAAACCGGGCCTCGTTGTGAAGGTCGGGAAATCCTCCCCGGTCACGATTGTCGGCTCAGAGATCTTCCAGAAGGCTCTCGGGCACCTCGATCATGCAGCGCAGGAGCGCCTGGGCGTGGGTCTTCCCCTGCGCGTCCGTGAGCAGGCTGGCGGTCCCGCCACCGCCGAGCGAATCGTGCAGGATGAAGTTCAGCGCTCGCAGGTTGGGCACCTCGAACCGCTCCACCTCGCCCTTGACGATTCCCCCGAGCAGGCGCTTGACGACCTCCGCCGTCAGGTTGTCACGCAGCCAGGCATAGATCCTGTCGTTGGCCGCAATCAGGCCGACGTTCGAGGCGTCCCCTTTGTCGCCCGAGCGACCGTGCGCCAGGACCTCCAGAGGCACGCGCGCCACGAT
>DATKMD010000131.1:0-3250 GCA_035542075.1 Thermoanaerobaculaceae bacterium
CTACTCGCCCGGTACGCGCGTCGCGCGAGTAGCTCGTGTCGCGGTTCTACCCCTTCGCCAGTCGATGAAGCAGGCGGACGACGGCAATTCAGCTTCTGGCTCCCACCTTACGGCGGACGCCGCGGCCGCCACTGTGCCCACTACCGCGCCGGCCTGTCGGCCTAGGGAAACTCCGCGCCCTCGGACTTCCGAGCCCTGTGCATGGATCCCACCCCTTCCCAGCGTGGAAAGCGCCGTTGCCTCCAACAGTGATGTCGTAGAAGAAGTTGGGGTGGGTGTAGAGGCTGGGGTTGACGAAGCCGCGCCGTGGCAAGTCCACCCGGGCGATGAGGGCCGCCACCAACGGCGCCACCGCGCTCGTGCCGCCAATCACGCAATCCTGACCGTCGACCCGCACACGGTAGCCGGTGGCTGGGTCGGCGTCGGCCGCCACATCAGGCACACCGCGCCCTCTGGCCCCACCACCGGCTGGAGGGCGCACGCCGGCTCGGCTTTGCCAGTCTGGCAAGGGGAACACGCTGCTGAACCCTCCGCCAGATCCGGCCCAGGTCACCTCGCTCACGATTGAGGTGCCGGAGGCATTCAGCCGTGTCCCACCACACGCCACGACGAAGGGGCTCGAGGCAGGGAAATCCACGTGGGGGTGCCCGTCCGGCACTCCGTCCGAAGATCCATCGTCTCCAGATGCGCAGCAGATGGTCACACCCAGTGCGGCCGCCGCCTGGAAGGCCTGGTCCATTTCGAGCATCGCCTGTCGTGTCCAGTTCGCCTCCGGGGCGCCCCAGGAGATCGAGATCACAGACGGCCTGTTGACTGGGTCGTGGACAGCTGTAGTTACAGCATCTAGAAAACCCCGGTCAGTGTTGGGGGCGAAGTAGACGACGATCTTCGCCGAGGGCGCGATTGCGCCGGCAACATCGATGTCGAGCATAACCTCCCCGTCGGGTCCTCCCGGATCGCCCGTGGGATTGTTGCCTGCATGGTCCACGGAGACGGCGGTCACGCTGGGAGGGGGAACCACACCCAGGTTCGAGAAGTAGGTTCGGATGTCGTTCAGGCGGAAGCCACCGCCGAGCTCGAGGATGCCGATGCACACACCGGCCCCGCCACCGGGACGAAAACCGTAGAGTCTAGCCACCTCGATGGGGGTATAGCTGGTCCCACCCGCATGCCAGTGGATGTTGCCGCGGCCTCCCTGAATCTCCATGTGCGGCCTCGCCTGCGGGCGGTCGTCCAGGCCGAGGACCGCCTGCACGATGCCCGCCAGCTCCACCGGCACGTGCACCGGGCCGGTACGGCCACGGTAGGTCCCACCGGGGTGTTCGTACGTCTCGAGGTGAACACCGAACGCTTGGCTGAGTGCGGCGACCGTACCGGAAAGGACGACAGTGCGCCGGCTCGCGCTCGTCTCGACGACAGCGAGGCCCGCGGTCCGAGCGAAGGTCGCGACTTTTTCGATGTCTTCAGGAGCGGCACCATGCTCTGATTCGAACTCCTCTCGCGTCAGGTGCTGCTGCACCTTGGAGCCGCGACGGGGCGCAGATGCCAACTTCCGGAGACGACCTTCGAGCTTCTCCTTGTTACGTGGGCGGAGGCGGAGGGTCACCTCCGCACGCTCGTTGGGATCAGCCGGACCTATCGCACGCGCGCCAACAAGCGGGTCGCGCTCGCTTCCAGCGACCTTCCTTTTCGTAGGCATGGATGTCTCCTTTCAGCTCATTGCACCAATCTCGGTCCTCGAGGAGAGCGCCGCATCACCCGCCTGGGTGAATCCGGAGTTGCGCTACCCGATAGCCTGCTGAGTTCTCGGTCTGAGCCCACGGTCATGCTCACGACCGTGACCACAGTGCATACGAGCCGGCGAAGCAACAGCCTCGCGGCTAATGGCAGCCCCACACCGGCGTCAGCCCTAGATCGGGTTTCAGCTAGGCCTGGCGCGGTTTCGCCCACGCGTCTCCGTTGATCCCGGTCTGGTGTCGGGTGTCTAGGCGCTGGCGCCAGCGACGGCTCAGCCCGGGAGCAGCATCATCGTCGTGGAAGAGGTCGCGGCCGGTCTGGTGACCCTGCTCGAAGGCGCGGCGGTCAGGTCTGACACGCCGTCGACGCTGCTCGCCTCCGGGACCCCAGCTACGTGATCTCGGAGCAACGCACTGGTCTCGCTCAGAACACGACCGGAGACAACTCCGCACACGCGATGGGTCTCTACCACGACTTCATGGGTTGCGCAGGGGTTGCGCGGAGGTTTTGAGCAAAGTCCCGTGTGGGTCGTAAATCGTGGTGCCGGAGGAGGGAGTCGAACCCTCACGCCCTTGCGGACACGGGATTTTGAGTCCCGCGCGTCTGCCATTCCGCCACTCCGGCATTTCGGGACCGCGGTCGCTGCGCGCCCGGAGTGTAGCAAAGGCGTGGGTGGTGGATCGTGGGTCGTGGGTCGCGGAGACGGGGTGAGCAGGGCCGACGCGAAACGCGGGCAGCCGCGCCAGCGCCGTTGGGCCAGATGCAAGGAAGGCGAACGGTGAGCGCCGGAGGCGTACCCGGAGGGTACGTTGAGGACGCGAGGCGCGAGCCTGACGACGCAGATGGCCCGACGCCGCCGGCGCCCGTACGCAGGATCTTCTTCTACAATGGCCGCATGGCCACCACGGTCGAGCAGATCCACACGGCCCTCGCCAGCGGCTACCCCATCATCATGGTCCTCTCGAACGAGGAGGACCGCATCGAGCGGCTCATCCAACGGTTCGCGGCGGCCGCCAAGCCGCAGCCGCTCCCGGTGGCGACGTGGAACTGCCTCGACGGGCTCACCGGGCAGGCCGGAACCGAGGACGCGGTCGCCGCGCTGCGCTGGCTCGAGACGCAGGCACCGCGCGGGTTCTACGTGTTCAAGGACCTGCAGGCGCTGCTCGTGGGCAACCGCCCGCTCCTGCGGCGCCTGCGCGACACCGCCGCCGCGATACGCAACACGGGCCGCTACCTCTTCACGCTCGCGCCCGAGGGCGAGGTGCCGTACGAGCTCAAGCCGCTGACGTACGTCGTGACCTCGCTGTTTCCCGACGAGAGCGAGGTCGCCGCATCGGTGGCCTCCGTGCTGCAGCAGACGGGGCGCGCCGCAGATCCGGAGAGGATGCAGCTCCTGATCGGCTCGTTGCGCGGCATGTCGCTCCTCGAGGTCGAGAGCCTCCTTCGCCGGCTGCTCGCGCGCCACCAGGCGATGGACGAGGCGTTCATGGCCGAGGTGCTGGCGGAGAAGGAG
>DATKMD010000132.1:0-4289 GCA_035542075.1 Thermoanaerobaculaceae bacterium
GTCGTCTCGCCCAGATCCAGACCCAGTTCGCCGAGCTCACCATCCGCGCCTCCCGCGACGCGGAGGTCGAGACCCTCGACCTCCGGCCCGGCGATCTCCTCGCACCCGACGCGGTCGCGGCAAAGCTCCTCGAACCCGATCAGCTGTACGTGCGCATGTACGTGCCCGAGACGCAGCTCGGGTACGTGCACCCGGGGCAGGCGCTACCGCTCTACGTGGACTCGTTCCCCGGCCGCGCTTTCAAGGCGTTCGTCGAGTTCGTGAACACCGAGGGCGAGTACACTCCTCGGAACCTCCAGACCTTCGACGAGCGGGCCAACCAGGTGTTCGCCACGCGGCTGCGCCTCGAGAGTGGCGCTGACGTGCTGCGCGCGGGCATGGCCGCCGTCGTCCGGGTGAATCGATGAGCTCGCCCGCGCCCGCCATCCGCATGAACGGGGTCACCCGCCGCTTTGGCGACTTCGTGGCGCTAGACGGGGTCTCCTTGGAGGTCCATTCCGGCGCCATTTACGGCCTTCTCGGACCCAACGGCTCCGGGAAGTCCACCCTCATCCGGATCCTGTGCGGGTTGCTCGCTCCAAGCGAGGGATTTGCCCGGGTCCTGGGCCTCGACGTCGCCACCCAGGGCGAGGAGATCCGGCGTCGGATCGGCTACATGAGCCAGCGCTTCGCCCTTTACGAGGACCTGACGGCGAGGGAGAATCTCGAGTTCTTCGGCCGCGTCTACCGCTTGCCGCCGAGGAAGCTCCGGGACCGGTTCGGCGCCGTCGTCGAGCTCACGCATCTCGGTCCGTTCCTCGATCGGCGCGCTGGGATCCTGTCGGGCGGCTGGAAGCAGCGGCTGTCGCTCGCGGCCGCGCTACTCCATGAGCCGCAGGTTGTGTTCCTCGACGAGCCGACCGCCGGGATTGATCCGGTGGCGCGCCGCGAGCTCTGGGATCTGCTCTTCGCCCAGGCCGCTACCGGGACCACCTTCCTCGTCACTACCCACTATATGGACGAGGCCGAGCGCTGCGGCGAGGTCGGCTACCTCTACAACTCGAGGCTCCTCGTGAATGGGAGCCCCGAGGAGCTGGAGACGCTCCCCCTCGTCAACGACCCGGCGATGCGCCGGATCGAGATCGTGACCCGGCAACCCGCGCGAGCCCTGAGCTTCCTACGCACCCAGCCGTATTGCCAAGGCGCCACCATCTTCGGTCAGTCGGTCCACGCCGTCGTCGAACGAACGATCCCGGAGGAGACCATCGTGCGCCAGCTGCGGGATGCCGGGTTCTCGCGGGCCGCGGTGCGTGACGTCGACGCGACGCTCGAAGACGTATTCGTCCAGCTGACCGAGGACGCCTCCCGGCGTGCCGAGGTAGGGAGCTAGCGCCGTGTGGCACTCGTTCTACGCCGTCTTCCGCAAGGAGTTCCTGCACATCTTCCGGGACAAGGGGACCTTGCGGCTCGTCCTCATGATCCCGGCGATGCAGCTCATCCTGTTCGGGTTCATCGATCAGACGGTGCACGACGTCCCAACGGTCGTGGCGGATCAGGATCGAACGAGCGACAGCCGATTGCTCGTCGACGAGCTGCGCGCCACGGGAACGTTCAAGATCGTCACCGTGACCACCAGCCCCGATGAAGTCCGGCAGGAGATCAGAAGTGCCCGCGCACGCGTGGGCGTGGTGATCCCGCCCAACTTCCACGACCGCAAGCTCCACAAGGACAACGCACAGGTCCTCGTGCTCATCGATGGATCGGACTCCACCCTTAGCACCCAGGCGCTCGCCTCGGTGAACGGGCTTATCGCCGAGGACAACGCTCGCTTGGAACCTGTGCGTACCGCGCTCGCGGCACAGCCCATCATTCTGTTCAACCCCGAGGGTCGGACGGCGAACTACCTCATCCCCGGCCTGGTCGCCGTGGTGCTGATGATGCTCGGGGTGGTGCTCTCGTCTTCCGCGATCGTGCGCGAGCGCGAGAAGGGGACGTTCGAGCAGCTGCTCGTGACCCCCATTCATCCGATCGGCCTCGTGCTCGGCAAGCTCTTCCCATACTTGATCTTCGGCCTGGTCGAGGGCGCGATCGTGCTCGCGATCATGCGCTTCGGGTTCCAGGTGCCGATCCGCGGCAGTCTCCTGCTCCTCTTCGCGGCAGCTGTGGTGTACCTGCTCGCGCTCCTGCCTGTCGGGCTCCTCATCTCGAGCCGCGCGAGCACCCAGCTCGAATCGCAGCAGCTCGCCCAGGCCTTCTTCCTGCCGGCGATCTTCCTCTCCGGTTACGTCTTCGCCTTCGAGGGTCTCCCCTGGGCGCTGCGCGTGATCGGGTACGTCTTTCCCACGACGCACATGATCGCGATCATGCGCGGGATCGTGCTGCGCGACGCGAGCCTGCTCGACCTGTGGCCGCACGTGTGCGCGCTCATGGCGACGAGCGCCGTCGCCGTCTTCCTCGCCTCACGCAGCATCCGCAAGGTTGCGCTGTAGCGCTTCACACTCGATCACGCGAGCACAGCGCTCCGTTCGCGCGTTTCCGAGCAGAGTAGAGAACCACGAAAGCTCCCTCCCGGCGGGCTTGCGAGGTACCTATATGTGGCTGGCGTGGTCATTTCCATTGCATGCTTCGGCGGGATGTTCGCGATCGTGTTCCACGCCTACTGGCAGCTGAAGCAGGAACGGGGCGAGAACTCCGCTGGTGAGGCGGTTGTGCCAGCGACCGAGCGCGACTACTGCCCTCGCTGCAACGCGCCGCTCCCGCGTTCAAGCTCCGTCCACGTGTACCCGAGGAATGGAGGGGAAGACGGCACTGCCCACCTCGGCGATCCGGAATGACCGCGGTCGCCGCTACAGCTTCGCGTCGACACCCGGTCATCAGGCCCGCTTGACCGCCTCTTCTAAATATCCTGCACTGAACCGGGATCAGAAAGATCGAGAGGAGGGACCAACTGGGCTACGAGTGAATTCGCCAGAACACACTCAAGCCCAGGAGATCCCCCTCGATGACGATAAGCCTTCGGCTCGCCCGAGGGCAACGGCGACGGATGAAGAGGCTCCTCCAGAAAACCCGCAGCCGGATCGAGGCCCTTCGTGCCCGGATCCTGCTGCTGCTCCACGAGGGCCACGAGCCGTCGGCGGCTGCCGCGATCACGGGCTGCGCCCGCGCCACCGTGTACCGAACCCTCTATCGCTTCGAGGAGTTGGGCGAGGAGGCTCTGTTCGACCAGCGCCAGCGCCGGGAGCCGACCAAGGTGTCCACCGCGGTGGAGGGCACTCTGGTCGGGTACATCGACCGGTCGCCCCAGGCCCTCGGGTGGCAGCGCACGACCTGGACGCTGGAGTTGCTGGCGGTGCAGCTCACCCAGGACACCGGCGTAAGGCTCAGCCCAAGCCACGTTCGCAACGTGCTGCTTGCGAACCAGATTCGGCGTGGTCGGCCCCGGGCTGGACTGCGCATCCCGGTCCGCGGCCGGCGCCGAACCCTGAAGAAGATCGATCGCTTGGTGAAGAGGGCCAGCGACGAGGACGAGGTCTTCTACGTAGACGAGGCCGACATCGATCTCAACCCCCGCATCGGCGCGACCTACATGCGTCGCGGGAAGCAACTCATCGTGCTCACCCCGGGCAAGAACGTGAAGCGGTACGTGGCAGGTGCCCTGAACGCGAGGACCGGCAAGGTCGTCCACGTCGTCGCCCAGCGGAAGAACTCGGAGCTCTTCGTCGCCTTGCTCGACGCTCTCCGGCGCGCGTACCGAGGCGCCCGGCGCATCCACCTCGTTCTCGACAACTACATCATCCACAAGTCGAGGCGCACGACACGCCACCTGGCGCTGGTCGGTGGCCGCTTCGCGCTCCACTTCCTCCCGCCCTACTCCCCGGAGTCGAACGTCATCGAGCGGCTCTGGAAGCAGCTTCACGACCACGTCACCCGCAACCACACCCACCGCACCATCGAAGCCCTCATGGAGGCGGTCGATGACTTCCTCCGCGACGTCCAACCCTTCCCGGGGACCCAGGTCTCCCTCTACGGTCGAGCCGCCTGAGGCTGTCTCAGGTACACTGCAGGTCATTTAGCGCCGGGGCGATAAGGCGCGGGCGGCTGCCAAGAACTGACGCAGATCATCGGGGCGCACGCGGATGGCGTTCAGTACCCTGGTGTGCGGCAAGTGCCCCTCGTTCACCAACCGGTACACCGTGGCGCAACTCACTCGAAGGGTGCGCGCGACCTCCCGAACGGTCAGTAGTCCGGACGAGGTAGTGCTCACCGCCCCTCGCAGTCCCTGGCAGAACCCCTTTGCCGAGAGAGTGGTC
>DATKMD010000133.1:0-22009 GCA_035542075.1 Thermoanaerobaculaceae bacterium
GATCTTGCCCGAGAACGAGCCCGCGGCGACCGTCCGGTAGAGCCGGAAATCGACCTGGGCCTGCGAGTCGCTGTTGCCGAAGTCGACCGCTCCGGGGACGTGGCAGCCCTCGCAGAAGTTCAGGACGCCGGGGTACAGGACCTCCGCGTACGAGCCGCTCGGGTCAGTGGCGTCCCACGTGAAGGCGGTGTTCCGCTTCGCCCCGGCGTGGATCGCGTGGACGAAGTAGACCGAGTCCGCCGACCAGCCGCTGCTGGTCTGGTTCGGCCGGTGGCACCAGGCGCAGGTGGTTCCATCGTTCCGCTGACCGGCGTGGAAGGCGTCCTCGGTGAACGTGCCGAGCTCCTGGTGGCAGGCGTTGCAGCGCGCGTCCTCGACGATGGCCCGCCGGCCGGTGAAGCCGGTGGCGACCTTCTGGGCGTTCGGGGCGATGACGATCAACCCACCGTTGCACTTGGGGCTCGTGGCGTTGGCCGCGGTGACGCACGGGACCGTGGTGTCCGTCGTCCCGGCATTCCAGACCGGGTACTGGTCGAACTTCGTGCCCGTGGCAGTCGCCGTCTGCGTCAGCGGCAGGCTGCTGCTGACGTTGTAGGTGTACCCGACTCCGCCAGTGAGCATGACCGCGCCGGTCGGGACGGTCACTCCGGTGAGCGTGCCGGTGTAGTACCCATTCGTGTCAGGGCCTGTCAGGGTGCCCGCTGCAGTGCCGGTCGCGGTGCCGTTCCAGATCGCCCTCAGGTACCCGCTGGCGCTCACGTTGAAGTCGGACGGCGTCGCGATCCCGTCCTGGGGTACCGAGAAGACGAAGTAGAGGCTCGGCGACCCCATGAAGTTGTCCCAGATCTCCTTCGCACCGCTCGCCGGGTTGACCGCGGCGCTCGAGAAGACGTTGAGGGGCTTCGCCGTGCCGTTCTGGAGGAGCTGGAACACGATCATCGGGTGTCGGTTCGTGTCGAGCGAGACGCTCTTGATGTTGTAGGCGACTGTGATCGCTCCGGCCGGCAGGCGAGCCGGGTTGGAGGCGATCCAGGCCGCGTTGGTGTTCGCGTTGGTCCCGCCGGGCAGGAGCGCGTTGGCGGGATTCGGCGGCGTCACGGGCCGGTGCACCACGTCGACGTCGACGGAGCCGCTCGGTCCGTGGCAAGTGGCACAAGTCGAGTCATCGCTCATGGGACCGGCGATGTGCGCGAGGCCCGTCCCGCCGATGTTGGAGCTGGTCAGCCCGTTGGCGGCATCCGCCATCGTCACGCCCTTGCCGGTGGCAAAGTCGATGCCGTCGTGGCACCCACCGCAGGCCAGCCGGTTGGGAACCTGCTTCCAGTTCTTGGCGTCCGGCGTCGAGGTGTTGGCGGAGTTGTGGCACTTGTCGCAGTTCCGGAGATCCTGGGGATGCAGGACCTCGTTGAAGTTCACGCCCCCGTAGTTGTAGTTCTTGAGGGCGAGTAGCGGCCCCGCGTGGATGTGGTGAATCTCGTTCGGAAGGTTCCCGACCGCGCGATCACGGAATCTGTAGGTCGAGGTGGTGGCCAGATCGGTCCCGCCGTCGGCTGACTTGAAGGTCAGCGTGCTCGAGTCGTACGCGGCCTCCGTCCTGCCGTACTTGCGCTGTTCGGTGTGGCAGACCACGCAGTAGCGGACCTCGTTGCGACTGCCGCCGTGGAAGCCCGCGCCGTTCGCCTCGGCGTCGCCGCCCGCGATCCCGCCGAGCACCTGGTGACAGGTGTCGCAGTTCGCGGTCGTGACCATGTCCCGACCGGACGCCGTCACCGGGCCCGAGCTCGGGACGAAGTCGTAGATGGCGTCCACCGGATTCGTCATCGGCACGCCCGGGAAGTTCGGGTCCGCGACGCCGGTCGGCGTGTTCGTGCCGGTCCCCGGGGCGTTGCCCGACAGCTGGATGGTCAGCCGGTGCACCAGGCTGGGGTCGTAGGTCAGGTCTCCGAGGTCGGCGGTGTTGTTCGGCGGCGACACCGTCATGCCCGCGACCTGGGTCTTGATCTGCGTGACGTCGCGGTAGAACGTGTAGGCGTAGCTCCCGTCACCGTTGTCCACCAGTGTGCCGGTGTTGTCGGTGCTGGGCCGGGTGGGTGTGGCTGCCCCCACGCCTCCGTCTGCGGTCGCCGGCGGCACAGTCGTCACGATGTAGCTGACCCACCTGCTGGGGGACCCGCTGGCGGCCGGCACCAGCTTGGCCATGGCGAAGGCGAGGTTGGTCAAGCCCGCGACGCTGGCGGTGCTGCTCTTGGAGGTGTTGCCCAGGCCGGCGATCGGGATTCCGGCGGAATCCGTGACCTTGAACTTCACGACGGGCGGGCTCGCGATGGTGACGCTCTGGACCGTCACCTTCGGGGCGAGCGCTGCCCAGGCCGCGGAAGCAGAGTCGCTGGGGGTGTCGGAGTTCTTGGGGACCGTGATCTTGGTGATCGCGGGATTCCCCGGGGGGCCCGCGTCACCCGAAGGGCCGGCCGCGCCGGGAGGACCCGCGTCGCCCGCTGGGCCGGCCGCGCCGGCCGGGCCCTGGTCGCCTTTACACCCGAGGGAGAGAGCAACGATGGCCAGTGCTACGAGGGGGATGCGCATCTTCATTGAACCCTCCCAAATGTCAACTATAAGACACTATCGCCCATTCGGTAGGGCGTTGTCATCCAAGTCCTGACCGGCAACTCGAGGCCTGCGTGCGCCTCCCGAACGAGCCCACTCCCGACCGAAGGCGACCCCCCTCGACCGGATCATCATCGCCCCGCCGAGCAAGAACCGGACCTCTCGAGCTCCCACCGCCGACCGCCGGGGCTTCATCCGGTTCGTCGATCCAGTGGCGCAAGGTCTGCTCCCACTGTCACGCTGTGTGCAGGATCTGCACGGGCGTACGCGCTGACGACGAGGCGCGTCAAGAGTGTAACGCTCGTCAGCAGTGGTGAGGAGCACCGATCTCGGTAAGGCCGATCTCGGGAAGGAAGACGCGGCCGCACGGGCGCTCCGGCCAGCGAGCGAGGCGGGTCGAAGTCCTCGCCAGACGCTGCTTCCTCGGGCAGAGGGGAAGCCGTGCGGCGCGAAAAGCTCGCCGCGAAATTGCGTGACAGCGCGTTGTTTTCCAACGAACGTTGTCGTGCGGCGTTCTTCCAAAGGGAGCGTGGACATGACGGCCCCGGTCGCTCAGACCTCGAAGCCGGAGCGGCGCAGCGTCCTGAACTGGCTTCTCGGCGTCGGGCTCGTCGGCTGGGCGGCCAGCGTTCTCTATCCGGTGCTGCGCTACCTGCGCCCGCTGAGCGACACGGGGGCCGGTGGTCCCTTGAAGCTGAGCGCGGAGGAGGTGTCCACCCTCGGGAAGTCACACTTCGTCATCGCCCGGGCGGGCACCCGGAAGGTGATCGTGTTCGAGGCGGGTGGGGCGCTGCACGCCCTGGACGCGAAGTGCACCCATGAGGGCTGTACGGTGCAGTTCGTCCCCGGCGACTCGCTCCTCTGGTGCGCCTGCCACAACGGCAAGTTCGATCTGGACGGGCGGGTGCTCTCCGGTCCGCCGCCTCGCCCGCTGACCAAATGGGTCGCCACCCGGGAGGGGGACGAGGTCACGCTGACGATGGAGACCGCATGATCGAGACGGAGCGCCGGGAGGCGCCCCCCTCCGTGGGCGAGCGCCTCTATCGCTGGCTGGACGCACGCTTCAGGCTCGGGAGGCTGGTGGAGTTCGTCCGGCACAAGGAGGTGCCGGTCGGTGGCCACTCCATGGTCTGGTACTACCTGGGCGGCACCACGCTCTTCTTCTTCATCGTCCAGATCGCCTCGGGCGTGCTGCTGCTCATGTACTACCAGCCGGGCGAGGCAACCTCATACGAGTCGATCCGCTACATCATCGCGCGGGTGCCGTTCGGCTGGCTGATTCGCTCCATCCATTGCTGGAGCGCGCATCTGATGATCATCTCGCTGGTGGTTCACATGTTCAGCACGATGATCCTCAAGGCCTACCGGAAGCCCCGGGAGCTGACCTGGCTCACCGGCTTCGGGCTGTTCGGGATCGCCCTGGGCTTCGGTTTCTCCGGCTACTTGCTCCCCTGGAACGAGCTGTCCTTCTTCGCCACCGCCGTGGGCACCGACTCCGTCAAGAGCCTGCCGGTGATCGGTCAGTGGCTGCTGGAAGTGATGCGCGGTGGTCCAGACGTCACCATCAACACCCTCTATCGCTTCTTCGCCCTGCACATCGTCATCCTTCCGTTGCTGATCGTGGCGGTGATGGGAGCCCACCTTCTCTTCATCCAGGTTCAGGGCATGGCCCCGGCCATGAGGCATCAGCGACCGGATCGGCCCGGCCTCAGGTTCTTCCCGGACTTCCTCGTCCGGGATCTCCTCCTGTGGCTGGTCTGCCTGCTCCTCCTCTGCGTGCTGGTGTACCTGCTCCCCTACGGGCCTGGCATCCCGGGGATGGAATGGGAGCTGGGGAAGAAGGCCAACCCGCTCGCCCCCGCCTATCCGGGCATCAAGCCGGAGTGGTACTTCCTCTGGGTTTACCAGCTGCTCAAGGAGTTTCCGGCGCACCTGGGGCCGATGGAAGGACCGCAGGCGGCGCTGCTGCTGGTGACGGTGTTGATGGCCATCTGGGCGCTGGTCCCCTTCCTGGACCGCCGTGCCTCCAGGGGTCAGTCCTCCCCGATGTTCACCGATCTGGCCGTCGCTGCCCTCATCTTCATGGCCTACCTCACGCTGAAGGCTTGGGACATCGGCGGGGGAGGCACCGCCACGAAGCTCCCCGACCCTCGGGCGACCGCCTGGACCTGCGCCTGGATCGTGCTGGGAGTCTCATCGGCCGTCGACCTGGTCCGGTTCCTGGTCTACCGACAGCGGTGGCTGGCCTTCTCCGGAGCGGCGCTGCTTCACGTCGCTCTCAACGGTGTGTTCGGGGTGAACTACCTGGTCGCGGGAGCCATCGCCATGCTCGTGGCCATCGCCGGGGTAGTGCTGACGTCCCGGAAGAACCCTGCTGCAGGGCTGGAGGCGCCCAAATGAGAGGGCTGTGGCCACTGCTGCTGCTTCTGGGCCAAGCCGCCCCGGCTCCCGCCCCGGACGACGGCAAGCTCCCGGCCTCGGTGGAGAAGCTGTTCGAGGAGAAGGACAAGGACGGCAAGCCCATCCTCGGAGACACCGAGCGGGCGTACATGAAGAAGCTGCCGCTGCACACGCGCGAGCTCGTCGGGAAGGACGTGGATGCGCTCACCGTGGGTGGGGCCCGGCACCTCAAGGCGCTGCTGGGCCCGGAGCTGTCCTCGCAGTCGGCGGCAATCATCTTCTCCGACAACTGCATCCTCTGCCACACCGATCCCGAGTCGCAGAAGAAGATCCACCTGTTCTCCTCGGATCCCAAGGCGACTCAGTCGAACGAGCTCTTGAATTTCAAGAATTTCGTGAGCGACGTCCACTTCCGCCGCGGGCTCTCCTGCGCGGGATGCCATGGGGGCTCTCCGGAAAAGGACGTGATGACGCCGGACATCGCCGCCCGCTGGCCCAAGGCGGACCTGCGCCACGCTGACCGCACCTGGATCCCCGAGTTCTGCGCCCGCTGCCACGCCGACCCCAGCTTCATGCGCGGCTTCAACCCTTCGCTGCCCACCGACCAGCTCTCCAAGTACAAGGAGAGCCAGCACGGCATCCTTCTTCTGCAGCAGAAGGATTCGAAGGCCGCGCAGTGCGTGAGCTGTCACGGGGTGCACGGCATCCGGGGCCCCAAGAGCCGCCTTTCCACAGTGCACCCCCAGGCCATCCCGGAAACGTGTGGCCACTGCCATGCCGACCCGAAGTACATGGCCGGATACAAGAAGGACGATGGAACGCCTCTGCCCACTAACCAGCTGGAGGGCTTCAGGAAATCGGTCCACGGCAAGGCGTTACTGGAGAAGGGGGACCTGGGCGCTCCGGCGTGCAACAGCTGCCATGGCAACCACGCGGCCCAGCCGCCGAAGGTGAGCTCGATCTCGCAGGTCTGCCGCACCTGCCATTCCCAGAACGGCACCTTCTTCGACGGGAGCAAGCACAAGCAGGCCTTCGAGGCCCATCGCTGGCCGGAGTGCGAGAAGTGTCACGGCAAGCACGAGATCGCCAAACCGACCGACGGGCTGATCTCCGATGCTCCGGACGGCCTCTGCGGGTCCTGTCACGCCCAGAACGCCAAGGACAACCCGGAGTGCAACGCGACAGCCCGCTACTTCCGGAGCAGCCTCGCCGACCTGGTCACCGCGGGACAGCGCCTCCGGCCGGAGGCAGAGGAGCTGGCGACGCGCGGCCTCGACGCCGAACCCATCTACGCTTCCCTCGAGGAGCTGAACGAGGACATCGTGCAGACCCGGTCGAGGGTGCACACCTTCGACCGGGGCGGCTTCGACCAGGGGGCCAAGGCTGGACGGGAGGCGGTCGCCAAGACGGAGACTCTGGTGCAGACGGCGCGGAAGGAGCAGCGCTACCGGCGCAATGGACTGCTGGTCTCCATCGGGCTGATGTCCTTCCTGGCGGTGGTCATGGGGCTCAAGATCCGCGAGCTGAGCCAGCGCCGCCGGGCGCAAGAGCAGCACCGGCGCACCCCGTGACCGGAGGGGCCCCCCCGGCTCGCCGGGGCGCCCACTCACCGCCGACCCCTACTTCTTGAAGGTGCGGGTGTACTTGACGAGGGCGTCCACCTGCTCCGGGGTCAGCTCGTCCTTGAAGGGCGGCATGACTTCCTTCCCGTCGGCCTTGACGCCGTCGAGGACGGCCTTCCTGAGGTCATCGTCCTTCTTCCCCTGGTACTTGGCGGCCGTCATGTCCTCGACCTTGAGCTCCTTGCCCTTGTCGGTATCCCCCTTGCCAGTCTGACCGTGACAGGAGGCGCACTTGGACTTCCACGTGCGCTCGGTCTTCTTCGGGTCTTCTGCGGCCAGCGCCGCGGCGCTGACGAGGACCGAGCCGGCTACGATCGACGCCAAGAGACGAGCGTGCTTCATGGGTGCGTGACCTCCAAGTCGACGGCGCGTGGCGCGACGCCTAGCGTATGGACGGGCGAGACACAAGAACGTTCAAAGGGTCCGGTTGCGCAGAAACGGTCGGCGCTCCAGGGCCGTCCTGCACGGCGGCCTCGAGGCGGCCCCTCCGCGTCCTTCCCGCCGGACTTCGCCTACTTCTTCTTGAAGGTGCGGATGTAGGCGACGAGCGCGTCGACCTGCTCGGGCGTCAGCTCGTCCTTGAAGGCGTGCGACTTCTCCTTCTCGACGCCGTTGAGGATGGCGTTCTTGAGCTCGTCGTTCTTCTTGGCCTGGAAATCGGCGGTGGTCATGTCGACGATCTTCAGTTGCTGACCCTTGTCGGTGTCGCCCTTGCCGCCCGCGCCGTGGCAGGACGCGCACTTGGACTTCCACGTGCGCTCGGTCTTCTTCGGGTCTTCTGCGGCCAGCGCCGTGGCGCTGAGGAGAATCGAAGCAGCTGCAAGCGACGCTGAGAGACGGACGTGTTTCATAGGCCACCCCCGGGATGAGGCGCGCTGAGTTCGACTTCTACTTCTTGAAGGTGCGGATGTAGGCGATGAGGGCGTCGACCTGCTCGGGCGTCAGGTCCCCCTTGAAGGAGTCCATCTCCTGCTTCACGCCCCCCTTCTCCTTCTTGATGCCGTTGAGGATCGCGTTCCTGAGCTCGTCGTCCTTCTTCGCCTGGAACTCCGCCGTGGTCATGTCGGCGATCTTCATCTGCTGACCCTTCTCGGTATCGCCCTTGCCGGCCGCGCCATGGCAGGAGGAGCACTTGGCCTTCCACGCGCGCTCGACCTTCTTGGGGTCGGTCTGTGCCATCGCCGTGGCGCTGAGGAGAAGTGAACCGGCTGCGATCGACGCCAGGAGACGGACGTGATTCATGCGAGCCCTCCGAGTTTCACGATGGCCTAGCGGATAGACGGGGGACTCGCAAGGATGTTCAAGAGAGACCGCCGGTGGCGGCGCAGGGCACGCCCTTGCTCCGCATGAGGGCGAGCGGAGCTCGCGGTCGATCCCGACATCATGAGTGAGTGGCTCGCACGGACTGCGCAATCGCCCGTGCTCGCCCGGTTCGCGCCCGCATGAATTGCGCGAAACCCCGAGCCGCTCGGATAGGACTTTGGGGCTACGCGGTCCGAGTTCCTTCCCAGGAAATGGCCGGGGTACAGTACCGCGCCGCCGGAGGGGTTCCGGTGACGTGTGGAGGGGACGCGAATGCGGCTGGTGCTGTCGCTGCTGGGAGCGGTGGCCCTTGGGTTAGGGGTGGGGTGTCTCGGCGACCGGGGACCGCAGGGGACTCCGGGCCAGCCAGGACCCCAAGGCCCCCAAGGCCCCCAGGGACCCGAGGGTCCGGCAGGCGACGCCGGTCCTCCGGGCTCCTGTACCCAGCCCGGCGACTTCAGCGCCACGGTCGCGATCTCGAGCCCGGCGAACGGCAGCTTCTTCGTCGCTGGGGAACGGCCGGTCGTGACCATCAAGTTCGCCAATGCCTGCGGGCAGACCGTTCCTCCCGCCAGCCTCGGCTCCACTGCTGACTTTTTCGTCGTGGGGCCCCGTTCACCTCTCAAGACGGTCACCGCATACAAGCTCCTGAACCTCTCGCCGGCGCCCTTCAGGGCCCAGGGCCTCAAGCCGCTCGCGGATGGAGGCACTCCGAACGCGAACATGACCGTCCAGCCGGATGGGACGGTCGTCTACACGCTCAGCGCGATCACCGCCGAGGCGCCCGGCACGTACACCGCCTCGGTCTGGGCAATCGGGCAGGACCCGCTCAACCAGATGTTTACCCTCAGCGACTTCCAGATCGGGACGGCGACGGTCGAGCCCTACGCGAGTGGACCGGCAGACGGCTCCAGCTGCCTGAGCTGCCACCTGAACATCGCCCCGGGTGGCAAAACGTACATGGCGCACATCGCGCCGGGCTTCTCGCCGGTGGGCCTTTACTCGCTCGACTCTCTCCCCATCGGCAGCTGCAAGGCCTGCCACAACAACGCCGGGTACAGCCCCAATCACCTGCTGCGCAAGACCCACGGCGTCCACCGCGGATCGCACCAACTCTCACAGGCCCCTGGGGCGGACGGAGGAGTTCTAGGAGGTGCTGCGCACCCAGAATATGGCTATGGACCGGACACCTCGCTGTTCGCGTTCACCAACGTCAACTTCCCGGTGATGCCGACGGGCGGGACCGCGGGTCTCGCGCTCCCGGCGTCGGTGGCGATGGAGAAGAACTGCACCAGCTGCCACGTCAACGACGCCTGGAAGACCAACCCCTCCCGGGCGGCGTGCGGTTCCTGCCACGACAACGTCTTCTTCGAGGGAGCTCTCCTCCCGGATGGAGGGGTCGACCCCACTGCGACGACGGCGGTGATCTCCCCCCCTACTGTGTTCGGACAGCCGGCGGGCGTGCTCCCGGACGGCGGCGTGGGGCCTTGCTCCAGCAACAACGACTGCTCGGTGTTCAGCTCCACCGCCACCTGCAACACCACGACCAAGCTCTGCGAGCTGACCTCCCACCCGAAGCAGACCGACGACGCGCAGTGCGTCACCTGCCATGGGGCGACCAATGGCGTCTCTCCCATCGCCGATCGCCACGCCATCTCCCCGTTCAACGCGCCCATCAGCCTCGACGGCTACACGTTCAAGAACGCGAAAGTGACCGGGCCCGATGGGGGCACGACCTTCAATGTGGGCGACACGCTGACCCTAAAGTTCCAGCTCTTCGACAACCAGACCACCCCGGCATCGGTGCCCGACCTTGCCGATGCCGGCTCTCCCTGGGCGGGGACATTCCTCGTCGCCGGCCCGACGAGCAATCCCCAGCGGGTCTACGGAACTCCATCCGGTGGGCTGAACATGAAGACCGCGTCGCAGGGCACGCTGACCTACGACCCGGCCTCGCAGACCTATACCTACGTCCCGGCCGCCCCCTGGCCGGCGAACTCACTGGCTCCGATCAACCATCTCGCCGCAGGAACACGGGTCAACCCGCCGGGCAGCTACACTGTCTGGTTCTACTGGGCCAGGACCACCAACGGAGTGCGTGACGCGGTCGACGCCCAAGTCCCGGTCGCCTTCGGAGCCAACCAGCCGGCCTCGGGTCGCCAGGTGGTCACGCAGGCCGCCTGCGGTTCGTGTCACGGCATGTCTCCCGACGGCTTCCCGCACCTGGCGCAACACGGCGGCCAGCGGAAGAACGGCGAGACCTGCAGCACCTGCCACACCGAGAACGCCTTCGACCGGGTGGTCGGCTCGACGGGAGCCACCTGCAGCACCAACTCCGACTGCCCTGGGTTCGCCGGAGGGTGGGAAGCGTGCGGCGCGGGCAACGTCTGCACCGTGACCGTGGACCCCACGCCGGGAATCGTCATCGACTACCAGCAGCTGGTGCACGACATCCACTTCGCGCGGCTGCGAGAGAACTACCTCGAGCGGAACAACCTCGGGCTGCCTCCGAGCATACCGCCGGCGACGCTGAACTACCTGGGCTTCAACAACAACCTGCTCAGCTTCCAGGAGATCCTGGCCCCGGTCGACGTGCGCTCGTGCACCAACTGCCACCAGAGCACCCTGGCCGCGTGCTCCGACAGCAAACCGTGCGGCTACGGTCAGACGTGCCAGTCGGGGACGTGCGTCAACACCGCCTGGCAGAATCCCACGGCGCGGGCGTGCATCACCTGCCACGACGCGGCCGACGCGGCGGCGCACGCCCAAGACAACACCGACTTCAGCCACTCGCCGCCGGTGGAGACCTGCAGCGTGTGTCACGGCCCCGGAGCCACGCTCTCCGTCTCCGCAGTTCACAACATCACCTCGCCATACCTGCCCCCTTACCCGCGCGAATAGGAATCGTCGCACTCGAGCAGCCCGGACAGCAGCCGACAGGAGCGTCACCGGATCATGAACCGAGGAAGAGGCGGTCACATCGCTGGGGTGGGCTCGCGGTGGGCGGCTCTGGTGCTCTTCTCGATCCTCTGGGCTCCGGTGGCAGCGGCCCAGGTGGTCGACGCAAGCTCGACCACGATGCTGCGGCTCAAGCCGGAGTGGAAGGCGGGCGATACGCGGACGGGGTTCTGGGGTACGGAGATGGTGGGTCTCTCGGTGCGAGGGATCGAGGTTTCCGGGATCGACGACCTCAACGTCCAGCTCTCCGCCTGGGGGCAGCTCTCGACCCTGAAGGACTCCATCTACCCTGGTACCACGGGAGACATCGATCTCCTCTACATCCAGGGGGCGCTGTTCAATCGCCATCTCAGCCTGACTCTCGGAAGGCAGCTCGTCTCCGGAGGGGCTGCGCGGGTGCTGCAGCTGGATGGGGTGAACGGCACGGTCATGATCGGCAGGAGCTTCGGGGTCAACGCCTACGCGGGCGCGCCCACGACTTCGCGATTTACCTATCCCGTTGGCGAGTTCGCCTTCGGGGGGAGAGCCTTCTGGAGACCCTCGTACGGGAGCGAAGTGGGAGTCTCGTTCCTGGAGATCATCAGCGGCAGCGTCCTCTCCAGGCAGGATCTGGGAGTGGACGCACGCTGGGCGATCCTCCAGACCGTGTCCGCGACAGCCTCGGGCATCTTCAGCCTCCAGGAGGAGCGCTTCGCGGACGCCGATCTCACCCTCAGCTGGCAAGTCCTCCCAGAGGTCGAGGTCTTTGCGAAGGGCGAGCACACCTCACCGGACCTCTTTCTCCCCATGACCTCCATCTTCAGCGTGTTCGCGGACACGAACCGCGACTCGGTGGGAGGAGGGGTGTTCTGGCAGTTCCACCCGCGCCTCGGGCTCTACGGCGAGTACCAGCGGCTCTGGGTGGACGGCGGGGAGGGCGACGAGGCCGAGCTGAGGGCCACCTACAAGCTCGCCCGCAAGTCGACCCTGGGTCTCGATGCCCGGTTCCTCTTCGTCCCGGTCAACGGAGTCACCGACCTGCGCGCCTTCATCACCCATTCGCTGACCGAACGGATCCGGCTGAGCGCAGACGTGGAAGGGACGCTGCTCAGGGACGCGGTCAACGCACAGACCAAGGCCATCGTCGGGACCGGGAGCGCGACCTGGGCGATCGGCTCGGGGTGGAGCGCGATGCTGAGCGGCTCGGTGGGATCCACGCCCTTCTTCCAGACCGCGTACTCGCTGACCGCCCGGGTCGGATACAACTTCTTCTCGGCGCCGCAGAAGGGAACCGCTCGATGACCTGGCAACCATTCCGCGCGCGCGGTCCGGTGGTTGCCGTCCTGGTCGTGGGCTGGGCCTGGTCCGCGAGAGCCGGCGAGCCGCTCACCATCGATCCGAACCATGCGGGCCACGTGAAGGCCGGTCTGGAGTGCCTCACCTGCCACGAGACGATCTTCGACGAGACGGCGCTCGGGCAGCCCGGTGCTTTCCCCAAGGAGAGCAAGTGCCTCGGCTGCCACAAGAAGGAGAAGGAAGCCGGCAAGTGCGGGATGTGCCATCTCAACGCGGACAAGCCGGGCACCTACCCCAAGCGAGAGCCATACCTGATCATGAATCACGCCAAGCATCTGGAGAAGGACGAGAAGTGCGAGGTGTGTCACCTCACGCTTCCCGCTCGAGGCCAGGTGGAGAAGCCGGTCCCGCCGATGAAGACCTGCCTCTCCTGTCACAACCACGACGATCAGTTCAAGAACGGCCAGTGCTACGCCTGCCATCTGGACCTGACGCACTTCCCGCTCAAACCCGAGACCGCCTTCAGCCACACGATCAACTTCACCAGGGTCCATCCCACCACCGCTCGGTCGACCTCCGCGGCGTGCGAGACTTGTCACCAGCAACAGTTCTGCGCGGACTGCCACGCGGCGAGGACGCGCCCGATGAAGGTCGAGGAGATCCTCCCCGACCGACCAGACCGGAACTTCATCCACTGGGGGGACTTCCTCACCCGTCACTCCATCGAGGCGCGGGGGAACGAGGCGGCCTGCCAGAAGTGCCACCCGGTCAGCTTCTGCGCGGACTGCCACAAGAAGCAGCGGCTGACGCCCGACTCGAACAACCCGCTCAACCCGCACCCGTCCGGTTGGCTCACCACCGGGAGCCCCAGCTTCCATGGCACGGCCGCGCGGCGGGACATCGTGAGCTGCGCCTCGTGCCACGAGCAAGGGGCCGCGTCGAACTGCGTGAGCTGCCATCGCGTGGGCGGACCGGGCGGTGACCCGCACCCATTCGGCTGGACGGGGAAGCACCCAGCTTCGGAAATCAACCGCAACTCCATGTGCCTGTCATGTCATCCATAGAGGGACCTGTGAGAAGGCAGCTGCTGGCGGCGCTCGCGGCGTTGACGGTCGCGCTGTTCGCCTGCGAGGGGCGTCCGCAGAAGCTGGGACAGGCCCAGTGCGATGACAGCTATGCCCAGGGCGTGGGACCGGTGCTGCAGTCGCGCTGCGCCTCCTGCCATTCTGCCGCGCAGGCCGAGGGTGACTACCGGGTGGACAGCTACCAGGAGGCCATCGCCCGTCGGCCGGACGGGACGCCACGCGTCCGCTCCGGGGACGACAACTCGCCCTTGCTCCAGGCCGCCCGGGGGACCTTGCCCGGGGGCCACGTGGCGATCGCGCAGGCCGAGATCACCGAGCTCCAGACCTGGGTGGTCGAGTGCGCGCTCAAGCCCAAGGCGTACACCGTGCACATCAACGGCTGGATGGATCCGGGGAACACGGACCAGTTCCACGGACGGGTGCTGCGACAGGTGGTCTACGACCTGAGCAGCTGTCAGGCCTGCCACGGAGAGGATCTGAGCGGCGGCAGCGCCAATGTCGCCTGCCAGAGCTGTCACCTCTCGGGGGTGATGGCGTGCAACACCTGCCACGGGAGCGCGGCGAACGCGGCTCCTCCGCGGAACCTGGACTACCTGTCCGCCACGTCGCTGGTGACGGTAGGGGCGCATCAGTCACATGTGACGGACGGCGCGATGCACACGGCGTTCTCCTGCGATGCGTGCCACACCACACCCACACAGCCCGGAGACGAGGGCCACTACCAGAAGGGTGGCCAGCTCCTCACGGGGCCGGCGCCGGTGATCGTGGATAGCGGCTACGCGGGCCCATTCTCCTGGGACCGGACCAGCGCCACGTGCACCAACGGCTACTGCCACGCACCCTTCAAGGACACGAAGGCCGCGCAGATCAGCCCGGTCTGGACCGCGGTGGGGCAGCATCAGGCTCAGTGCGGAAGCTGCCACGGAACACCTCCTGCGGGGCACGCGACGGATCTCCCGTGCCAGACCTGCCATCGACCGACCTACGTCGGTGACCAGCCGCGCTCCGCTCTCCACGTGAACGGCGAGGTCGACCTGTCGGCCCCGCCGGGCAGCTGCGTGGGTTGCCACGGGAGTGGTGACGATCCCGCTCCTCCCCTGGACGTGCTCGGCCGTTCCGACCCGAGCCTCCAGTCGGTGGGAGCGCACCAGGAGCACCTGGGCGGCCTGCACAAGGTCAGCTCGCCCGTCGGGTGCAAGGAGTGCCACCTGGTGCCCGCGAGCGTCACCAGCCCGGGCCACATCGACCACCCCCCGCCGGCGGTGGTCTTCCCGCCCGGGGCGGGGACGCTGGCGGTGGCGGACGGGGCGGTGGCGTCCTACGACCCAGTGACGGCGACCTGCACCGCCTATTGCCACGGGTCGGGGGCGCGTCTGTTGAAGGACACTTCCCCCAGCGTCAATCGACGGCCAGTCTGGAACGGCGGCCCGGGACAGGCGGCATGCGGGAGCTGCCACGGGATTCCGCCCCAGGTGACGGGCACGACGTACCACGCGGGCGTGACGAGCATCACCCAGTGCGCGGGCTGCCATCCGGCTTCCGTCACTCCAGCCGGGAACATCAAGGTGGATGCGTCTGGACACTCGACCCACCTGGACGGTGTCGTTCAGGTGGGCCCCTGACGGCGCTGGGCGGCCGATCGCCCGAGCTCAGGGCCCGGTGAAGCGGATGACCTTCACCACCGCCGTGCCGTCCGCCGCGGTGATCATCGCGTCTCCCCCGCACTCACAGGCCTGCCTGCGCGCGGCCTCAGGAACCTCGGCGGCGTCGGTGGGACGCCGAACGGTCGAGCTGTAGCCCGTGTCGACGAGGCACACTGCCTCGAACGGACGCTTCACCTCCACCTCGGTGGCGAAGAGCTGGAGCTGGCAGCCCGCCGGCTTCGGTGGCGCGCTCGCCAGCCGCGTGACCCCTGCGTCGTGACGGCAGCCGACCAGCATCAGCGCCGCGACGAACGATGTTCGGATTGGACCGCCCATGGGCCCCTCCCTCGGAGACGAGGCCGGAGCGTAGCTCTCCGGGTGAGCCAGGTGCGCAGAAGAGAGCGGGCGCTCGCACCCTGCGCCCGAGCGCGAGCTCCAGGACCGGTGACGGAGGGCGACCCACCCGGGCAATGGACGGGCGGGAGTCTGCTGGAACCGGCGCGAGCGGAGGCAGGCAGGTGCAAGGACGACAGGGTGTGGTGGGCGCGCGCGTGCTCGGCTGGAGACGTGCGCTTGGGTTTCTCTTCGCGGCGGTGCTCGCCGCCGGGCTCGGCGGATGCGACGGCACCATCACCACGGCCGGAGCGGCGGGCCCCGGGCCGACCGGCGGTGTTCCCGGCGGGAGCCAGGGCGGCGGCACGCCGCCCGGGGGCTCGAGCCCGGATGGCGGAAGCACCGGCCCCGGCCAGGGCGGGACGACCGGCACGGGCTCCGATGGAGGCGTGGTGCTCTCGTCCGAGCTCCCCTGCGCGGCCTATGACCTGCTCAGCGCGCACTGCTGGAACTGTCACGGGTCGACGCCCTCCGGCAGCGCGCCCCAGTCCCTCGCCACGCTCGCGGCGCTCCTTGCGCCCGCGCCGGGCTACCCGGCGCAGACCAACGGGGCGAGGTCGGTGGTGCGGATGCAGTCGTCGACGTCGCCGATGCCGCCCGCGCCGAACGCCGCGGTACCCGCCGCCGACGTCACCGCCTTCCAGGCCTGGGTCAACGCCGGGATGCCTTCCGGGAGCTGCGTGACGGACGGTGGTGTCCCCCCGCCGCCTCCCGACGCCGGCCCTCCTCCGCCTCCGGACCCGCTCGGGGCCGCGCCGGTCTGCACCAGCAAGTCGTACTGGACGGGCGGGACGCGCGGGAGCGCCGACATGGAGCCGGGCCACGCCTGCATCACCTGCCACACCCAGCAGGGCGGCCCGACCTTCAGCGTGGCCGGCACCGTCTTCCCCACGGGTCACGAGCCGGACGACTGCAACGGCAGCGCCGCCGGCGGAGCGGTGGTGACGGTCACCGACGCGAACGGGGCCATGGCCACGTTCACCGCCAGCAGCATCTCGGGCAACTTCCACGGCACAACCCGGTTCACCTTCCCCATCACCGCCAGCGTGACCTTCAACGGGAAGACGCGGTCGATGGGGACCGCCGTGTCGACCGGCGACTGCAACAGCTGCCATACGCAGAGCGGGACCAGCTCCGCGCCCGGGCGGATCACCTTGCCTCCCTGATCCGGCCCTGCCCGCGAGGGCTGCACGCTGCTGCCGGTTGGCGTGCCCGAGGTCCGGTGCGCACTCTGTTTTCTCGCCTGATGCCCGGCGAGTCGGCAGGATGGCCCCGCCGATGTCCCGCCGGGCGAGCCTGCTGCTCTGTGGACTCTGTCTCGCGCTGACGGGCGCGGCGACCGTGAGCGCACGCGTCCGGCAGGCCCCGGTCCGCGTGAGGCTCGACTACCGGCGGCTGGCCGGAGCCGAGCGCTGCCCGACGCAGCACGAGCTGGAGGCCCAGGTCTCGGAGATCCTGGGCCGGCGTCCGTTCGTCCGGAAGGCAAAGCGCACCGTCCGGTGCGTGCTCCAGGGAGAGGGTGACGGCATCGCCGCTCGCGTGCAGCTCCTGGACACGCGCTCGGGGCGCGTGCTGGGTCTCCGCGAGCTGTCGAGCACCGGTGCCGGCTGCGAGGAGCTCGGCAGCGCGGTCGCCCTGGCCATCGCCCTGGCCATCGACCCACTGGCGAAGCCGCCCGCGTCGCGCCCGCCGCCTGCCACCGCGTCGGCGACCGCCGTCCCGGTGGGCCCGGCCCGGCCCCCCGCGGCCCCGTCCACGGCCGGCCCCTCCACGGTTGCCTCCACCTCCACGCCCGGCGCCACCAGCACTGCTCCCCGGACGGGTCGCCCCGAGCGCCCCGGCCTGCTCCAGGACGCGGGGCCGCTCATCTCGCTCGGCCTGGTCCCGCTGGCCCTCTCATCGGGTCCGGACGGCGGTGGTCCTGTGGGCGTTCCGGACGCCGGGCTCCTCGACGCAGGGACGCCCGCGCCCGATGCGGGTCCCGGCGCGCCGCACGCGGGGCTCGCCGCGCTCGCCGTGGTGGATGCCGGTCCCCCCGACTTGTCGGTCGTCGACGCGGGTCTGCCAGAAGCTGCGGTCGAGACCGGCGTGGGCGAGGCTGCGCCGCCCACGCCCTCACGGACCGGCTGGCGACCGGTCGGTGGCGTCGGCGCGGTCGGGGCGGCCGGGGTGCTCCCGGGCTTCGCGGGTGGGGTCCTGGTGCATGCCGGCGCGGCCTCGAGCACGGCCTCGGTCGAGCTCGAGGGGAGGTGGCTCCCGGGGACGACCCTGGCTTACGGCACGGGCACCATCTCCACCTCGCTGGTGAGCGGGGCGCTGGTGGGCTGCGCGCGATTCGGCAGCTGGGCCGCCTGCGGGCTCACCCAGGCCGGCCCGCTCAGCGCCAAGGGACAGGGGTACAGTCGCTCCCAGGAGGCGAGCGCCTGGATGGTCTCCGTGGGTGCCCGGGGCCAGTGGGAGTGGCTCTTCGCAGACCCGCTCGGTCTGCGGCTGCACATCGACGGCGCGGTGAACGTCGTCCGTCCGCGGTTCCTCGTGGATTCCCAGGAGGCGTGGGCCGTGCCGCCAGTCTCGGTGTGGGTGGGTGGAGGTCTCTTTGGGCGCTTCTGACGGTGACGGACCGGGGCCGGCCCCGACAATGAACAGGGGAGTGCAGTCCGCCGCCTCCCTGGCCCCCGCAGCCACCGTGCCCGACGACGCGGCCTTCGCGGCAGCCTACGACGCGGAGTTCGAGGCGGTCTGGCTCTACTTGAGACGGCTCGGTGTGCCGGAGGCAGACGTGGAGGACGCGGTTCACGACGTGTTCGTGGTGGCCCACCGCCGTTATGGCACCTATGACCCGTCGCGCCCGCTCCGCCCCTGGCTCCTGGGCATCGCCTTTCGCATCGCGGCGCAGTGGCGCCGTCGCCACCGCCTCGAGGTGACCGTGGCCGACCCCGAACCGGAGCGCCCGGACGATGCGCGGTCGCCGGAGGAGGTGGTCGCCTCGCAGCAGGTGCGGAGCCGGCTGCAGGCCGCGCTGGCCCTGCTCGACCTCCACCAGCGCGCGGTGGTGGTGATGCACGACCTCAACGGCATCCCGGTCCCGGAGATCGCCATCTCGCTCGACGTGCCACTGAATACGATCTACTCCCGGCTTCGGCTCGGCCGGGCGAAGATCACTGCAGCTCTCCGAGGTGAGTCGTGAGCGAGCGGCTGACGGGCGAGCTTCCAGCGGAGTGGACGGTCCTCGACCTCGAGGATGCCAGCGCGCTTGCCCCCCCGGAGGGGGCCCGGGAGCGGGTCCGGCGCCGCGTGGCGCTCACGCTCGGGCTCGGGGCGGGCTTCCTCGCCGCCAGCGCGGCCAGCTCGACCGCTGCCGCCGCCGGCACCTCCTCGGCCCTCGCGGCTGGGGCTGGCGCCGGCGGTGGGACGGGCGCCGCTGCGAGCGGCATCGGCGGGACGCTGCTGGCGAAGAAGGCGCTCCTGCTCGGCGTGGCGGCTGCGGTGAGCGTCGGCGGCGGCACCGCGGCGTACATCGAGGTCCGCTCCGAGCGGGCGAAGAGCCGTGCGGCCACCGTTGCGCCAGCTCCGATACGCGCGCCGATCGCCCGGCCCGTTGCCCCGCCTCCTCCCGGACCGCCTCCCGCCGATGCTGCCCCCGACACGCTGGGCGAGGAGGGTACGCTGCTCGACCAGGCGCGGCAGGACATCGTCCAGGGGCACCTGGGAGAGGCGGCGGCGCTGCTGGACCGGCACCGGGTGCGGTTCCCCGCGGGCCATCTGATCGAGGAGCGCGAGGCGCTGGTCATCCGCCTGCTGGTCCGCGAGGGTCGCGAGGCCGAGGCCCGGTCGCGCGCCGCGCGCTTCCGGCGGGAGCATCCGTACAGCATCCAGCTCCCGGGCATCGACGCTGCGCTGCGAGAGCACCGATGAAGGCCGGCCCGGTCCTTCTCTCCGCCGTCGTCCTCGGTCTGGCGATGGGCTGCACGGTGGACGAGCTGGTGGGTTCGAACGTCGTCGCGGACGCGGGCACCGACGCCGGGACGGACGCGGGCACGCCCATCTGTCCGGGCACCGGGGACACCTGCGCGCCGGTGTGCGGCTCTCAGATCTGCCGCGCCGGGTGCACCCAGCTGCAGGATTGCAACATCCAGTGCTCCGGGACGAGCTGCAGCTTCAGCTGCGAGCGATCCGGCCAGAGCTGCACGCCCGGCTGCGACCCCGGCCCATGCAGGATGAGCTGCCCGGCCAACGGGGAGCGCGTCGACTGCACGGTGACCTGCAACCCGCTACAGACCTGTGCCGTCGACTGCCACCTGGGCATCTGCACCGTCGCCTGCGGAGAGCTCTCGCCGGCGACCGTCTGCGGGGCAAGTGTTTACAGTTGTTCCGGTACCTGTCCTCCGTGAACGCAACGTTGCGCTCACACCGGTCCCCGGGTAGACCCACCTCGGCCCAGGTGACCGCAAGGATGTTCACTGGGTCCGACACGACTCCTGCATTGCCGTCGATTGTTGGAATCCAGGCGGGCTCGACGTTTCCGCCACTGCTCTGGAGTGACGGCCCGCACTGCTGAGGGAGGAGCGAGCGGACCGTGAGCTTGCGGTTAGTCGACGCCCCGGAGCAGCTGCAGCTGATCGCAGTGCGTCCGGCTGAGCTTGAAGCCGCGACGACCAGCGCGTACTCGCCAGGCGTCCGACGCCGGAGCTTGCTTCACGCCGCCGACGTTGACGATGGCCGAGCGGTGAACGGGCGCCAAGCGCCGCGGGTCCAGCACGGGCCCCGAGCTTCCGAGCGCCTCGGAGTTGCCGGTCGGGATGGCCACGCGCGCGCCGGTTGGGGGATCAACCTGGCGCGGCTTTGAACGCCCCCCCCGGGCCGGAAGGGGACTGGCGCCGCCGCCCTGGCTGCGCTATGAGCCAGCCCCCGTTCGGCAGCCCTCCCAGGGGCGGCCGCGGAAGGGCCCGGGGCTATAGCTCAGCTGGGAGAGCGCTTGAATGGCATTCAAGAGGTCACCGGTTCGATCCCGGTTAGCTCCACTCGAAACCTCGCGCATTGCTGAGGATTTCAGAGATCTGCGCCAACGCCCTCTTTGTGCATCGCCCGCGTTGGCGTGGCGTTGGCGTGATTCACCCAGGAGTCGTGCCCGAATGCGTGTCTGAGCAAGCGCTTGTCGGTCTCGAGCTCCCCGGCGTGGAACCCCATCGGCTCCGGGGCCGAGAAGACCAGGAGAAACGCGGTTTGGTCACCCGTCCGGGCATACCGGCTGATTTGCCGTCCAGGTGCCCCGTAGCTGACGTACGTCCCTTCGTCGCGCCTCGAGTAGTGGGAGGTCACGAACGAGGCCGCGCAGTACCCGAGATAGCGATGCCATCTAGGGTCGGTCCCCATGACCAAATGGCGAACGGCGGAATGCAGACCATCCGTTCCGACGAGCAGGTCAAACCGACGCGGCCGACCACGCTCGAAGCTAACGTCCACTCCGCCGCCGTCGTCGTGAGCCGAGAGGATTGTGTCATCGAAGATCGTCTCGACCCTCGCTTCGACTTGCTCGTAAACCGCTCGTGCCAGCTCCCCCCGAGGAATGCTCAGGAAGCGGCCCCCAGCGCACGGCGAATGGCGGAAGCCCGCAGCTCGGAGCGAGTGGCACCCTCGGCATCGGCGAAACGAACGCTGTCAATGGCGTAGCCGCGCTCCCGGAGGACGGGGAGGAGACGCATCCGCTCGGCGACGTCAAAGCCGAGCCCCCAGAAGTCGAGCATGTAGCCGCCGGTCCGTAGTCTGGGCGCTCGCTCCAGCAGCGTGGGTTCGAACCCGTGCTCTGCAAGCCAGTACGCCAGTGTCGGACCGGCGATGCCCGCCCCACAGATCAGGATCGTCTTCGCCCCGCGCGCATTTCGACTGGTCTGCTTTGGAAGCACCTTGCTAGAATACTTGGTACACCAACGATGTGCACGATTGGGAATCGGTGATGCTCGCTACTGTACCCGCCGGCAAGAGAAGAGCGGACAAGGCGACTCGATCTGGGTCCGCGGAGACGCTGGAGTTCTTGGGCGTCCTCTGGGCGTTGGACCAGGAACTGCGAGCCCTCTCCAAACGAATGCAGCTCCGTCTGGGCGTGACTGGGCCGCAGAGGCTGGCCCTCCGCATCATTGGACGCCTCGAACCACTCCGTGCTGGCGCTCTTGCCTCGGCGATGCATCTGCACCCCAGCACGGTGACCGGGGTCGTCACGCGTCTTGGCCGGGCAGGGCTGGTCCGTCGCCGTCGGGACCCTGGCGACGGTCGGCGAGTCCTCTTGGCCCTGACCGCTCGAGGAGCGCGGATCGACCGGCACCATCGAGGGACTGTCGAGTCCGCGGTCTCTCGAATGCTCCATGACCTCCCCCCCGGTCAACTGGCTGCGGCGCGGGAGGTGCTGGAACGACTCCGACACTCCGTGGCGCGGGAGAGGGCATCGGGCGCCTCGGCATGACCAAGGCGCGGCTCCGGCGGACTCCCGAGAGTCGCCATGCCCCGTCCGGACGGGGGTGGATGACGACGAGGATTCCTGGCGCTGACGACCGGCACCGAGGTCGTCGCCCACTCGGTCGACGAGCTGTGGCTGAGCGGCACCTTCCGGCGCTCCGCCCGCGTCTCGCTGGATGGGGTAATCGTCCGGCCCCGCGAGCCACCGACGTTGGTTGGCAGGATGGGACTCGCACTCGCCCACCGGTCGGAATTCGGGTAGTGCAAGCGCCGAGCG
>DATKMD010000134.1:0-8892 GCA_035542075.1 Thermoanaerobaculaceae bacterium
CGAGTGCGTGAAGACGTGGAAGATCCCCGCCCCGAACGCCCCCGCGCCCGCCGCCAGAAACATGTACCCCAACTGGCTGACCGTCGAGTACGCCAGCACCTTCTTGATGTCGTTCTGCGCCAGCCCGATCGTCGCCGCGAAGAACGCGGTGAGCCCACCGACGATCGCGACGACCAGAAGTGCGACGGGCGACACGGCATAGATGAAATTCATCCGCGCGACCATGTAGACGCCCGCCGTGACCATGGTGGCGGCGTGGATCAGCGCCGATACCGGCGTCGGACCCGCCATCGCATCGGGCAGCCAGACGTACAGCGGCAGTTGCGCCGACTTGCCCACCGCGCCCACGAACAACAGGAGCGCAATCGGTGTTACCACGCCGGCGTACCTGCCAGGATCCGCCGCCAAGGCCGCCTGCATCGCGGCGAAGTCCACCGTCCCGAACACCTTGAACGCCCAGAAGATCGCCAGCAGGAACCCGAAATCCCCGATGCGGTTGACGACGAACGCCTTCAGGCCGGCCGCAGCGCAGTATTCCTTGTCGAAGTAGAACCCGATCAGCAGGTAGGAGCAGAGGCCGACCCCCTCCCAGCCGACGAACATCACCACCAGGTTCCCCCCCAGCACCAGCGTCAGCATCGCGAACATGAAGAGGTTCAGGTACGCGAAGTAGCGCGCGTAGGAGGTGCTGGTCTCCGAGTGCATGTACCCCACCGAGTAGACGTGGATCAGGAACCCGACGAACGTGACGAAGAACAGCATCACGGCGGAAAGCGCGTCGAGGCGCAAGGTCAGGTCGATCGTGACGTCGCCGGCCGAGATCCACCCGGAGAGCCTCTGCACGAAAGTCGCGCCGTGGGTACCCGAGTACTCGACGAGCGCCGCGAGGGCGACAACCAGGCTCAGCCCCACCGAGCCGATGCCAATGGCGGATGTGGTCCGGTGGTTGAACCGCAGCGCCCCTGCCAGCAGAACGACCGCGCCGACGAGGGGCAGTGCGGGCACCAGCCAGAGCAGATCGAGCATCACGCCTCCTACCAGCGCAGGACGTTCAAGCGGTCAACGTCGATGGACTGCTGCTTCCGAAAGATGGCCACCAGCAGCGCGAGGCCCACGGCAACCTCTGCCGCCGCGACAGCCATCACGAAGAAGACAAAGACCTGGGCGTCGAGACTCCCGTGAATGCGGCCGAACGCAACCAGGGCAAGATTGGCGGCATTGAGCATCAACTCGATGCCGAGCAGGATCGAGATCCCGCTCCTGCGGAGCAGCACGCCGGCCGCGCCGATCGCGAAGAGGACGGCGGCAAAGAGCACGAAGTGCATAGGGGTCACTGTCATGTCAGTGCTTCCTCTTCACCAGCACGAGCGCGCCCACCATCGCCGCGAGCAGCAGCACCGAGACGAACTCGAAAGCGAACAGGTAAGGACCGACCAGCAGCCGCCCGATGGCCTGCGCGCTGCCTGCAACGATCGAGCCCGGAACCATGACCTCGACACCGATCAGGACGGCGACGCCACCGATCCCGGCGACCAGTGCGAGCAGCAGGCCGGCGGCCCGCTGGAAAGGGCGCGGCTCTTTCGCAGGCTGCTCCTCCGGCGCGTTGAGCAGCATCACGACGAACAGAAAGAGGACGAGGATCGCGCCGGCGTAGATCAGGATCTGGGCGGCTGCCAGGAACTCGGCGCCGAGCATGGCGTAGCACGCGGCGATGCAGAAGAGCGTGACCACCAGCGACAGCACGTTGACGACCGGGTTCCTGTGCGACACGGCCACGACGGCCGAGACGATCCCGATTACCGCGGTCACATAGAAGACGAATGCCACCATCACCGTCCTCCCCGCGATACGGTGGACAGGGGACAGGGGACAGGGGACGGCAACGCCTTCCGTCTGATCCAGCTGCCGTTGCCATTCCCTGCTCCCTGATCCCTGTGCCCTGTTCTCATCAGAGCCACCTCATGGCCATGGCAACTCCGACCCAGACCAGATTCAGCGTCGCCAGGGGCAGAAGTCCCTTCCAGCCGAGACGCATCAGCTGGTCGTAGCGGAAACGCGGGAGGGACCACCGCACCCAGACGAAGAGCCAGAGGAAGAAGGAGAGCTTGACGACGAACGCCACCACCGACGCGATCAGCAATGGCCAGCCCGAGAGATGCCCCATGCCCGGGAACGACCAGCCGCCGAAGAAGAGCGTGACGATCAGGGCCGAGGCGGTAACCATGTTCATGTACTCGCTCATGAGGAACGCCGCGAACTTCATCGAGGAGTACTCCACGTGGTACCCCGCCACCAACTCGGTCTCCGCCTCGGCGAGGTCGAAAGGCAGGCGGTTGGTCTCTGCAAAGACCGCGACGGTGAAGACCACGAAGCCGACAAACTGCGGGATGAAGTTCCACAGGTGCCCGGCCTGATGGGAGACTACGTCGTCGAGACGGAGCGATCCCGTGGAGAGCAGCACGCCCAGCACGGCGAGCGTCATCGACAGCTCGTACGAGATGAGCTGCGCCGACGAGCGCAGCCCGCCCAGCAGGGAGTACTTGTTGTTGGAGGACCAGCCCGCCAGGACGATCCCGTACACGCCCAGCGCGGAGAGTGCGAACAGGTAGAGGATGCCGACGCCCAGTTGGGGCGCGACGATGAGTCCGTCCAGCGGGACGCCGAAGACCGTGATGTCCTTTCCTGCGCCGAAGGGGATCACGATGAACGTCACCAGCGCGACGAACACCGAGATCATGGGCGCCAGGTAGTAGAGGCCCCTGTTGACCGACGTCGGAGTGACGTCCTCCTTGAAGAGGAGCTTGACGGCATCGACGATCGGCTGGAAGAGGCCGAGCGGCCCGACGCGGTTGGGGCCGAGCCGGTCCTGGATGAAGGCAGCGCCCCGGCGCTCCACCCATTCCATGACCGCCACCGCGGTCAGGATCGAGCCGGCGACAACCACCAGCTTGACGGCGGTCACTGCGACGCTAGCCCACATGCAGGCGCTCCCGGGGTTCGTCCCGCTCGCGTCGCCTGCCGAGCGTCTCCCACTCCAGACCCGCGAACTCTCTCTCGGTCTTCGTCAGGGCGGCAAAGATGTCGGACGGCGAGGCGAAGTCGAGTGTTGCCGCCCCGATCTCGCGCGCGAGCGCTCCGAGAACGATCCAGAGCGGCCGGGCCTCCCCCGGCGGCCCCCACGGGGAGGCGATCGTCGGGCATGTGGGCGACATCCCGCCGGTGGCGGTTCGATGCACGGTGCCGGGCGGGGCGAACGCCGGCTCGAAACGCTGAGTCGCGCCCGTGGACGAAACGAACGTCCCCTCGTTGCTGGCCACGGACGGCGTTGGCAGCACCCAGCCGGCCAGCTCCGCCGCCGGGTGCCGGTCGCGTGCGAAGACCACCAAGGGTCCGCGCCCGAGCGCCTGGAGCGCGGCCTCGCTGGCAAGGGCCGGATGGGCGGCAACGTCGAGGACAACCGTCAGGCCGCCTGTCGCGCCAAGGAAGCGCACGAGGCCCTCGCCGTCCGCCGTTGCGAGACCCAGTCGGCGTGCCCCGAGCGAGTTGGGGTGCGCGTCGGTCGAGAGGAGCACGTCCCGCTTGCCGTTCTTCATCCGTCGCTGCTCGCCGGTGAACACGGGCACCACAAGCTCGCCGCCCAGGTGACGCCCGAACAGCTCCCTGGCCAGGTACAGCTCCTCGTTGGAGAGGTTCGCCGAGGCCACCACGCGCACCGAGCGCACGGCTTTCAGCTCGGCCGCCAGGGCGGCAATCGCCTCGCCCCAGGCGACACGTACGGGGTGGCCCCCCTCGCGGCGCTGCGGGTACAGGTAGGCCTGTCCGTTCAGGGTCTCGGCCAGGAAACGACCGTAGTCGCACAGCCACGTCGCGTTGATCGCCGGGTTCTCGCGGGGCGAGAAGCGGTAAACGACGCGCTCGTAGTGCTCGATGAAGATATTGCAGCCGATCGAGCAGCCCGGGCAGATCGAGGGGGTGGAGCGCAGCTTCCAGGCACGCTTCCGGAAGCGGAACTCCCTCACGGTCAGGGCACCGACCGGGCAAACGTCGGCCGCACACGCCGACATCGGGTCGTCGAACGGCTTTCCGTCGAAGGTGTCGATGAACGCCGAATTGCCACGCGACTTGTAGGTGAGCTGCGAGGTCTCGGAGATCTCCTGCGTGAAGCGGATGCAGCGCGAGCAGTGAATGCAGCGATTCTGGTTCTGAATGACCTGCGGGCCGATGAGGCGCCGCTCGTACCCCGGGAAGGTGCGCCGCGTCTCGGCCATGTGGCTCGTGAAGCCCGCGTTCTGCTCGTTCATCGAGTGGTCCTGGAGGAGACACTCGCCCGCCTGATCGCAGACCGGGCAGTCAAGTGGGTGGTTGGCGAGCAGAAACTCCATCACCGCCTCGCGAGCTTCCTTCGCGCGCTCGGAGGTCTCCGACTTGACGACCATGCCGTCCGCCACTTGCGTGGCGCAGGCGATCGCCAGGCGGGGCTGGCCCTCGATCTCCACCATGCAGATTCGGCACTGGCCGACGACCGTCAGGTAGGGGTGGTAGCAGAAGTACGGGATCTCGATCCCGGCGGTGCGCGCGGCCTCGATCAGGTTCGTCCCGGCCGCAACCTCGACCGTGCGCCCGTCGATCGTGAGCTTGGGCATCGGCGCCTCTCTCCTAGAGCCCGAACCCGGGGCGAGGCCCCAGCCAGGGCAGCACGGGCAGCTTCTTCTGGGGGAGAGGCGTGGCCGTCTGGATCCGCCTGTCGAACTCCTCCCGAAACTTGGTCACCATGCTCGAAATCGGGAGGGCGTAGGCGTCGCCGAGGGGGCAGATGGTCATGCCGTTCGAGGAGAAACGGCAGATGCGTAGCAGCGTTTCGGGGTCGGCGGGCCGGGCATGCCCGTGCGTCATCCGGTCAAGGATGTCCATGCACCAGTCCGCACCCTCGCGGCACGGGGTGCACTGCCCGCACGACTCGTGCGCGTAGAAGTGCGCCACGTTGGCGGCGACCTCCACCATGTCAACGGTCTCGTCCAGAACGATGATGCCCCCAGATCCGAGCATCGTGCCCGCCTGCGCGCAGGCGTCGAAATCCGCCTGGACGCCCACCTCTGAGGCCGTCATGATCGGGGCGGAGGTGCCGCCCGGGAAGAACGCCTTGAGCTTCCGCCCCCCACGGATGCCCCCGCAGTGCTCCTCGATGATCTCGCGGAAGGTCACGCCCAGGGGCAGTTCGTAGACCCCTGGCCTTTCCACGTGTCCGGACACGCAGAACAACTTCGGGCCGGTGTTGCGCGGCCTGCCGATCGAAGCGAACCAGTGGGCCCCGCGGGTCATGATGTGCGGGACGCAGGCGAGCGTCTCGACGTTGTTGACCACCGTTGGCTTGCCGAACGCGCCGACCACGGCGGGGAAGGGCGGCTTGAGTCGCGGGAACCCGCGCTTGCCTTCGAGCGACTCGAGCAGCGCCGTCTCCTCCCCGCAGATGTAGGCGCCGGCGCCACGGTGCACCCAGATCTCCAGATCGTAGCCGCTGCCGAGGATGTTCCTCCCGACGAAACCCGCACGTCGTGCCTCCTCGATCGCCACCTCGAGGATCCTCGTCCAGCGCAGGAACTCCCCGCGGATGTAGATGTACGCGGTGTTGGCTCTGATGGCGTACGAGGCGATCGCGATTCCCTCGACGACCTGGTGCGGGTCGTACTCCATGATCTCCCGGTCCTTGAACGTGCCGGGCTCGGACTCGTCCGCATTGCAGATCAGGTAGCGCGGACCGGGGTGGTCCTTCGGAACGAAGCTCCACTTGCGACCGGTCGGGAAGCCCGCGCCGCCGCGGCCACGCAGCTCCGAGTCCAGGACCTCCTTTGTGACGGCGTCGGGCGCCATCGCGAGCGCCTTCTTCAGGCCCTCGTACCCGCCCGCGGCCAGGTAGGTCGCGATCGCCTGCGAGTCGGTCACGCCGCGGGCACGGAGGAGGACGGGTTCCATTCATCGCCTCCGCGCGAGCTCGTCGAGGATCGCGTCCAGACGATTGGCATCGAGCCTCTCGTAGTAGTCGTCGTTGATCTGAATGACGGGCGCCGTGCCGCAGGCCCCCAGGCACTGGACCCCCACGAGCTGGAAGGTGCCGTCCGGCGTCGTCTCGCCGAAGTCGATCCCGAGCCTGCCCTTCAGGTGCTCGACCAGCTCCCTGCCACCGCACCAGGCGCAGGAGAGCGTGGTGCACGCCTGGAGCACGTAGCGTGCAGGCGGCCGCGTGTAGTACATCGTGTAGAAGCTCACGACGCCCTCGACGAAGGCGGTGCTCTCGCCGAGCCGATCGGCAACGGCCCGGACGACGCCCGGAGAGATCCACCCGTACCGCTCCTGGCAGAGCCAGAGCACCGGCAGGATCGCTGCGCGGGTGGTCGGGTAGCGGCGGAGGACGTCGCTGACCCGTTCCTGCATCGTGGCGTCGAACACCACTTCTGCGACGGCTTCGGACGGCGCGGCCACGATTGGCCGCGTGCTCACGACTCGCTCCCGCGGCGCGACCAGTCGAACGCACCCTCGCGCCACAGGTACACGTACCCGATAGCGAGCAGCACGAGGAAAATCAGCCCGTCCAGCAGGACCGAGGCGTCGCCCTCCGCGAGCAGTCCCCGCACAGAGACCGCCCACGGAAAGAGGAACGCCACCTCGAGATCGAACACGATGAACACCATGGCCACGACGAAGAACTTCACCGAGACCCGCTTGCGCGAGCTGTCCAGGAGAGGCATGCCGCTCTCGAAGGTCTCCCTTTTCCGGGTTGCCTGCAGGCGGCCTCGCCCGAGGAGCGCCGAAAGCCCCACCATGCCGCCCGCGACCAGCGCAGCGAACGCGAACGCGAGCAGGACCGGAACGTATTGCGCCATCAACCTCTCCCCTCGTGCCCGAATTCACAAATTCGGGTGATCCTAACGTTATTCCCGAGAGCAGGTCAAGCACCTTTGTGGCGCTTTGCTTTGCGCAGGCTGGCGAGTAGACTCTCGACGCGCGGCCCGGCGCCGCGCCGGAGGTTCTCATGGCCACCATCGTGCTCGATGCCACCGACCGCAGGGAACTGCTCGAACGCCTGCTGCGCTACGCCCAGGTCGACACGCAGTCCGACGAGAACTCCACCAGCAGTCCGTCGACGGAAAAGCAGAAGAACCTCGCCCGCATGCTGGCGCAGGAGCTCAAGGACCTGGGGTGCCGGGACGCCGTCATGGACCAGTGGGGGTACGTGTACGCCACCGTGCCCGGCAACCTGCCCAAGGGGCACAAGGCGAATGGCAAGGTGCCCACCATCGGGCTCATCGCCCACGTGGACACCTACCAGGGCACGCTGGGCGCCGGGGTCAAGCCGCAAGTGATCGAGGCGTACGCGGGCGGCGACATCGCGCTCCCCGGTGATCCCCGCCAGGTGATCCGCGTCGCCGACAATCCGAACCTCGCGCGCTGCGTGGGCCACACGCTGGTGACGTCGGACGGCACGACGCTTCTCGGCGCCGACGACAAGGCGGGCGTCGCCGAGATCATGACCGTCGTCGCGTGGATGAAGAAGCACCCGGAGTTCCACCACGGACCGGTGCGCGTGGCCTTCACGACCGACGAGGAGGTCGGCCGCGGGACCGAGCACTTCGATGTCGCAGCGTTCGGCGCGAAGTACGCCTACACGCTGGACGGGTCCGATCTGGCCGAGATCGAGGATGAGACCTTCTGCGCCGACTCCGCCCTCGTGGTCATCGAGGGTCACGACGTCCACCCCGGTTACGCAAAGGACAAGCTCATCAACGCCGTCAGGGTGGCGGCCGCGGTCATCGAGCGGCTCCCGCGCGAGTTCCTACCAGAGACGACGGAAAAGCGGCAGCCGTACCTGCACCCCTATGACATCCGCGGTGATGTCACCAGGGTCGAGGTCAAGTTTCTGGTGCGGGCGTTCACCGAGCAAGAACTTCAGGAGCGCGAGGAAAAGTTGCGGGGCATTGTGCGCGAGGTCGAGGGGCTGTTCCCCGGTGCGCGGCTCAGCGTCGAGGTCAAGGAGTCGTACCGCAACATGGCATCCAAAATCGCGGAGGACCCGAAGGTGCTCGAGTACGCGTTCGAGGCGGTGCGCCGGCTCGGCCTCGAGCCCGTGCGGCGCGCGATTCGCGGCGGGACCGATGGGGCGCGACTCACGTTCATGGGACTCCTGACGCCGAACATCTGGGCGGGAGGGCAGAGCTTCCACTCCGTCCAGGAGTGGGTTTCCCTCGAGTGGATGGCGAAGGCGAGCGAGGTCACGCTGCACCTGCTGCAGGTGTGGGTCGAGCACTCGGCTTCCTAGCGGGGCTCCGCCCCGTATTCCCCTTTTTCTTTTGTTTCACTTCGTGAGGCTTTTGTTTTGCCTGGCGGGTGGGGCGCCGCTCGGCGCTTGCTCGCCCCCGCTCGCTTCGCGCCGAGACTCCGGAGGCCACGACCCAGCAGTGCGGCCCGGGGCGGGGTCCCTCGGTGTCCGCAAACGACAGCGTCACCGAAACCCCACCCCGGATCCGCACGCTGGGGACCCCGTGGCCTCCGGAGAGATGGCCGCCCCACCCGCCAGGCGGATTGAATACCCCCCACCCAGAAGGAGAGGCAGGTTGCCTGGGAGGGTGGGTTTTCAATCCGCCGGTGCCGCGGGTGGCCAATCACTCCGGAGCCCACGGGCACCGGACGCGCGAGCCGTGCTGGGGAGACGGCGGCCCTGTCTCTTGGGAACGCCGAGGGGCCCCGGTGCGGATCGCGCCCTCCGGTCGCGGGCGGAGGAGCGTGCGGCCGCAGCGGCTGGGGAGACGCAAGGCCGCACCACGGCCACCGCGGCACCGGCAAAACAACAGCGTCACGCAGTGAAACACAAAAAGAAAGGGCCGGCGCGAGGCCGGCCGC
>DATKMD010000135.1:0-18385 GCA_035542075.1 Thermoanaerobaculaceae bacterium
CCGCCCCAGCTCGACTTCTGCTGAGCGCCGTCCGAGGTTCGAGACTCACCCCCGCCTGACACCAGGCCCCGGGACTGCTCTACCCTCGGCAGCGCTGAGCACCTCCGCCGAGCGCCTCCTGGCTTCCTCGTCCTGCCCCCCCGCTGGCCAGACGACAGGGCCCCCAGACCGGCCTCCGGCCCGAACGCCCGGTTTGTTCCTCCTTGGATCTCTTCTGCCTGAGGGTCCTTGGCTCTTCGCGAGAGGGAGCGTCCCGGCGGTGAGCCCTTCGGCCCATGGCGACCCCCGCTGCACGCTATAGCCTTTTCTTGGGTGGTCGGGTTCGAGAGGAGGTGCCCGATGAGGACCTCACGGTTGCTGACCTTGCTCGGTGCAGGATTGTTGGCGCTGACCACGGCGAACTGCAACTGCGGCGGGCACGACGAGTGCGCCACGATTTCCCCGGGGACACCGCTCGCCTCCCTCCCGGCCAGCGAGCCACAACCCGTCTACACCGAATACTGCTCGCCACTGCCGGACCAAGTCATCACTGAGGGGGGCGCTCTCTGGTGCTGCAGCCGGGAGGACTGGCGGTCGGATGGCGGCGTCAGAGTCTGCGGCATCTACGGCATCGTTGACTGCACCAAGGTTGCGCCCGCTGAATACCGAAGAGTCGGAGCGCCCTACAGCGACTACGACTGCGCGCCAGATGAAGGCTTCGGGCACCCCCAATACGAATGTTACGTCTGGGTCCGCGATGGCGGCGTCGTGGGAGTCTGCGGTGGCTGCCCGCCGGATTGAGCCTTGTCGCAAGCTGTCGTGGCGGTGTTAGTTGAACGGGGAGCGGGGCGACTGGGAATCGACCTGAGCTGGGAACCGGCGTCCTGTGTTGAACTTGGGCCCAGGTCCGTTCGACCGCCACAGCCGAGCGCGACCAGCACCATGTGAACCGCCCCGGGTTTCTCGGAGGCTCCAATCGTTGAGAGGATGGAGCCATGGGAAGACGGAGCAAGTACCCGGCAGAGCTTCGGGAGCGGGCGGTGCGCCTCGTCCTGGAGCAGCAGCCGACGCACCCCTCGGAGTGGGCGGCGATCACCTCGATCGCCGAGAAGATGGCTGCACGGCGGAGACGCTGCGCAAGTGGGTCCGGCAAGCAGAGCGAGAGGCTGGAGGGCGGCCAGGGCTGACGACCAACGAGCGTGACCATGGTGGCTTTCATCGACGAGCACCGAGGGCAGTACGGGGTCGAGCCGATCTGCGAGGTGCTGCCGATCGCCCCGTCGGCGTACTACACGCAGGTGGCACGGAGGGCGGATCCGGAACTCCGACCGGTGCGTGCAAAGCGGGACGAGACGCTGCGGCCCGAGATCCAGCGCGTCTGGGATGAGAACCTGGCGGTGTACGGCGCCGACAAGATCTGGCGGCAGCTCCGCCGCGAGGGATTCGAGGTCGCGCGTTGCACCGTCGAACGACTCATGAGAGCCATGGGCCCTCGGGGAGTCGTGCGCGGCCGGGCGTTCACCACGACGACGGTTGCCGACGAAGGCTCCGCTCGTCCCCTGGATCTCGTCCAGCGCGAGTTTCACGCAACCCGGCCGAACCAGCTCTGGGTCGCGGACATCACGTACGTCGCCACCTGGGCCGGGTTCGTCTACGTCGCGTTCGTCATCGACGTCTTCTCGCGGTCCATCGTCGGTTGGCGTGTCTCCGGCTCGCTGCGGAGCGACCTGGCCCTCGACGCCCTGGAGCAGGCTCTTCACACGCGCCCTGGCAGCGACGATCTCGTCCACCACAGCGATCGTGGATCGCAGTACCTGTCTATTCGCTACACCGAACGGCTCGCCGAGGCGGGGATCGAGCCCTCCGTCGGGACGGTCGGCGACTCGTACGACAACGCGCTCGCAGAGAGCATCATCGGGCTCTTCAAGACCGAGGTCATCCGATGCCGCCGGGCCCTGGCGGAGCATCGACCCAGTCGAGTTCGCCACCCTGCAGTGGGTCGACTGGTTCAACAACCGGCGGCTGCTCGAGCCCATCGGCTAAATGACACCCGCCGAATTCGGGGAGGCGTACTATCGCAGTCAGAGCACCCCAGCCGTGGTCGCTGAACTCATGTAACCGAGTCTCTGGAGAACCTGGGGCGGTTCACGTCCCCAGCTCCGCCAGCAGTGGTGAACCGGGATGGGAGCGCGCGAAACCGCAGCTGGCACCGCGAGCCCACTCCAGCCTGTGGCCATCCCCTACACCTTCAGCCGCACACGCCGGCGTCGCAACCCTGGCCAAGCGGGCAACAAACGTCATTACACTTCACTAATACGTGACACTCCTCATTGATGCACACAGTACAGGGCGCATACGGGCAGCAGCCCGTGCCACACGTCTGATAATTGCATTCACACTTGCCATTATGGCAACGTGAATCGCCCGTACATGCGGTGCCAGCATTGGCACCTGTGCAGTCGCCGCTCGCACCGCAGTGGTCTTGATCCGACTCCGGATCAACACACCCTGAGCCGGCGCAGACGACGACGCCGGCACCAGAGAAGTCACACGATCCGTTGACGCACGCGCAGCTACCGCATTTGTTCCCCGCGTTAGTACCTGTGCAGTCACCGCTGGCGCCGCAATGGTTTCGGTCGCTCTTAGGGTCAACGCACCCAGAGCTTGCACAGACGATCTGGCCGGGACCGGGGGCACACGAGCCGTTCGCACACGGGCAGGGGCCGCAGTTGGTCCCTGCGTTCGCGCCGGAGCAGTCTCCGTTCGCACCGCAGAAATAGGTGTCCGTCTTTGGGTCAGCGCACACCCGAATTTCCGATGGGTATTGGCAGATGAGATTAGGGGAACAGTTCGTGCATTGACCGCTAAAACAGATTGTACCAGATGGACAAACATGACCGCAGCCGCCGCAGTTTGCGGTGTCCCAGTTGAATTCAACAGTTGGAATGCAACCCCCAGGGCAGTCCGTGGCCCCTTCGTAGCACGGAGTACCCCATGACCACGGGCCGCACGTGCAGCCTGAGAGGGTGGCGATCGCGAAGCCGATAAACAGGAAGAAACTGCGGGAAGCTTTCCGACTAGAAGCGCGGCGACAGCTTGAGCGAGCCGCCAGAGACTTTGAGCGCCACCTAAGTTCAGCGAGCGTCCGTGAGATCTTCATGGTTCACCTCCCGCGACCTGCCGACGGACAGGCCCCAGCGGACAGCGGCCTCAACATTAAGCAGAGTAACCAGCCCTAGTTGTCGCGCCCGGCTGCTCCCGAGATGCGTTCTCAAGTAAGGAGGGCCTGGGGGCTCGGATGAGCATCCCTTGCCACCGCGCTCCAGAAGATCGCCTAGGAGCGAAGCGGTGGACTCTAAGAACACCCACCGGAAGCTGGCGCTCACGGCCAGCGCTGTGTTCCTGGGCAGCTCGGAGAGACGACAAGGGCGCAATCTCTGCGCCGGCAGCAATCCAACGCCGTCGTCCCCGCAAGGCCGTCACCTAGCGAGGGGCGACCTGCCTTCCGAGAAAACAGATGGCTCCAGAAATGCAGGTAACTTAATTATTGGCAGTCCGTCCGTCTGCCTCCAGTGCTTCCTCCTCTTCGGAGCACTCTTTCGAGGAAGTGTGAAGGCGTCACATCACCCAATTTTGGGGTGGGCCATGAAGAGATTGAATGGGCAGCTCGTCTTCGCTCTGGCCGTTGCTTTTGCGCTCGGCAACACGCATTGCGGCTCGTCAAGTCCGGAAGCGCCACCTCCCGCTTCACCGCCGCCTAGCAACCTTGCCTACTCGGCCAACCCAGTGCTCTACACGGTCGGGATTGCGATCGTACCGAACTTGCCGAGCAGCAGCGGCGGGGCACCCACCGTCTACGCGGTCGGGCCAGCCCTGCCGGCGGGCCTGAACCTCAACAGCACCACCGGCGTGATTTCCGGGACCCCCACCGTGGCCATCTGGACCGCCAGTTACACGGTCACGGCGCGCAACTCCGGGGGTAGCACCACGGCCAGCCTGAACATTGTCGTGGTCGAGGCCGGCGTTCCTGCCTCGCCCTGTACCGGGAAGCCGGGCGAGCCCGGGGAGCCCTGGCAGTCGATATGGTTCGGACCGCTGTACCGGGAGTATTTCGTCCACTTCCCTCCAGGGTACGACGGGACCAACCCTACACCGCTGGTGATGGCCTTCCACGGATGCCCCGGCGACGCCAAGAGCATGGAGGGATTCACGAGCATCGATGGACCGCCAGACCGGCCTCCGGCCCGAACGCCCGGTTTGTTCTTCCTTGGATCCAGCGTGGTCTGTCCTGGGGGGCGACCTCTTTGGCGAGCAGGGGAACGGCGCCACGGTCAGCAGTGCCGCGCCGGTCCCACAGTGAGCGCCGCGCCGGTATCGCTTCGTCGCTGCCAACACCACAGGCAAGGAATCGGAGGTGCGGACCTGGGAGTTCGCCGGATACCTCGACCTCACTCTCTATCCACTCTTCTCGTCGCTCCAGGAGGACTGGGAGGCGCCTCATCCCGGGTGAGGCTCGTCTCCACCAGCGCGGATTGCTCCATGGGACCTTGGTCCGATGGCCCGGGCCGGGGTCAGCTGGGACTGTCGATGCTGCCATCCTGAGCCAGCACGGGAACGGAGAGCATGAGGCCATGCCGCGTTCACTGGTCGTCGCCGCGACAGTCGCGGTTGCACTCCTGGACGCCCGCGCGGCGCGAGCTCAGGACCCCTGCGCCGAGGACGTGAAGGCGTTCTGTGCCGAGGTGAAGCCCGGTGGCGGGCGGGTTCAGATGTGCCTGAAGGAGAATGCGGCGAAGCTCTCGCCGGCATGCAACGAGAAGATCGCTGCAGACGAGCGCCGGATGCTGGAGAGAGTGGAGGAGTTCCTCTTCGCCTGCCGCCCGGACGTCACCCGGCTCTGCAGCGAGGTGAAGCAGGGCAGCGGCCGGGTCCTCGCCTGCCTCTCCCGGAATCGGGAGCTTCTCTCGAGCTCCTGCGAGGCCGAGATGGGGCGCATCGATACAGCCAGCGAGAGCGTCGCGGCGGCGCGGAATGCGTGCCGGGCGGATGTCGAGCGCCTTTGCAGCGGCGTGTCGAGCGAGGCGGGCCCGCTCGTGGAGTGCCTCCAGACGAATCGGGCCAGCCTGTCCGCGTCGTGTCAGCCCGTCGACCTGGGGGTCCTGACGGCGGCAGCGCAGCTCGTGGATGCGGTCGACACGATGACCAGCGAGGACCGGACCCGGGAAGCGCTCCAGATCATGCAGGGCATCGATACGATCGCCTTCTCGCGCAGCCAGATCCTGTTGCAGTTCGACAGCTACCAGGCGCTTGCGAGCCAAGGGAACTCGACCCGGCTGCTCTTCAATCCACAGTTCGTCTTCGGGCAGCGGAATCAGTTCGCGATCCAGCTGAAGGCTCCGGTGAGCGCGCTGTTCCCCTACGCGGCGGGCAGCTCCCCGCAGGTGGGGCTCGCCGACGTCACCACCGCCTTCGCCTGGGCTTTTCACCGGAGCGGGCGGCTCCACCAGTACCTATCTTTCGGGCTGCAGTGGAAGACGGCCGCGGAGCCAGCCATCGGCGGTGCGTGGGCGGTCACCCCCGCGTATGCCCTTGCGGTCGGGGGCACACAGTGGCTCGCCTTCACCGGACAGGTCGCCTGGAGCCGCTCCTTCGCCGAGAATGGCGGTCCCGAGTTCAGCCGCCTCTTGCTGGAGCCCGTCTTCGTCTTCAGCCTCCCCGGCCGGTCGTTCTTCGTGCTCGACACCAGGTTGGGGTGGAACCTCATCGACGGTTCGTTCGTGCCCGTGATGAAGGGAGTGGTCGGCATGTTCATCGACCGCCAGAAGTCGCTCTCCATCTCCGCCTGGTACCAGCACTCGCTCTCGAACGCCGCCGTGGCCCAGAGCTTCGAGTGGGCGGTCGGCACCGGCCTGGCCTACTACTTCGATTGGTAGCCGCCCCCGGGCGTGAAGGTCTGAAAGAGAATCTTTCCGTCTCGCACGACGAACGTGTCGGTGGCCTGGGAGATGAACGGCCTTCCCTCCCAGAGGATGTACGCCACTTCGCCGACGATCTCCTCTCGGATCATGAAGCAAAGAACCCGGCGGGTAGCACCTCGAAGAGCCCGGTGAAGAAGCGCCGGCTCACCGCGGGTCCGCGGTAGGTGGCATCATGTGCGATCAGAACGGAGCGATCCGTGTAGTCGTGCATGAGGGCATCCACGCCGATCGTCGCCGCGATAGATGCCTTCGGAGGACGGCCTCGGTGGACATCGGGTTGACTGCGGTTGCTGCGCTGCTCATGGTTCGTGTCTCCGGAAGAGCTGCTGGTGAGCTGGCGGAAAGCGCCGCGGAGTAGCTACGAGCGGGTGGCTCGTCCGGCATGACTCGGCGTCCACATGATTTGCCCGAGCGTCCGCGACGCCCGGTGCGGCCTCCGAGACCCGCGCTCTCGAATGCGACCAGACGACGCTGGAGCCGGGCGCGCCCAACGCGAGATGAGCGGCTGGCGGGAAGCCCGGCACGCGTCCGGGCTCAGCCGAGGTAGGCGATCGCCTCGAGGCCGACCAGGGTCCCCTCGGGGATGCGCGGCCCCTGGACCACCGAGCGTGCCGGGGGCGTCGCCCCGAAGTAGCCCGCGTAGACCTCGTTCATGACCGCGAAGTCCTCCCAGCGCCCGAGGAAGATCGTCACCTTCACCACGCGGTCGAGCGACCCGCCGGCCTCCGCGAGCACGGTCCGCAGGTTCTCCATCACCTGACGCGTCTGGGCCGCGATGCCCTCGGCGAGCTTGCCCGTCCGGACGTCGACCGGCACCTGTCCGGAGACGAAGACCAGGTCACCCGCACGGATGGCCTGCGAGTAGGGTCCGATCGCGGGCGGTGCGCCGGAGCTAACGATCACCTGGATTGGCTGGCTCATGGCCCGACGTAACGCGCGCCAGTCCTGGTCTCCGGCACAGGACCGGGTCGCGTCGGGGTCACAGTCAGCGCGCGAAGATCGGTCCTGACCCCCCAAGGGAGTGCGCCCGGTGTGGCCAGCAGGTCATCGGTCGGGATGGTGAAGGTGTCGACCCTTCTGAGGCCACCCGGAGGACGCACCGCGCCCGAATGGTTGCGTCATCGAATGAAAGACCTGGCTCGGCATGAAGGCATCGCTGCAGCAGAGTGCAGGAATGGCCATGCCAATTCTGCGAGCGAGTAGCTGTGCTGGTCGGAGGGATTGCTAGCGACGCTCCGAGGCTCGAGACCCGGTATTTCAGCGTTTCTTGATCTCCGGGCGCTTCGTCGCACGTGCAATCACCCGCGAGAACGCACGCCGACGCAGATCAGATCAGCGTGTTCGCGTCTGCGCGAGTGGTGCGCGCAACGCGCGATGAAGCGCCGTGTCCCCCGCCCACGGACGCAATCGAGCGCCGTTCAAGAAAAGGCTGGACCAGCACATGTTGAGAGAAGTCGAGGTTACGGGTGTACGTCGGACTCTGCTGTCCCTCGCGGCGATGATCGCCTTCGCCGCAGCCGGGTGCGGAGGAGGCTCGAACGGTGGCGGCAACAACGGGGGGACCAATCTCGCGCTCCGGTCGAGTGCGAGCCTCGGCAACTATCTGGTCTCGACCGATGGGCGGACGCTCTACTACTTCGCGCTGGATCTCGCCGGGGCCGGAGCACAGGCCCCGGTCTCCAACTGCACCGGGGGTTGCCTTCCGATCTGGCCGATCTTCCACGTCGACGCGCCGGTGGTGGGCGCGGGCCTGAACGCCTCCGACTTCGGGGAGTTCGTCCGTCCCGACGGAGCGAAGCAGACCACCTTCAAGGGCTGGCCCCTCTACCTCTTCGCCGGTGACGCCAAGGCCGGAGACACCAATGGTGACAACCTCGGCGACCCCGGTCCGAACGACCTTTGGTACGTCATCAAGGATCCGTTCTACTCGGCCCTGGTCCTCACCAAGACCGCCGGCCCTGCCCGTTACCTGGCCGACCCGGCCGGTCGGGCGCTGTACGTCGATTCGAACGACGCCGTGGGCACCCCCGGCTCGGATCCGGTCCCAGCGTGCAATGGCGCATGCTTGACCAACTGGCCGGTCTTCGCCGCCGGCGCGGGCTCGCTTCCCACCGGTGTGGACCCCGCAAAGGTGACGACCTTCACCCGTGCCGACGGGACGAAGCAGTCGGCCTTCGACGGGCACCCGCTCTACTACTTCGCGGGCGACAGCGCTCCCGGCGACACCAGGGGTCACGGCGTCAACGCCGACTTCGACAACGTCGACCCGAGCACCCTCTAGCAGCCGATCGCCCAGGAGAACACCCATGCTCCCCCTGCTACGAGCGGTTCTGCTCGCCGGTGGACTCGTTCATGCAGCGATCGCCAGCCCCTCCGGAGCCGCAGTGCTCGTCTCGATGCAGGGCACGGCTGGGCTCCACATCGAGGGCACGACCCACGAGCTCGCGATCTCCGAACGCGATGGCGAGCTCGTCTTCCAGGTGCCGCTTGCCGGAGTCGACACCGGCATCGGCCTGAGGAACCGCCACATGCGCGGATACCTCGACACGGCTCACTTCCCGGAGGCGGAGCTCCGCGTCGCACAGAAGGCGCTGGTCTTCCCTGCGCCGGGAGAGACGACTGAATCCGACGTGCCGGGAATCCTCACTCTCCACGGCGTCTCCAGGTCCTGCTCCATCCACTACCGGGTGGAGCAGGCCGGGTCGGGTGAATACCGCGTCCGTGGCACGACCCGGATCGACATGCGCGACTTCGGGGTCGACGTTCCCGCCTACCTGGGAGTGCGTGTCGAACCCGGCGTGGCGATCCAGGTCGACTTCTCCCTGCGGGCCATATGAGGCGCGCCTTCTGGTCGCTGGTGCTGGTGAGCTGGGCTGCATCGGGCACTGCCCATGCCTACCCGTTCATGATCCGGCACGGGTACACGCAGTGCGCGAGCTGCCACACCGACCCATCGGGCGGGACGTTGCTCAACGAATACGGTCGAGCCCAGAGCGAGCTGCTCCTCAGCTCGATCTACGGCCACGAGGAGGAGCTCTCGGACTCCGCGGGAGCCGAGCCGACGGCTGGGGGGCTTCTCGGCTTAGCCGCACTTCCGTCCTGGCTCCGCCTCGGCGGGTGGCTTCGAGAGGGGTACATCTGGAACGCGGTCGACGGTCGGATCGTCGATCGGCGGCTCCTGCAGATGCGGGCGGACGTCGGGGCCGATCTCCGGATCGGCGCCTTCCGGGCGGCCGCCGAGCTCGGTTACTCGAGCGCCGACGCCACGACCTTCACCCAGTTGGCGCAGATCACCCGGAGCACCACCGGGCCCAACCTCATCGGGCGCGAGTTCTGGGCAGGGGTGGAGACCTTCGGCGGTGACGGGCTCCTCCGGGCCGGACGGATCAACGTGCCCTTCGGCCTCCGCAATCTCGAGCACACCTCGTTCGTCCGGACCGCCACCCAGACCGACATCAACGAGGATCAGACCTACGGGGTGGCGTTCGCCATCTCCCGGCCAGCCTGGCGCGCGGAGATGATGGCCTTTCTCGGAAACCTGTCGGTGCACCCCGACGCCTACCGGGAGCGCGGTGGCGCCGGTTATCTGGAGGTCTCGCTCGCGCCGACCACCGCCCTCGGCGTCAGCGCGCTGGCGGCGCGGTCGGACGCCTCTCTCGCGACCCGACTCCCCACCCTCCGGCAGGCCTACGGAGGCTTCGCCAGGGCGTCACCGTGGCAACCGGTGGTGGTGCAGGTGGAGGCCGACCTGCTCCTCAACAATCAGCTGGGCAGCGGTGCACAGGACGTGGGCCACGCCGAGTGGCTCCAGACCGACGTGGAGGTGTTTCGCGGGCTGCACCTGCTCGGTGCGCTCGAGGGCATGAAGACCGGCGCCACGCCCGTCCTGCAAAAGGGAGCCTGGGCGAGTCTGTGGTGGTTCGCCTTCCCCCACGTCGACTTCCGCGCGGATGTGGTCCAGCGCTGGAGCGAGGGGCCCTCGACACTCACGGTCCTGGTCCAGGCGAACGGATATCTGTGATGCGCCTCGCTCCCTTCCTCCTCATGCTCGCCGTCGGCGTGCCGGTCGCCGCCAGGGCCACGCCGACCTTCCCCGAGGCGATCGCCCGGGACCTGCAGCTGCCGGCTCCGCCCGCCTGTACCATCTGCCACGCCACGAACGAGGGTGGGGCAGGCACCGTGGTGAAGCCCTTCGGCAAGTACCTCCTCTCGCGCGGTCTGGCGCCGTTCGACGAGTCATCCCTCGCCGGGTCGCTCGCCGCGGCCCAGGGCGAGCGTCACGACACCGATGGTGACGGGATCTCGGACGTCGACGCGCTGAAGCAGGGCCTGGACCCCAACGGTTCCCCATCGGCCGCGCCGCTGCTCGAGGACCCGAGCTTCGGCTGCAGCGCGACTGGCGGCGGTGCGGGGAACACCTTGCTCCTCGCGTTCGTCGTCGGTCTCCGGCTGGTGGCGGCTCACATGTGCCGCTGGCGCGGTCTCGAGCGCTCCCCGGACGCGCCTGACGAGACAGCCCAGTAGATCCTCGTCCGCCGCAACGGAGACGTGGGTTTCCAAACACACCTCGCGCGGAACCCTCGCCGCCTCCGGGTGGCTCCTAGAGAACGGAGCAGGAGAGTCGCGTGCGCTCGCACCGAAATGTGAAACACGCACCGACCCTCTAGGAGGAACGACGATGAGAATGAACGGCGGACGTCTGGCTGCGGTCACCGTCCTGACGACGATGCTCGGGCTCGCTGGACCAGCACTCGCACAGCGCGACGCAGGACCGGGCCCGGCGACCCCGGGCGCGACGGCACCCCGCGGCCCGGGCTGGAGCCCGATGCACGGCTGGGGCATGGGACCCGGGATGATGGGCGGCTACGGGATGGGGCCCGGCATGATGGGCGGCTACGGCATGGGCCCGGGCATGATGGGCGGCTACGGCATGGGCGGCGACGGGCTCGGGGGGATCGGGATGCTGGATCTCTCCCCGGTGCAGCGGACCAAGATCAACGCCATCGCGGACGACCTGCGGAAGAAGCACTGGGCGCTGCTCGGACAGATCCAGGACGACGAGGCGAAGCTGCGAGACCTCTCCGCACAGGCGGAGCCCGATCCGAAGGCAGTCGGGTCCGTCTACGTGCACATGAGCAAGCTCCGCCAGCAGATGCTCGACGCGCACGAGACGGCGATGGACCAGGCGCGCGCGGTCCTCACCCCCGAGCAGCGGGGGCAGCTGGATCGGTGGCAGCTCGAGAGCTGGGGCCCCCGACACGCGGGGCACCCGGGAGCGCCGAGGCAGCCCTGAGCGGAGCTGCGATCCGCGAGGTGGCGGCACGTCCGGGGAACGTGCGCGACACCTGCTGTGGAGAGCTAAGCAACATGCGCCCGTGGATGCCGCATGCGCCGCGGCAAGACACTCCTGAGGCTCTGGTGGGCCTCCCGCAGCATGCGTGCTGTGGTGTCCCACCCCAGGCACGCGTCGGTGACCGAGCAGCCGTACTTGAGCTGGGAGCGATCCGAGGGAATCGGTTGGTTCCCGGCAAGCAGGAAGCTCTCCACCATGAAACCCACCACGGAGGTGTTCCCGTTCTCGATCTGGTGAACGACATCCTTCATGACGAGCGGCTGAAGCTCCGGATTCTTCCAGGAGTTGCCGTGCGAGCAATCGACGACGATGTTGTTCGACAAGGACGCCTCGGCCAGGGCCTGCTCCGCGAGGCGGATGGACACGGCATCGAAATTGGGCCGGCCTCTTCCCCCGCGCAAGACGAGGTGGCCATGGCGATTGCCACGGGTGCGAACGATGGCTGACGTGCCCTGTCCGTTGATGCCCAGGAAGCTGTGCGGCCGGCTTGCAGACAGGATGCCGTTCACCGCAACTCCGACTTCGCCGTCGGTCCCGTTCTTGAAACCCACGGGGGTGGACAGTCCCGAGGACATCTCCCGATGTGTCTGGGATTCTGCCGTCCGCGCACCGATGGCCGTCCAGGCAATGAGGTCGCCGTAGTACTGGGGGGCGATCGGGTCCAGGGCTTCGGTTCCCGCCGGAAGACCGAGCTCGTTCACGTCGAGCAGGAAGCGGCGCGCTCGGACGACGCCTTCGTCCACGCGAAAGGAGTCATCCATGTACGGGTCATTGACGAAGCCCTTCCAGCCGACCGTGGTGCGCGGCTTCTCGAAGTAGACCCGCATCACCAGATAAAGGGTCTCCTTCACCTCCTCGCTCAGACGCTGGAGCCTCCCGGCGTACTCGAGGCTCGCCACCGGGTCGTGAATCGAGCAGGGTCCCACCACGACGAACAGACGGGAATCCGTACCATCGAGGATCGCCTCGATGGCTGCTCGCCCGTCCACGACGGTCTTCGCCGCGCGTTCGCCGAGGGGGAGCTTTGCCCTCACCGCCTCCGGTGAGGGCATGACATCGAAGCCGATGACGTTGACGTTTTCTATCTGTCGCACGGTCTGCCCAAGGCAATGAAGAGGGTAGGATTGCACGGCCTGCTGCGACTTGAACACCTCAGACGGGGCCATCACGTTCGCTTGAGCAGGTGTCGAGCAAGGGTGCCGGATTCGCCGGGGATCGCGGCGGCGACGGCGACTAGCTTCCGCGCGTCGACGCCCTGGCGAGCTGCCTTGCACAGACCTCTCGAACACATCCGCGCAGCCAGCGATGTGCCGGATCGGCATCCAGCCTCGGGTGCCAGAGCAATGAGACCGGGATCTCCGGCGTGGAGACGGGAAGGCGAAAGCTGTGCATTCCGGCGCGGAGGCCTCCGGTGTGTTGCTCGGGAACGGTGGCGATCAGGTCGGTGGCCCGTGCGAGCGCAAGCGCGGTGGCAAAGCCCGCGACGGTGGTGACGATCCTTCGTTCTAGCCCCAGCGGCTGCAGAGCTTCGTCGATTGGCCCCCTGTCGAGCCCCCGTCGTGAAACGGAGAGGTGCCCGGCGGCCGCATATCGGGCAGGGGTGATCTTGCCCCGGCTCAGGGGATGCCCCGCTCGCACCACACCGACGAAGCGGTCCCGGAACAGGGCCTGTGCGCGCACCTCCGGGCCCATCGATTCCCCCACCACACCGGTTTCGAGGTCGACCGCGCCGTCGCGGAGCGAGGCGCTGTCCTTGTCCGTCTTCTGCACGAAGTGCAGACGGACGCCGGGAGCTTCTGCGCCGACGCGAGCGATGAGGCCTGGCCCGAAGGTTTCCACGAAGCCTTCGCTGGTCCGCAGGGTGAACGTCCGGACGAGCTGCTTGAGGTCGGGTCGCTCAGCAGGTCTCAGAACCGCCTCCCCCTCCTGCACGAGCTGACGGACCCTTTCGCGGAGTTCGAGCGCCCGCGGCGTCGCGACGAGACCGCGTCCCGCTCTGACCAGCAGCGGATCCCCGGTGACCTCGCGCAGTCGCGCCAGCGCCCGGCTGGTGGCAGAAGGGCTCAGCCGCAAGCGCTGGGCGGCGCGTGCAACGCTGGCCTCGGTCAACAGGAAGTCGAGCGGGACGAGCAGGTTCAGATCGGGTCGCGACATGCGTCGGCGATAGCACGCCGTCGTCGTGATGTGGCGTGAAATGCACGAATAGAGTGCAAATGCTGCGCCTTCCGCCATGTCCTCCATCGACCTAGCTTCCTGATTGCTCCCACCCGGGGAGCCGTCCGACGGAGGAGGTCGAGGTGAAACCCATGGAGCGCGACGACTCCAACCGGTTCCAGGCCGTGAAGGAGCTCGTCCAGGCGCGGTGGGCGCTGGTCAGCCTCTCGCTGTCCATGCTGATGCCATCGCTCGACACCAGCATCGCCAACGTGGGCCTGCCGACCCTGGCCCAGGCGTTCGCAGCGTCCTTTCAGGAAGTCCAGTGGATCGTGCTCGCCTATCTCCTCGCGGTGACGACGCTGATCGTGAGCGCTGGACGCCTCGGGGACATCGTCGGCCGCAGACGGCTGCTGCTCGTGGGGATCGGCCTGTTCACCGCCGCCTCGCTGCTCTGCGGCGTCGCGCCCACGCTCTGGCTGCTGATCGCCGCCAGGGCGGCGCAGGGCCTCGGAGCGGCCATGATGATGGCCCTCACCATCGCCCTGGTCGGCGAGACGGTTCCCAAGGCGAAGACCGGCAGCGCGATGGGCCTGCTGGGGACGATGTCCGCGGTCGGCACGACGCTCGGTCCGTCGCTCGGTGGAGTCCTCATCGCCGGCTTTGGCTGGCGGGTGATCTTCCTCATCAACGTGCCGCTGGGGATCCTGAACCTCCTCCTGGCGCTTCGGACCCTGCCCGACGATCGTCGGGCGGCGAAGGCGAGTCGGGCGGCTCTCGACGCCCCGGGCACGCTGCTGCTCGTCCTCACGCTCGCGGCCTATGCCCTCGCCATGACCATCGGGCGCGGGACCTTCGGCTGGCTCAACGGGGCGCTGCTCCTGGCTGCCGCCCTTGGTCTCGGCCTGTTCGTGCTCGCCGAGGCGAGAGCCGCATCGCCCTTGCTCCGCCTGGGGATGTTCCGAGACCAGACGCTGAACGCGGGCCTGGCCATGAGCGTCCTCGTGTCGACGGTGATGATGGCGACGCTGGTCGTCGGGCCGTTCTACCTCTCCCGGGCGCTCGGGCTCGACGCGGCTCGCGTCGGACTGGTGATGTCCGTCGGTCCGCTGGTGGCGGCGCTGACCGGTGCGCCGGCCGGCCGGGTCGTGGATCGGTTCGGCGCCCATCGGATGACGAGCATCGGGCTGGTCGGAATGGCGGCGGGCCTGCTGGCGCTCTCCGAGGCGCCGGGGAGGTTCGGCGTCGCCGGTTACATCGCCGCCATCGTCGTCGTCACCGCCGACTATGCGCTGTTTCAGGCGGCCAACAACACGAGCCTCATGACCGACGTCCGGCCCGACCAGCGCGGCGTCGTCTCCGGGATGCTCAGCCTGTCGCGCAATCTCGGGCTCATCACGGGTGCGTCCGCCATGGGCGCGGTGTTCAGGTTTGCATCGGGCGCCAGCGACCTCACGACCGCGCACCCCCAGACCGTCGCCGCCGGCATGCGGGCCACGTTCACCCTCGCCGCGGTTCTGATCCTGCTCGGCCTGGCCATCGCGGTGCGCGGGCGCCCCACCAGCAACTCGAGCCGCCTCGCGACCATTCACCGTCGGACGTGAGCCGGGACCTTGCCCTTCATGATGCGGCGGTAGCTCCGCTTCTCCCCGTCGAGGAAGAAGGTCCCGTCGCCAACCGCGTGGAACTTACGTTCCCTGTGGACCTGCGCGTCGACGCCCCCCTCGACGGGGCGGAGGATCAGGATCGAGAACTCCTCGAGGTACTTCACGAGCCTCACCGCGGCGTAGGAGGCGCAGCCTGCGATCACCGGGCAGTCGATCCTCCTGGCCTCGCCTCTCTCGAGCCCGATCTTCGTGAACTTGTCTCCGTCGGTCACGGACATCGATCCAGCCCGGATGGTCTTCTCCATCAGCGACTCGGTCGGGACGTTGATCGTGCACACCCGGCTCCGCACGATGGAATCGAAGCTCTTGTTCCACGGCCCGGTCATGATGGCGACGTCACAGTCACCGCGTGAGAAGCCGAGCGGCATGAGCCAGCTCAGGGCCATGACGTTGTCGATGCCTCGGTACCGTGTGGCGATCAGCACCACCGGCCCTTCCTCGATCTCCAGGAAGAAGCGGTCCAGCGACAGGGGTCGATACATGGGTTCAAGAACGCGAGGCAAGGCTATCGAGTGGCAGAAGCCGTGAGCAACGTTGCCTCCGCGGCCGGCGCCCTCGTCCACGAGGCGTATCACGTGGGCTACGGTCAGCGCGACCACTGCGGCTGGTCCTCGGCGGCCCGGGCCGCGTCCCTCACTTCACGAAGGTGAGGTCGAATCCCTTCGGCGCGGTGAGGTAGACCACGCACGGTCCTGCGGCACTGCAGGTGTTCACGTGCGGAAGCCGCGCCCGCTGCGCCCAGTACGAGCCCGGAGCCACTACGGGCTGACTTTCTCGGTCGGGCTCCGGACGGAGCACGTCCGGACGGACCTGGGCCTGACGGGGTGGGTGGGGAAGGGGACGGACGTCATCCCGCGGAACCTCGACTTCAACGTGATGGGCCGGACGGACGCGACCGAGTACCGGATCTACGCGTCGCTCGCGACCTCGTACGAGTTCTGAGGCGGCAGCATTTCTTGATCTTCTGGATCGAAAATGCAGCGCTCGGAAGAGCATCCGGCCCCGGCCCTGGTCCTTCCGGGCACGGCCGAGGCGGGTCCGGGACGGCTTCGCCTACCCCGTCAGCGTTGATCGGGGTGCTTCTCGGGCACGGTGATGGCAGTGTTCAGGTCGTCCGCCCACCAAATGGGGGCTGGCGTCCATTTGGGCGCGCCAGGGCCCCGGCTCTCGACGGTGACGCCATCGGCGAACACCCGGTAGTCGACCCACCAGTTCCGGTACTCGACCCCGCCGAGCGTGAAGACGAACTCGGGCTTCTCGCCGACGTTCAGCAGCCCGGTGTGAACGAGCAACGCGTGCTTGCCCGTGAAGTCCGACAGCCTGAGCGTGTAGAGCCCACCGCCCGTGCTCGCCATCGCGAGCTCACCCCAACCCCAGGTCGAGCTCTTCACCGTGACCGTGGTGGTGTCCCACGTCCAGGACGGGACTTGCGCCAGCAGGTTGGTGTCGAGCGTGAATTCCAGATCCACGTGCCCGAACCGTGCGAACGACATCCCGGTCGCAGTGATCGGGCCGGAGCCGCCGGCCGAGACCGTGAACTCACCGTTGTTGCCCATCCACATCCAGCCGTTGCCGAGCTTGTTCTCGTAGAGCGCGTCGGTCAGCCCGTACTGGTAGGAGTCGCTCCCCGCTGCCGGGGGATGTACGAACACCGTCACTCCCCAGACATGGTCCTTCGCCCGTGCACCGATCGGCTCGTGCCCGCCCTGGGTCCACGGGCCGTCGTCGTACAGGGTGGGCCAGCCATCGAGGCCCGCCGACCAGAACGGGTCGAAGGTCAGGATGCGGGTAGTCGCATCGTAGATGAACGAACCCTTCCACTTGAGATCTCCTGCCTCGTAGACGCGGTTCTCCCGGTCGTCGACCGCGAAGCTCACCGCCACCGTGCCAGCCGGCTGCGTGAAGCCACCCGACCCGGCGCTCTTCTCGTCGGACAGGCCCTGGGACGCTTGCTGGACACCGCTCCCGCAAGCTGTCGCGAGCGATGCCAGCAGGACCAGTGCAAACGATTTGGTACTCATGAAGCACCTCCTCAGCGCGAGGGATGCGACGAGCCCGTCCGTCCATGGCGCCTGGCCGTGGGGAACGGCTGATGGGGGCTGGTGCCCTCCCCTCGCGAAGCCCTTGAGGATGCAAGGGAGAAGCCGCTGGAACGCAGATTGCCAGAGGAGCGACGGGTCCCGAGAGGGGCGCGCTCGGCCGGCTGAGGAGATTCCAAGCAGAGCTGCCTGCCCTCGCCATGCAGACCCTGCGGAAGGGAACGCAGGGAATGCTGACTTTCCAATCAATCCTCACAAGAGAATGAATCTGAGAGCGCGTTTCAAAGCCGCCCTGCAGCCGATTCAATGAATCGGCTGCGAGTGATCTGGCTTCGCTCGAGAAGGCGCCGCTGCCGGTCCGCCTCGGCGACGCCCTGCCGACAGGGGCACTCTCGAGAGGCGAAGATCCTGCTGACAATCGGCGCAAGCCGCGCGTGACTTCGAGGCGGGAGCGCCGAGCTCCGGCCCTCAGACGAACCTCGGTCCACGTCACGCCCCCGCTCACGCTCCAGGGATTCTCCAGCCGAGCCGAGGGGCAAGAAGGTGTTCGGAGCCGGGGTGTGTCGACCCGTCGGGGAGCAGTTCGTCGGTCCTCGCGGCCTGGTGGCTCTGCACGCGGAGCAGGACCCCTTGCCGAACAGCACGTCACTCGGGTCGCCGCCGCCGATTGGCCGATCGGTCGGCATCGGCTGCCAGTGAAGTCTTGAGCCGGCCGCCTGCGAGCTCGCAGGCGACCGGCCATCGACCGAGCAGGGGTGGGTCGGTCAGATCCTTCGGAGGTAGGCGAGCAGCGCCGGAACCTCGGCGTCGGTGAACGGACGGTCTTGCACCGGCGGTACCACGCCCGGCTGGGTGGTCAGGAGCGGCGCTGCCGGAGCCTGATCTCCACGGCAGGCGAGGAGAACTGGGTGCTCTGGAACCCTGCCACGTCGTCCAGGAAGCTCGCCGGTGGGTCCACGGTGATCCCTGTCTTCGCCCCCAATGCCCGGGTGCGGCCCCGCGTCGTCCCCGCGCCTGCGCCGCTGGCACAGGCACCTCTCTGCCCGCTGGCACCCGAGCCCGTCCGCCCACGACAGCCCCGCCGCCCCATCCCCTGGGCCGAGCTCCTCAAGCGCACCTTCCAGACCGACGCCCTCACCTGCCCGCGCTGCGGGAGCACTCGACGCGTCGTCGCCGTCGTCCTTCGCTCCACAACCGCCCAGGCCATCCTCGAGC
>DATKMD010000136.1:0-7776 GCA_035542075.1 Thermoanaerobaculaceae bacterium
GGAGACGCGCCAAAGGATCCTCGCCGCGGCGGCCGAGGTCTTTGCCGAGCACGGGTTCGGCGGCGCCGGGGTGGACGAGATTGCGCGGCGCGCCGGCGTCAACAAGGCGATGCTGTACTACCACGTCGGCGACAAGGCCGCGCTCTTCGGAGAGGTGGTCAGCGCCAGCGTCGGGCGTATCGCCGAGGCCGTGGCCAGCGCCCTCGCCGCGACCGACGACCCCCGCGAGCGCCTGCGGGCGATCCCTCGAGCGTTCGCCCAGGTGGTGCGGGAGCGACCGTTTCTCCCCCAGCTCATGCTGCGCGAGGTCGCTGCCGGCGGCCCGAACCTCCCGCCTCGCGTCCTGGAGCGGATGGCCGAGGTCATGGGCATGACCAAGGCTGTGCTGGAAGAGGGTTATTCCAAGGGCGCGTTCAGGAAGGTGGATCCCCTGGTCACCCACCTCCTGCTCATCGGCACGATGATGTTCCTGGCGAATGCGTTGCGGATGCGCGAGCGTTTCTCGGACGCGCTCGGGCACCCGATCGAGGTGCCGACGGAGCTCGGCGCGATGGCCGACCAGATGGTCGACATCGCCCTCAACGGGATCGCACAGAACGAGGCACGAGGAGGCAATTGATGCGCGGCGCACTTCGAATTCTCGCGGCCGCCGGCGCCGTCGCCGGCCCCCTGCTCGGCTGCGGCAACTCCGCCGAGAAGCATCTCATCCACGCTTCGGGCCACTTCGAGGCGACGGAGGTTCGTCTCGCCTCGAAGGTGGGCGGCAGGCTCGTCTCGCTTCCGTTCTGGGAGGGCGATCGCGTGAAGGTAGGCGAGGTCGTGGCAAAGCTCGACACCACGGACGCCGAGCACGATCTCGCCCGCGCGCGCGCCGAGTTGGACGGCGCCGACGCACGCCTCAGCCTCCTGCTCGCCGGTACGCGCTCCGAGGACATCCAGCGCGCTGAGGCCGAGCTTGCCCGGACCGAGGCGGATCTCGCCGGGGCGACCCTCGACCTCAACCGTCTCGAGGGCCTTGCGGACCGCGGCACGGCGACGCTGAAGGCTCGCGACGACGCGCGCACGCGAAAGGTGATGCTCGAGCGCGCCGCGGCGGCCGGGCGAGCGGAGCTCGAGAAGCTGCAGACGGGCCCGCGTCCGCAGGAGATCGAGCAGGCGCGCGCGGCAAAGGCCGCGGCAGAAGCCACCGTGGCCACGATCCAGCAGCGCATCAGCGACGCCACGGTGCTCGCGCCCCGGGATGGTGTCATCACCTCCCGCGCCACCGAGCCCGGCGAGGTGCTGCCTCCGGGCGCCCTGCTCTACATCCTCACCGACATCGCGCACCCGTGGCTCAACGTCTACGTGGACGAGCCATCGCTTTCCCGGGTTCACCTCGGCGACCCGGTCAGGGTCAGGGTGGACGGCAGGAACGAGGACTTTTCCGGCAAGGTGACCTATGTCTCCCAGGTCGCCGAGTTCACGCCCAAGAACGTGCAGACGCCCGAGGAGCGCGCCAAGCTGGTGTTCAAGGTGAAGGTGGGGCTCGACAACCCCACGGGTATCTTCAAGCCGGGGATGCCGGGCGACGCGTACTTCGGCGCTGGGGCCACCCACTGATGGCAGACGGGACGATCCTCTCGGCCCACGGCCTCATCGTGCGCTACGGCACCGTCGAAGCGGTGAAGGGGCTGGACCTCGAGGTACCCGGCGGCCAGGTCATCGGGCTCATCGGACCGGACGGCGCCGGCAAGACCTCCTCGCTGCGCGTGTTCGCCGGCCTCATGCGCGCCACTGCGGGGACCGTCGAGGTTCTCGGGCGCGACGCCTGGAGACACCGCCGCGCCCTCCACCATCGGCTCGGTTACCTGGCGCAGCGTTTCGCCCTCTACGGGGATCTCACCGTGGACGAGAACGTGCGTTTCTTCGCGCTGCTTCTCGGAGTGAAGGACTGGCGTGCCCGCCGCGAGATGCTGCTCGAGCGGGTGGCCCTGACGGAGTTCCGCGACCGCCAGGCTGACCGCCTCTCGGGGGGCATGAGGCAGAAGCTCGCGCTCGCGTGCAGCCTGATGCACTCGCCCGACATACTCCTGCTCGATGAGCCCACGACCGGCGTGGACCCGGTGACCCGCCGGGAGTTCTGGCGTCTCCTGGCCGATCTCGTGGCAGAGGGCCTCACGCTGGTCATCGCCACGCCCTACCTGGACGAGGCGGAGCGCTGCTCCCGCGTCGTCCTGATGCACCGGGGCCGCGTCTTGGCCGATGCGCCGCCTGCCGAACTGCGGGGTCTGCTGCCGGGCGTCATCGTGGAAGTGGCGGCGCAGCCCCGCGGGCTCGTGACCGAGGCACTGAGCACGATGCCGGGCGTGGAGGACGTGCAGCCGTTCGCGGCTCGCTTCCATGTGCGCCTCTCGGCCACGGAAGGTGGAGCAGAACGGATCCGGGAAGCGCTCGAGGCTTCGGGCGCAACGGTGGAGGAGGTGCGGGTGATCCCGGCGGGTCTCGAGGACACGTTCCTGCACCTGACGCACCACGACGGCCATGCCTCCGGGGAGGCAGCATGATGGAGAAGAAACTGGGGTCAGGGTTCAGGGGTCAGGGTTCCCTCACGCCACCGATCCGGACGCCTTTCGCGTGGGCATGGACGGCGGTCGTCGCGGGTGCAGCGCTCGCGCTCGCAGCGCCCGTGTGTGCGGAGACCATCAAGCTTGACGCAAAGGCCGCGGCTGAACGCGCCGTCGCGGTCTCCCACGTGGCGGCGGCGGCTGATGCCCGCGTGGCCGCCACGAACGAGACCGTGAAGGCCGCCGATGCGGCGACCCTGCCTGCGTTCTCGCTCGGTGCCTCGGTGAACCAGCGAAGCTCCGTGCCCGAGTTCTCAGCGCCTATCAACGGGCCACTCCAGCCGGCCGTGGTCCTCAACCCCGATATCACCACAACCTACTGGACGAGCCTGCGGCTTCAGCAGGCCCTCTACACCGGCGGCGCCATCACGGGGCAGCGCGAGGCAACACGCCACGACGCCCAGGCCTCCGCCGCGAACCGCTCAATTACTGTGGCCGACCTTCGCCTGAACGCCCAGCTCCTCTACTGGGAAGCGGTGCGGGGAGCCGCCAGCGTGGTGGTTGCACGGGCTCAGGAGGAGCGGGCCGGGCGGCTGCTCGACGACACGAAGGCGCTGTTCGATGCCGGCATGGCGGTCAGGGGGGACGTCCTCGCGGCCGAGGAGCGAATCGCCTCCGCCCGCGTGCAGCTGATCGTCGCGCAGACCCAGGCCGACAACGCGCTCGCCCAGCTCCGCTCGCTGTTGCAGATCGAACCCCGGGACACCGTCGAGCTCTCGGACTCCCTCGCCGGACCACTCCCCTCCCCTCCTGCGACCGCGGACGAGCTGCAGGGCCAAGCGCTGGCCAGGCGCCCGGAGTTCGCCGCATCTGCCGCCCAGATCGCAGCGTTGCGCTCGCGCCAGCAGGTCGCGAGCGCACCCGCGCTTCCCTCGGTCGGGGCCGTCGCCCAGCTCGACTACAGCCTGCCCAACATCCGGTACTTCCCGCAGCAGGACCAGTGGAACGAGTCGTGGAGCGTGGGGTTGCTCGCCTCGTGGACGCTGTTCGACGGAGGCAAGGCGCGCGCCGACACGGCCACCCTTGAATTCAGCGAGCGCGCTGCGCTGCAGGACCGGGACGAGCTGACCCGACGGATCCTGGTCGAGGTCCAAAACGACCGCCGTAACCTCGAGAGTGCGCTGGCCGCCGTCCTGGCGGCGGACGCCGCGAGGGCCGCCGGTGTCGAGCGCGAGAAGGAAGCGCAGGAGCGCCACGCGGCCGGCCTGGCCCCCATGGTGGACGTCCTCGACGCCCAGGCGCAACTGGCGAGTGCCGAACAGCAGCAGGTCAACGCACGGGCGGCGTCGTGGATTGCCGCCGCACTTCTCGCAAGGGCGACAGGTCAATGAACTCGAGTTCGCCGCAGCCCGTGGTCGTCGCCCGCGACCTGACCCGGCGATTCGGCCCCTTCGTCGCGGTGGACAAGGTCTCGTTCGAGGTGCCGCCGGGCGAGATCTTCGGCTTTCTAGGCTCCAACGGCGCCGGCAAGACCACCACGATCCGAATGCTCTGCGGTCTGCTGGCTCCGACGTCGGGTTCGGCTTCCGTGCTCGGCCTAGACGTCGCGAGTCAAGCCCAGGAGATCAAGCGGCGCATCGGGTACATGTCGCAGCGCTTCTCGCTCTACAACGACCTCACGGTCGAGGAGAACCTGCGTTTCTGGGGTGGCGCGTACGGGCTGTTCGGGTCGGCGATGGCAGACCGCACGGAATGGGCAATCGCGACCGCCGGCCTTCACGAGAGACGCCGCACTCTGGTGCGCAGCCTCCCGGGCGGGTTCCGCCAGCGGCTCGCACTGGTGGCTGCCCTGCTGCACGAGCCGCCCGTGGTCTTCCTCGACGAGCCGACCGGTGGCGTGGACCCCGAGGCGCGTCGGCGTTTCTGGGACCTCATCGACGACCTCGCGTCCTCGGGAAAGACGGTTTTCGTGACGACGCACTACATGGACGAGGCCGAGCGCTGTCACCGGGTGGCCCTCATGCACGCGGGCCGACTGCTCGCGCTCGACAGCGTGCCCGATCTCAAGCGGGTCTTCCCGCTAGGTACGATCGTGGAGGTTGCCTGCAGTCGCCCCGCTCAGGCCATGGCGAAGCTGGAGCGGATTCCCGGTGTGAGCGAGGTCGCGCTCTTCGGCAACGGCCTGCACGTGGTGATCTCGCGACCCGAGCTCGCCGCCACGCTCGAGCGGAGCCTGGCCGCGGCCGGCTGCGAGGATGCGACCGTCCGCGCGATCACCCCCTCCCTCGAGGACGTCTTCATCCGCGTGATCGCCGGGGCCGAAGGCGAGGCGGCCTGATGCTGAGGCGCACGCTTGCGATCGCTGTCAAGGAGTTGCTGCAGCTTCGGCGCGACCCCCGCACGACCCTCGCGCTCTTTGGCATGCCGATCGTGATGCTGCTGATCTACGGCTACGCGCTTTCCTTCGACGTCCAGCACATCCGTCTTGCGGTCGTGGACCAGGACGGCACCCGTGCGGCCCGGGAGGTCGCGCAGGCGTTTCTCGAGAGCGGTTACTTCGACCTTGTCTCCCGGGGCCGGGACCCGCGAGTCCTCGACCCTCTCTTCGACTCCGGTCGGGCCCAGGCTGCCCTCGTGATACCGGAGCGCTACGGCGACGACATGGCCGCGCGACGCCCGACCACGCTCCAGTTCGTGCTCGACGGCTCCGACTCCCAGACCGCCACGACGATCCTGGGCTACGCGCGTCAGATCATCGCTTCCATCTCGCCCGTGATCCGGACCAGCACGCGCAACGCCGCGGTGGTCCCCGTGTCTCTGGTCTGGTACAACCCCGATCTCAGCTCCGCACGGTTTCTGGTGCCTGGGCTGCTCGCGTTCATCCTGATGGTGACCTCGGTCATCGCCACCGCGCTGGCGGTCGTGCGCGAGAAGGAGCGCGGCACCATGGAGTCGCTCCGTGCCACGCCGCTCGTTGCCCTCGAACTCTTGATCGGCAAGACGCTCCCCTACCTGCTCCTGGCGTCGGGCGCAGCCACGGGCGCTCTCGTGATCGCCAGGTTCCTGTTCGACGTCCACGTCCGCGGATCGCTTCTCTGGCTCGCGTTCGTGACCCTGCTCTTCCTGGCCGTGAGCCTCGGGTGGGGCATCCTCGTTTCTACGGTGGCCGAGACGCAACAGGTCGCCTTCCAGCTGGGCCTTCTCACCTCGATGCTTCCCACCTTCATCCTCTCCGGGTTCATCTTCCCGATCTCCTCGATGCCGCCCGCCCTCCAGGTGATCACGCACATCGTCCCCGCCCGGTACTTTCTCGTGGCGTTGCGGGCGATCATCCTCAAGGGCGCGGGTCCCGAGGTGTGGTGGAACCAGGCCATGGGCCTGCTGATCTACGGCACCATCGTGATGGCGATCGCGACCGCGCGAACGGTGAGGAGCCTGTGATGGGAGGCAGGAATCAGCGCTCAGGAGCCGGCGCATTCGTGAGGGCTGTGTTCAACATCCTGATCAAGGAACTGCTCCAGCTCAAGCGCGACCCGAAGATTGTGCCGATCCTCTTTACGGCTCCCGTCATCCAACTCACGCTCCTGGGCTACGCCGCAACCACCGACATCAAGCGTGTCGAGCTGGCCGTGTGCGACCTCGACCGCACAACGGCCAGTCGCCAGCTCGTTGACCGCTTCACGAGCTCGACCTACTTCCGCGTAACCGCGAACGTGGACTCGCAGGATCAATTCAACCCGCTTCTCCAGTCGGGCCGGGCCCGCGTCGCGCTCACGATCCCGGTCGGCTTCGAGGCGGACCGTTCCGGCGGTCGGCCCGGGCGAGTTCAGCTCGTGGCCGACGGCGCCGACGCCATGAGCGGAACGATCGGGCTTGCGTACGCTGCCACCGTGCTGCAGGACACGGCGGTCGCTGCCGGCGCAATTCCGCTGGTGAACCTGCGGCCCACCGTCCTCTACAACCCGGACCTGGTGAGCAAGAACTACATGGTCCCGGGAATCCTCGGCCTGATCGTCATGATCATGACCATGATGCTGACGGCGATGGCGGTCGTGCGCGAGTCGGAGCTCGGCACCATGGAGCAGCTCCTCGTCACGCCGCTGACGCCGGGACAGCTGATCATCGGCAAGCTCATCCCCTATGCCCTGGTGGGCCTGGCGGAGATCTTCACGGTGCTCCCGGTGGTGCTGTTCTGGTTCAAGGTGCCACTCAGGGGCTCGTTCCTGACCCTCATGCTGCTGACGCTTCCCTATATGCTCTGCACGCTGGGGCTGGGACTCTTCATCTCCACCCTTGCCCAGACCCAGCAGCAGGCGATGATGCTCTCGGCGTTCGTATTCATCCTGCCGCAGATGCTGCTCTCAGGATTCGCGTTCCCGATCCAGAACATGCCCGCGTTCTTCCGGGTGCTCACCTACCTGGTGCCTCTGCGCTACTACCTTGTGATTCTGCGGGGCGTGTTCCTCAAGGGTGTCGGCTTCGCGGTGTTGTGGCCGCAGGCGCTTGCCTTGATCGTGTTCGGCGTCGCGATCCTGGGATTCGCCCGCCTGCGTTTCCGGAGACGCCTCGGCTAGGACGGTAACCCTGGAATGCGGTAGCGTCGGTCGTTGATCTGAACGTCGGGCGCGCCGCTCGGCGTCGTTTCTTGCGGGTCGGTTCCCACAACTGGAGGTGCACGATGAGTGTTGCGGAGAGGCTGGTGTTCCCGGACATCACGGGACTCCCCCCCGACGTGGCTCTGCCGGGACGGGTTGATCAGCGTGAGTACCTCATCGACGGCGAGATCAGGCTCTGGGAAGGCCCGGTCCAAGAGGTGTCTTCGCCGATCTGCACCGAGACGGCGGACGGCCCCGTCCAGAGGGTGATAGGCAGCTTCCCGCTCTTCGGCGAGAAGGCGGCGCTGGAGGCCCTCGGCGCGGCGGTGCGGGCGTGGGACAACGGCCGCGGCCCGTGGCCCACGACGTCCGTAGCCGACCGCATAGCCCACGTCGAGGGTTTCGTTCACCGCATGATCGCCCGCCGCGCAGATGTCGTGAAGCTCCTGATGTGGGAGATCGCGAAGCCCCGCACCGACTCCGAGAAGGAGTTCGATCGCACGGTGGACTACATCCGCGACACGATCGACGCGCTCAAGGAGCTCGACCGCACCTCTTCGCGTTTCGTGATCCGGCAGGGAATCATCGGCCAGATCCGGCGCGCACCGCTCGGGGTCGTGCTGTGCGCGGGGCCGTAC
>DATKMD010000137.1:0-7199 GCA_035542075.1 Thermoanaerobaculaceae bacterium
TGGAGAATGCGTAGCCGACGAACGAGGCCAGCGCGGTGCGCCGGTACGGCAGCCGGTGGCGCGAGTACTGCAGCCCGAGCGTGTCGTACCCGGTGAGAAGGAGGTAGCTCACGACCGTCAGCAGGAACGCGAGCGCAACACGCCCGGCCGGCAGCGACCTGAACTCCAGGAGCACCTGGTGGTAGCTGTAGTGCCGAAGCTCCCCGTGCAGCACCCAGAGCGCAACCACGAACAGGGCCAGGCCCACCAGGGGCCCGATGCGATGGAGCGAGATCTTACTCATCGCCTGCGTCTCAAGTCTAGCTCCGCCAAGACCACGCCGGCATCAGGACCTTCCGGTCTGACGCCTCGCCAACACCTGCCTGACCACCAGCGCGCACAGCAGCAGCGCGGCGACCACCCCGGACGCGATCAGCAGGTTGTGGTGAACCTCCGCCGATACCCTCGCCCACTGCCTTCCGGCGAGGGCACCCAGCGAAACGAAGGTGAACGACCACACCAGCGCCCCGGCATAGGCGAAGAGCGCAAAGTCGGCGTACCTGAGCCTGGTCGCGCCCGCAAGGATGGCCGTCAGGTGGCGAATCCCGGGAAGGAAGTAGCCCCACAGCAGGCCCCAGTGCCCGACCCGTTCGAACCATAGGTGCACCTGCTCGACCTTCTCGGGGTTGACGTGCAGCATGCGGCCGAACCTCGTGGTCAGCATGAGCCCGAAGAACCGCCCAAGCCCATAGCTCACGGTGATCCCGCAGCAGCTGCCCAGGAAGGCGGCCAGCAGCGTCGGCAGGAGCTCGAGATGGCCGCGGTAGACCAGCACCCCCGAGAACGTGAGAAGCGTCTCCTCCGGGATGGGCACGCCGACGATCCCGAGCATGAGCAGCGAGAACAGCCCGAAGTAGCCGTATCGGCTCAGCCAGTAGGTGAAAGTCTCCATCGTGCCTCTCTCGCGATTCTAGTGAACGCGCGCCATGGTTTCACGGCTGCCGCCGGAGTGGCCTAGAATAGGCGGCGGGTAACCCTCGCGGGAGCGGGGGGATAGGGCGGCACACCCGGGGGTGGCGATGAAATACCGCAAGCTCGGCCGTTCGGGGCTCAAGATCTCCGAGATCAGCCTCGGAGGGTGGACGACTTTTGCCGCGAGCGTCCGCGACCCGGAGACGATTCGCACTATCGTCTCGCTTGCGTTCTCGGCCGGCGTGAACTTCTTCGACATGGCGGACGTCTACGCGAGCGGTGAGGCGGAGCGCCAGATCGGCGCCGTCCTGCGCGACTTCCCGCGCCACCACCTCGTGCTCTCCTCCAAAACCTATTTCCCGATGTCGAAGGACCCCAACGATCGCGGCCTCTCACGCAAGCACGTGCACGAGTCCGTGCGGGAGAGCCTGCGCCGGCTGCAGACCGACTACCTCGATCTCTACTCCGCGCACCGGTTCGATTCGGATGTCCCCATCGAGGAGATCGTGCGCGCCTTCTCCGACCTCGTCTCCCAGGGCCTGATCCTGTACTGGGGCACCAGCGAGTGGCCAGCGGCCAAGATCCAGGAGGCGGTCGACATTGCGCGCCAGAACTGCTGGCACCCGCCCGTCGCCGAGCAGGCCGAGTACTCGCTGCTCCACCGCTACCGGGTGGAGCAGGAGCTGTTCCCCACGTCGGCCAAGACGGGCGTGGGGCTCGTCGTTTGGAGTCCGCTCGCGCAGGGCCTCCTGACCGGCAAGTACGACGACGGGATCAGTGAGGACACGCGGTTCGCCCGCCTGCCCCAGTTCACCCAGCGCCTGTGGAGCGAGAAGAACGTCCAACGCGTGAAGAAGATGAAGGCGATCGCCGACGACTCGGGCCTGACTCGCGCCCAGCTGGCCCTCGCGTGGGTCCTCACCAAACGCCAGGTGACCAGCGCCATTACTGGCGCGACCCGGGTCGAGCAGCTCGAGGAGAACCTCAAAGCCGCCGAGGCGCAGCTCTCCCCCGAGGCGATCAGCCTGGTGGAGGAGCTCTTCGCAGCCACTCCCGAGGATTGAGCCCGCAGATCCGCAGCCCTAGACTTCCCGCATCGCCGCCAGGACCGCCGCCACCGATCCGCCCGCCACTTCCACCATGAGCCAACGGCCCTCGCACCAGACGTCGGAGATCCTCACCTCGAGCCCTTCGGGGAGGAAGCGTCGCAGGTCCACCAGCAGGATCCGGTCTTCCGAATCGAAGCGGAGGAGGTCCGGCGCGAGGCGCCTGGCGAGGGCGCCCGCAAGGGCGACCGGCAGCGGGATACCGAGCGGTCCGTGGAGCGCCTCGATCCGGCAGCCGAAGAACCGCCGCAGAAGTCGCAATTCGCTCAAGCTCGCCGATACGCTGGCAGGCAGGCCCTTGAGCGCGACGTCGAGGTGGATCTTGAGAACCTCGCCCTCGCCGGTCACGCCCACGCGCCGGATGGCGTCGGTCCGGCGCGCCAGCTCCCGGTTCGCCACCAGCTCGACCATGTCGAGGTCGACCTGGAGGGCAAATCCATCCCATTTCACCAGCGGGCGAAGCGCCAGCTCGGAGCTCATGGAAGGAGTATAGCGAGAGTTTGCCTCACGCCGCCGCAAGCCTGGACGGTCAAACCCGGGGGCGTGCCAAAGCCGGTCAGGCCTGGAGGTTGGCGCGCCACCAGTCGAGGGTGTCGGCCAGCGTCCGCTCGAAGGGGATCTCCGGGCGCCACCCGGTGGCCTTGCGAAAGCGCGTCGCGTCCCCTTCGAGCACCTGCAGCTCCGCGACTCTCATGTAGGCCGGGTCGACCACGACCTCGACGCTCGTGTCGGCCAGCGCGCGGAGGCGGTCCAGCACTTCGCGGATCGAGTGCGAGCGCCCGGTCGCGACGTTGTACGCCTCGCCCGGGACCCCCCGTGTGCCTGCCAACCAGTAGGCACGCACAGCGTCGCGCACGTCCACGAAATCCCTCCGGACGTCCAGGTTGCCCACGACCACCCGCGGGGGAAAGCGACCGGCCTCGATCCCGGCGACCTGGCGGGCCAGCGAGGAGACCACAAAGCGGGCCGACTGGCGCGGCCCGCAGTGGTTGAAAAGACGCATCCTGACGGTGCGCAGGCCGAACGCCTGCGAATACTGGTACCCGAGCAGGTCCACGGCGGCCTTGCTGACCGCATACGGCGACACCGGCCGGAACGGCTGGCCCTCGTTGATCGGCAGCTCGCTCTCGCCTACCACGCCGTACGCCTCCGCCGAGCAGGCCAGCACGACCTGGGCTTCCAAGCCGAGCTGTCTCACGGCCTCGAGCAGGTGCAGGGTCCCGAGAGCGTTGACCTGCATCATCTCGGCCGGGGTGTCCCACGACCCGGCCACCGAGGAGGATGCCGCGAGGTGGAAGATGATCTCGGGGCGGCTTGCCTGCAGGGCACGCACCAACGAGGGCTCGTCGAGCAGATCCCCCTCCATGATCCGGACTGCAGGTGTAAGAGCTGGCACGACAGGCATTTCGGAGCGCCACCGCCGCAACCCGACCAGCTCGACTTCCGGGTGGCTGGCGAGCAGGTGCTCGGCGAGGTGCAGCCCCACGAACCCCGAGATCCCCGTGATCAGGACCCGCATCGACTCATGGTAGCTGATCCGGCTTGGCCCGGGATCACGCACGGGTGACGCGGGTTGCGTACCCCGGCGATAACACGATAGTGACAGGATGGTGAGATCTGGTCAGGGTGCGGTACGTGTGCTAATCGCTCTAACCGGGCTGGACCGCGGGCCTGATCTTCTCGCGGAGTCGCTTCGCTCTTTCGACGACTTCCGGGTCCTTGGCAACCTTCAGCAGCTTCTCGAGGAGATTCCACGACGCACGGTAGTCTCCGGCCTTCGCCTTCTCGAGTGCCGTGTTGTACGTCGAGACTTCCCACTCGCGCGAGACCTCGTTGCGCATTTCGCGGAGGGTCTCTTGGACACCGGGATCGGAGCTTTCCTGGATTGCCTTGTCGATGCGCGCGAAGCCCTCATCGGCACGCCCTTCCCTGACCAGGCGTTGCCCTTCCTTGCCGTCCCGTAGTGCGATCAGCCGTTCAACCTTCGCCACGAGCTGAGGATTAGCACTGCCCTTCACAAACCGGGCTTTGACCTCTTCGGCCTTCGATCGCTGGCCCGCATCGAGGCAGAGCTCAACAAGGTGCACGATCGCATCTGGCTGGTTGGGGTCGATGGCGAGGCTCTTCTCAAAGGTGGCGATCCCGAGCGCCATGTCCTGACCCGGAAAGGAATAGGTTCTCGCCAGGTAGGTGAGGGCGAGGGTTGACTCTGGAAACTGATCCAGGGCTGCTTGGAACACCGCTCGGGCCTTCAGGAGCCTGGCTTGCGATTCGGGGTCGGTGGCCGGCGTGCCTTCGAGTTCCTCGACGGTGTTCTCCGCCGCGGAAAACTCGGGCGTGACCTGGAACTGCCCCTTTTGGTCAGAACGTTTCTGAGTTGTCTGGTCCGCGCCGAATGCAACACCGACAGTAAGAGCAAGCGAGAGAATGACCACGAAGGTCCTGTTCATGTCGCACCTCGCGCCCCCTATTCTAGCGCGCTTTCGCTAGTACTGGCGGGAAAGTCATCTGGTCCACCACAGGTGACGAAACCCGATCGGTGCCGCATAGGGCACATCGGGACCAGATAACACCCTCACACCTTTCTGGACCCTGGCGGGGCTGCAGTCCACCGCGAAGGGCCAGGCTAGAATCGGGAGACGACGCCGGCGGCGAAGAGGGCCCGGTGGACAACGTCGTGGAAGGTGTTGAGGGCGTGGAAGTAGTGTGGTAGGTTTACAGGTTTCCACGCCACACAGCAAACTGGGAAACCGACCTGTTCATCTAATGATGGCTCTTCCTGGGACCTCCCTGCGGCGTTCTTCCCTACCCTTCCTTCAGAAGCAGTCTGTCGAGCGCGGCGTAGCTCTCGTTTAGACCATCCTCCATGCCCGAGCGCAGCATGCCGTCGCGCTCCTCCGTGGTGTGGAACAGCGTCGTGCTTGTGACCTTCGTGCGGCCGTTTCCAAGGTCCTCAAACACAGAGGTCGTGACCGCCACGTAACCCGGCATGCCGTCCCACTCGAACGTCTGCGCGAGGCGCTCGGGTGGCGCAACCTCCCGGTACCGCCCCTCGAAGCCGTGCGTGCCGTCGGGGGCGTGCTCGACGAACCGCCAGTGGCCGCCGCGTTCGACCTCCATGCGCTCGATGACGAGCTTGTTGCCGCGGCCCCACCACCGAGCGACTAACCTTGGCTCAGTGAACGCTTGCCACACGCGCTGGCGGGGCGCGTTGAACACACGCTCCGTCCGAATCTCACGGTCGGACGGTGTGGTCACCTTCGACGTAGCGACGGACTTCTTCATCGGTGTTGCCATGAGTGCTCTCCTTTCTGTGGCCGGAGTCTTTCCCTCGTGGCGGCCCTTCTACCGCCCGGCGTGCGCCTCCTTCAGACGAGCGATGTCGATCTTCTTCATCTGGAGAATCGCCTGCATGACCCTCTTTGACTTCTCTGGGTTGGGATCCGTCAATAGCTTGACCACTGCCGATGGGACGATCTGCCACGACAGACCGAACTTGTCCTTCAACCATCCGCACTGGCCTTCCTCGCCGCCGGCGCTGAGCTTCATCCACAGTTCGTCCACCTCATCCTGCGTGTCGCAGCCCACCGCCAGCGAGATCGCCTCCGTGAACTTGAACTGGGGTCCGCCGTTCAAAGCGATGAACTCCTGCCCCTCGAGCTGGAACCTGACGATCATGACCGACCCCTTGGGTCTGGGCCCGGCGTCTCCGTAGCGCGCTACTTCGAGGATCTTCGAGTTCTTGAAGATCGAGATGTAGTACCCGGCCGCCTCTTCGGCGTTGTTGTCGAACCACAGGAACGTCGTGATCTTCTGCCTCTTCGACATCGTTCACCCTCCCTTTTTGGGCGAAGCGTGCCTCCGGCGACCTGCCTTCGCTGGTTTTTCCTGCTGGATTGCCTTCGGGTCCATCCAGAAGACCTCCCAGTGATGACCGTCGGGGTCGTAGAAGCTCCAGCCGTACATGAACCCGTTGTCGACCGGGTCCATTGCGTGGCTGCCTCCCGCCGCCACCGCCTTCTTCACGATCTCGTCCACCTCGGTCCGGCTCTCGCAGGACAGCGCGAAGAGCCCCTCAGTGTGTGTTCTCGTATCGCAGAGTTCCTTGCGAGTGAAGTTCTTGAAGAACGGCTCCGTCAGGAGCATCACGTACCCCTCCTCGCTGACGATCATGCAGGCGGCGTTGTCGTCTGTGAACTGCGGGTTGAACCCGAAGCCCAGTTTCCCGAAGAAATCCTTCGCGCGCCCGAGATCCCGCACAGGCAGGTTGACGTAGATCTTTCGGGAACTGCTGTTCGTCATGAATGCCTCCTTCCGCGCTTCCGCGCCGTTCACCTCCGTAGACTCCCCTGCCCCGCAAAACTCATCGGTCCCATGGTCAGGTCCATGGTTGGGCCGACCGACACTACGACGGGAGCTCCCGGGGCGGGCCGACGGCGGCCGTCAGCGCACGCGTCTCGATGGCCGAGCCGAGCATCCGGTAGTCGTGCTCGGTGAGCGCGGGGCAATGCTCCTCAAGGTTTGCGGCCGTCGCCATTTCGAAAATTGTCAACCCGCTCCAGGGGCCAGCGAATTCCTGGCCCCCCGCTCTGCGCCCGCTCGCCTCGATGAGGTCTGGCTAGCCGCACGGTGCGCCGCGGAGTGGAAGCCCGGCCCGCCCGACGACCTGGCGTACAATGACGCTGGTCGGGAACTGAGAATGACTCTCAGCCCAGGAACGCGCCTTGGATCTTACGAGATCCTCTCGCTCATCGACGCGGGGGGAATGGGTGAAGTCTACCTGGCGCGGGACGACCGCCTCGCCCGGGACGTCGCGATCAAGACGATTTCACCGCGCCTCGCAGCCGACCAGGATGCGTTCGCGCGGTTTGAGCGCGAGGGTCGTGCAACCGCCGCCCTCTCCCATCCCAACATTCTGACCATCTACGACATCGGCCGTGACGGCGAGACCGCCTACCTGGTCACCGAACTGCTCTCCGGCGAGACCCTTCGAGCCCGGTTGTCCCGGTCCGCGTTGCCCTGGACGGACGCCCTCGAGATCGCGGCGGCCGTGACGGCGGGTCTCGTCGCAGCCCACGCGCGGGACATCATCCACCGCGATCTCAAGCCCGAGAACGTGTTCCTCACCGCCGACGGGCGGGT
>DATKMD010000138.1:0-5380 GCA_035542075.1 Thermoanaerobaculaceae bacterium
GTCTACGACCTGGCGAAGGAGCTACGCGAGCGCGGCCCCGTAGCCGAGGCCGACTTCAACGAGCGCTTCAAGTCGCACCCGCTGGGGAATGTCCACACCTTCGCCGGCTTCGACCAGGTGCGGGAGTGGGAGGAAGAGTACCTGCCCGCGGAGGAGATGGACAAGTACACCGACTCCGTGGGCCACCAGCCCGCGAAGTCCTGATGCCGCGCCCGGTGCCGGCAATGATGCCCGTCATCCGAGGTCTCGTCTGGCTGTTGTGTGCAGCATCCCTGACGCTGCCGGCCTTCGCATGGGCGCAGGACGCGCCGCACCGCGGGGGCGAGATCAAGGTCGCCACCTATGGCGATCCGGGCACCCTCGATCCGCATATCACCACCGACGTGCCGGCCCTCCGCATCCGCAACCAGATCTGCGAGACCCTGATCACATGGGACGCGCAGACGAAGGAGGCGCCGATGCTGGCGGACTCCTGGGAGAACTCGGCCGACGGGACGGTGTGGACCTTCAGGCTCCGGCGCGGCGTCAAGTTCCACGGCGGCCAGCCGCTCCGGGCCGCCGACGTGAAGTACAGCTTCGAGCGCATTCTCAAGGTCTCGCCGCGCAAGACCGACTATCAGATGATCAAGGAGATCCGCACGCCGGACGACTCCACCGTGCAGTTCGTGCTCTCGTCCCGGAGCAACGCGTTCTTCCCCGCGCTGGCCATGTACTGGACCCAGGTCGTCGAGGCCTCCAGCACCGAGAAGCAGGTGCGCGAGACGGGCGGTGTCGCCACGCCCAACTGCACGGGCCCGTTCAAGGTCGCCGAGTATCGCCGCGGGCAGTGGCTCAAGCTCGCGCGCCACGAGGCCTATATCCCTCGCCCGGAGAAGCCCTCGGGCACGGCCGGCGCCCGCGTCGCCTATGCGGACGGCATCACCTTCACCTTCATCCCGGATGCGAACGTGCGGCTACTGTCGCTCCAGCAGGGTGAGGTGCACTACATCGAGCGCGTGCTCCCGGAGCAGGTCGAGCCGCTGCGCAAGCTGCCCGGCATCGAGGTGGTCGCCATCGCCGGCACCCAGTGGACGGCCATCTACTTCAACTTCACCAAGGGCTGGGGGCAGAAGAAGGAGTTCCGGCAGGCGGTGGCGCTGACCCTCAATTACGAGGAGCTCAATCGCGCGGTCTTCTACGGGACGGGCAAGGCGAACAACTCCATGATCCCGGAGAGCCAGGCGATCTGGCGCACGCGCGAGCACGCGCGGATGCATCCCTACGACGTCGAGAAGGCGAAGGCGCTGCTCAAGCAGATCGGCTACAACGGCGAGCCCATCGACATGCCCATCCCCAAGGAGACCGTCTCGGACCTCTTCGGGCAGTCGATGCAGGCCCAGCTCGCCAAGGCGGGGATCAATCTCAAGATCTCCTACATGGACCAGGCGGCGCAGCTCGACCTCGTGTACTCGCGCCGGCGCAACCAGCCGCCGCCTTGGGACCTGGCCTTCCTGGCGGGCAGCGCCTTCCGGCCCGATCCGGACCAGCACTACTACACGCGCGGGCATACGAGCGCGCACGTGGGCATGTACAGCAATCCGGCCTACGACAAGCTGGTCGAGGAAGCGCGCAAGGAGACCTCGTTCGAGAAGCGGAAGGCGCTCTACGCGCAGGCGCAGACCATGATCATGGACGAGATCCCGCTCATCGTCATCGGGAACTCGCCGTATATCGAGGCGTACAGCAAGAAGCTCCGCGGCATCGAGGTGCGCGATCCTCACTTCGACTACTTCTGGAACGTGTGGCTTGCGCGGTGATGCAGTTATCGTGAGTGACCTGTGCGCTCCGGGCGGACGGCGTGGACGGAGCGGGGCAGGCGAGAAATCTTCCGCCGCGGTGCCCGAGCTCATCGCCAACCTCAAGACCGCCAAGGCGCTCGGGCTGACGATCCCGCAGTCAATCTTGCATCGGGCGGATGAAGTGATCAGTAAGAGCGTAGGCGAGATAAAGGTCATTATCAGGCTGGGCCGGGGCCGGTGGGGCCCGGCGGCGGGGTGGGGGGCGCCGAGCGCGCCACGCGGACCGCATCATCGATCCCCCCCGCCGGGCCAGTCATCCACGGCGATCTTGCGCCGGCGGCCGCAGGGTAGGCCAAGCTGCGGTCTTCAGGGGCAGAGTCCAACGCCGAGACTGGGACGGATTACTGGCGGGAGGGGGCCACAGCGCGGGCAGGCGAGGACATCGAGATCGAACACGCGGCGCATCAGGGCGGTCCAGGTCCACGGGTCTGAGGGGGCACTAGCTCTCGCAGTCGTTCGACGTCGCGCATCGGCGGCTCGCCGAAGTGCCGCTTGTACTCCGGCCGAAGTGCGAGGGTCATCGTGACCGACTCGATAGCCGGCCTCCGCAGCGTCGAGATCCTCGCTGAGCATTGCTTTCGAGGCGCGCTCGCCCTCGATCGGACGATCGAGGGCGAGCGCGTCAACTCGGCCCAAGTCGGTGGGCCCAACGGGATTCGAACCCGTGTTTCAGTCACGCGACGTTTTCGCCCGCTGTTACTGCAGCTTACGCTTTAACAACATCATGCGAACCTCCAGGGACCCAAAGACGCCTGGCGTTCCGCCGCCTGGAAGAAGATCTGCGCTCAGGAAGGGGTTGAGCCCGACGGGTCCCTATCGGGCCGGTAAGTGAGGCGCGCGAGCGCCATTTTGGAGTAGGCTAGACTCTGCCATGAACTGGAGGGACCGCATCGTGATCGATCCCACGGTGCTGGCCGGGAAGCCGGTCATCCGTGGTACGAGGCTGTCCGTGGATCTCATCCTCGGCCTCCTGGGCCAAGGCTGGTCGGAAAGCGATGTCCTTCGAAGCTACCCCGGCCTCGCACATGAAGACGTCGCGGCCTGCCTCCAGTACGCCAGCGAGGTGCTTCAAGCCGAGAAGGTCTACCCCCTCAGCCGTGCCTGAGCCACGGGGCCGTGCGCCTGCTGGCAGACGAAAACCTTCCTGGTGACGTCGTCGCAGCTCTGCGCTTGGTCGGCCACGACGTGGCCTGGATCCGCATCGACCAGCCAGGAAGCGCCGACCGTGACGTCCTCGCCCGCGCTCAGGAGGAAAGCCGCATTCTCCTGACGTTCGACAAGGACTTCGGCGAGCTGGCGTGGCGCGAGAGGCTCCCAGCCGTGTGTGGTGTTGTGCTGTTTCGCCTGCCCATGCCGGCGCCGACGGATGTGGGCCGTGTGATCGCCGACATCGTGAACGGACGGTCGGACTGGGCTGGCCACTTTTCCGTCGTAGGAGCTGATCGCATCCGGATGCGGCCGTTGCCGACCGCGTGAGTTCAGAGCATGACTCCCCTCGTCTCTACGTCGGCAATCCTCGCTTCCTCACGCTCCGGCCACTCCGCACGCGTACCCGGTAGCACCTCGGCGGGTCAGTGTTTGAACGCCGCACCTTGGTGAGCGTCGGGGTCAGCGGGACAGGGTGTGGTCTCGATCAGCCGCAGCACGGCAGCCGCGTCCAGCCGACGCCGATATCGAACCACCCAGACGCCCGATGGGAGATCCGCCTCCGCGCAGTTGCGGCCTTCGTCGATGCAAAGGATGAGGTTGGATAGCCGAGCGCTTCGATAGAGCGCAAGCTTCCGCTTCACGTAGGCGGGTGTCCAGAAGCCCACGATCTCCAGCAGCCACCGACGCGTCGGGTCGGAGCGATGCTGGACGGCAAAGTCGGGAAATATCAGGGTGCCAGCGGCCGCGATCGGCTCCGGCTCGCGAATCACATCCCACGCGGGCGCGAGCCGTCGGAACTCCCGGGCGAAGCGCTCCTCCAGCAGGCTGTCGTATTGACGCGGCGCACTGGAGGGAAAGATCGGATCACCGGTCCCGAGTTGCAGCGTGAGACGGCGGCCCTGGAAGACGCAGTCCGCCCGCAGGCGGAAGCGTGGACACCACGCCAGGAGGGGCACCAGCTCACCCAGAGCCCGACCATAGAGGCGAGTGTTGCGAAACAACGCAAGCGGTCCGGAGAGTTCCACCATCGCACTGGCGCTGCCAGACCGCCCGGCGAGCGTGCAGATCAGCCCGCGCCACTTCGCATGGCGGACCAGCACGCGCGTGTTCCCCTCGATCTCGATCCTTACAACGGTCGCGCGGAAGAGCATCCCCTGGACTACCGCGAGATTGCATCGAAGTGCCAGCTCCACTGCCGACAGCGGCTGCGCCGGTGCCGCGACGAGCCGTTCGCCTGGCAGATCCCCGAGCAGCGACTCTTGAAGATCCACTCGGCTCACGCCGAGAGAGGCGGCGACGGTGGTCCAGATGGTTTGTGGAGGAGCCGATGTGCGCGCCGCCTCACCGAAGACGTGCGCTCGCGCCAGCCTGGGCGGCACCGCCGACTTCCGCTCTCGGGGCCGGAGTTTCCCGAGAACCTGGATGGCAAGTCTGAGCTTCTGCGGCGGGCTCTCGTAAGGCAGCGGGTCGCGCAGCCGCGCCTCCAGCTCACGTCGGGGTCGTCCAATGAACCGTTGATGCTCGTCGAGGAGAGACCGCAGCCAGGGGTGGTCATGCTCTCCGAGGTAATGAGGAACCACGAGCGTCCCGGCCACGCTATAGCTGAGCAGATCGGCGGACAACAAGACCTTGGCGTCTCCGGCGCGCCTGACCGACTTCGAGGGTGTTCCGTGTAACAAGCTCATACACCACGGCACGCTTGCCCTCGCTCGGCCGCAGCAACCGACCCACTCGCTGCACGTGCTCTCGCTCGCCCAGGGCGCCGCCCACGACAATGGCGACGTCGGCGTCAGGGACGTCCAGGCCTTCGTTGAGTACCCGCGCCGATACGAGCGCTCGGAGGTCCCCGGTGCGGAAGCGCTCCAGCACGTCATCACGCTCTGGCCGGCTAATGTCGCACGTCAACGGCATGACGAGATGCTCGCGTGCGATGGCATACGCCGTTTCGTTGTCAGCCGTGAAGATCAGCACCCGGGAATGCCGGTGGCGGCCCAGCAGCGATTCCAGTGTTCGCCGCTTGGCATGGGTGAAGGCGAGAAGCCGTCGCATCTGACGCCAGGCCGAAAGCGCGCGACGACCCTCTGGGGTACGGGCAGCGTGGTGGGTGAAGTCCGCCCAGCTCCCGTTCGGGGCTAACCGCCGGAACTCCGCATGGGCGCTGGTGAACAGTGCCGCCAGGCCGGTGTACGCACGACGTTCCTCGGAAGTGAGGTCTAGGTACAGCGTGATCGAATCGAAGCTGGCAAGAAAGCCCCCTGCGAGATCGGCGACGGCGAGCTCGAAGACGGTCGCTCCGACGAGTTCGGCGAGGCGGGCCACCACACCTGCGTCGCGTGAGGGTGTCGCGGTAAGACCGAGGCGGGCATCAGCGATCGTCATCTCAAGGGTCTCAT
>DATKMD010000139.1:0-2173 GCA_035542075.1 Thermoanaerobaculaceae bacterium
CGGCGGGACGCGTGGGCGCGGCCATGGTGCTGCTCATGGCGGTCCCGGCAGCGTACGTGCTGATGCTCGGCAACCTGCTCGGGATCTATCTGGGCATGCCCCTCCTGTGGGCAGTGGTGGCGGGGACGCTGTTCACCATCCTCTACGTGGCCGCAGGCGGCTTCCGTTCAGTGGTGAGCACCAACGTGCTTCAGTTCGTGCTGATGTACCTGGGGTTCATCGTCGTGCTGCCGGTGGCGCTCCACCGGGCAGGCGGGTTCGCCGGCGTCTGGGCGGCCCTCCCGAGCGCGAGCCGCACGTGGGACGGTGGGCTGGGCCTCCAGGCGGTGGTGGTCTGGTACTTCATCGCGATGCAGACGCTGGTTGAGCCGACGTTCTACCAGCGCTGCTACGCGGCCGAGACCCCGGCCGTGGCCAGACGCGGCGTCCTGATCTCGGTGGGGTTCTGGGTGCTGTTCGATTTTCTGACCACGTTCACCGGGCTCGCCGCCAAAGCCCTCATGCCGCAGCTCACCAACCCAGTGCTCTCATACCCCGAGCTCGGCCGGCTCGTGCTGCCCTCGGCCGCCAACGCGCTCTTCGCCGTCGGTATGTTCGCCACGGTGATGTCGACCGCTCACTCGTACCTCTTCCTGGCCGCCGCCACTGTCGGTCATGACGTTGCACCCGAACTCGCTGCGCGCGTGGACGAGCGCCGCTGGACGATGGTCGGCATGGCGCTCATCGGGGCGGCGGCAGTCGGACTTGCGCTGGCACTGCGAAGCGTGGTCGCGATCTGGCACGACGTCGGGAGTATCGTCACCGCCGCGCTCCTGCTGCCGCTGGCGCTGTCTCACGGACCGGAGCGGGTGCGCTATCGACCCCGCTGGGCCGCAGCGGCGATCGCGCTCACGGCGGCAGTGGCCACCGGCTGGATCCTCGCCCGCTCGGGGGGGCGGTACCCGCTGGGCCTGGAACCGATCTTCCCCGCTCTCGGGGTCTCCGCCCTGCTCTGGCTCGTCGGACGCGGACGCGCTGACGCCTGACACCGCGCGCCCCACTCTGCAAGCTCAACTTTTGCGGAGCTCCGCGAGCTTCTCCCGCACCTGCTCTGCATGGCCGGCGGCCTTCACGTTCGGCCAGTGGAACGCCACCTTCCCCTGCGGGTCGATCAGCACCGTGGAGCGGATCACGCCCATCGTGGTGCGGCCGTACATGCTCTTCTCCCCCCAGGCCCCGTACGTCTTCATCACGGCTCGGTCCGGGTCGGAGAGCAGCCTCACCTTGAGGTCGTGCCTGGCGATGAATCTGCGGTGACTCTCCGGCGTGTCGAGGCTGCAGCCCAGCACGACGGCGTCGAGCTTCTCGAAAGCCTTGATTCCGTCGGTGAACTCACACGCCTCGGTCGTGCATCCGGGCGTGTCGTCCTTGGGGTAGAAGTAGAGCACCACCCAGGAACCGGCGAGGTCCGAGAGCGCGGTCCGTACCCCGTCCTGGTCCGGCAGACTGAACGCCGGGGCTTTCTGCCCGATCTGGATTGCGGAGCCAGTCATCTTCCATCCCTCCGTTTGCGTTCAAACCAACAGTATCGGGTCTTCCTTCCTCATCCGCGGGGAAGCCGCGGCGCCATGGTAAGGTTCCACCGGTGCGTTCGATGCGCGCAGCCAACTGTCCCCTTACCTACCAAGAACGTGAGTGTCGGCGTTCGTCCCCGTGAGGGACGCCCGTGGATAGCGTCTTGGGTCTGCTGGGCTTGCTTGTCGCGGCGGTGGTGGCCGGGGCCATCAACTCCGTGGCAGGTGGGGGCAGCCTGATCTCGTTCCCCTCCCTCGTGGCCTTCGGGCAGCCCGCCATCATCGCCAACGCCACGAATACGGCCGCGCTCTGGCCCGGGACGCTCTCGAGCGCGGTGGCCTACCGGCGCGACACGCTTTTTCACCGAGACCTCCTTCTGACGCTGCTGGTCCCGAGCATGGCCGGGGGCCTGCTCGGTGCGGTGGTCCTGGTGATCACACCACCAGAGCTGTTCGACCACGTCGTGCCCTTCCTCGTGCTGTTCGCGACGCTGCTCTTCGCCCTGCGCGACGTGATCGGCCGCTGGACAGGGGCAACCGAGGACGGCGAGGAGAGGGTCACGACCGTGGGCCGCATCTGGGGCTTCCTCTTCCAGCTCTTCGTGGCGACCTACGGCGGC
>DATKMD010000140.1:0-59578 GCA_035542075.1 Thermoanaerobaculaceae bacterium
AGAGGGGTAATACCGCACGATCGCGCCAGACGGTGGTGCTTGCAGCCCGGAACGACGCTGATGAGAAGGGCTGAACGATCTTGAGAGGAGGCTGCAGGGTGAGGATCCGCGTGGAGTATGCCCGACCCATACCCTTGATTCTGGCCACCATCTGGCTGTGTGCCCTCCTCGCGGGCGCGCGGTGTGCCGCCGATCAGCGGGGGCAAGAGGCACCTCCACAACGAGACCAGACCGAGGGGGCACTCGATACGGAGAAGCCCGAGGAGCGGATCAGGGAAGAGATCAAGGTCGTCGCACCCCCGATCGTGGAGGGGGATCGGCTCACACCTTTTGGGACGCAGGTGAGCAGCGTGAGTTCGCGACAGGTCGATGACCTCAACGCCGGGGACGTTGCCTCGGCGCTCCGCCGCATGCCAGGAGTGACGATATCCCGCTACAACCTCGTGGGCGGCTACGGTGGCGGCGACGGCGGAGCCGTTTACGTGCGGGGCCAGGGTTCGGGCCGCCCGGGTGCTGAGATCTCGACCACGATCGACGGGGTACCACGTTTCGTCGGCGTGTGGACGCACCCCCTCCTCGACACCTTGCCCAGCGACATGGCGGACCGGATCGATGTTTACAAGAGCGCCCAGCCGGTGCTGTTCGGCAACAGGTCGTTCGCAGCCATCGACCTGGTGCCGAAGCGTGCGGTCGGGCAGAGGATGTTCACCAGGGTCCTCGGTTCCTTCGGGCAGTACTCGACCGTGGGTGGGCTGGTCGAGAACGGCGCCAAGCTTGGCGATCTCGACTACTACGTCCTCGCAAGCCACCGCGCGAGCAATGGGCAACGGCAGAACGCCGACGGCATGGTCAACACGCTTTACGGGCGCCTGGGCTACGTCGTTGCTGAAGGCTGGGATCTCAGCGTCCAGGTCCACTCCAACAATGCCTGGGCCGACGATCCGGGAACACTCGGGACGCCGCAGCCTCCCCAACCCCCTCGCTTTGCAGTCAAGGACACGCTCTCGATCGCCACCCTGGCCGACGAGCACGGCAACCGCAGTGGCTATCTCAAGCTCTTCTACGACAGCGGGAACATTGACTGGCGCCAGTGGGACACTGCCACGACTCAGTATTTCACGACCCTCACCGACTTCAAGAGCTACGGTCTCCGCGCCCAGGAGCGCTTCCGGCTCGCAGGAAAGACCGAGCTCGTAGTCGGGTACGACAACGACAACTACGGCGGCTCGACCACCGAGGAGAGGGTTTCGAGGAGCTCGGTCTTCCCGCAACTATTGCTCCGTGACGACGGCCTCTACGCGATGGTGAGCCGGACCTTCGGAAGCGACGTCGCGCTCACGCCGTCGCTGGGCGTTCGCTACACTTACTCAAGGGACTTCGGCGGCAACTGGGGCGGCCAGGCGGGGTTCGTGGTGCGGCGCGGTCGGACCGAAATCCACCTCAACTACGCAAGGGCCTTCAACCTGCCCGGAGTCTACGGCGCGGTGATGTATGGCCAGTGGGGACGTGGCGATGCGTGGAAGGACCTCCGGCCGGAGATCCTGAACCACACGGAGATCGGCATCGGCCAGCAGGTTGCCCCGGCACTTCGTCTCGAGGCCACTGCCTTCTACGACCAGGTGACCAACGCCCTGCGCTTCGTACCGCCTCCTCCACCGCCGCCGTCGTTCGCAAACATCGGCGACTACACCGAGCAGGGCGCCGAGGCCAAGATCACCTTTGCCCCCAGCCCGGGAGTGGCGCTGTTCGCGGGCGCGACGTACCTCGACCCGACCCCCACCGACGTGCCGAACTCCCCCAGGTGGTCGCTGGTTGCGGGCGTTTCATGGGCGCCCGGCGAGAGTTTGCGCGTGAACACTGATGCCGAGTGGGTGGACGCGCAGGCCGTCCTCAACCCTCGTTTCTCCAGCACGCAGGCCTGGATCGCCAGCTACTTCCTCCTCAATTGCAGGGCCTCCTACCGCGTGAGGATCGTCTCGTCGCTCGCGAGCGAGCTTTTCGTGGCCGTGGAGAACCTCACAAACACCGCCTACGAGTACCGCCTAGGCTATCCGATGGCCGGACGAATGTTGTCAGGCGGGCTGGATCTGAGGTTTTGAGGTGGGCGGCTCCAGGGCGGTCTGGCTGATGGAGGAGCTCGGGGTTTGTCTGTGGGTCGAACGTTGTTCAGATTGGAGGAGGTAATGAACCGCCGTGTGCGAATTGCAGTATTTGTGGTCAGCGCTCTTGCGGTATTGCGCAGTATTCCTGCTCTGGCTGCCGAAACCCGCGAGACTCCAAGCCCACGCCTCAAGGTCGTGAAGCTCGACCCGGGCGACAAGACGTACCTTGTCCTCCTCAGCGGGCCGCCAGAGACCGGCTCGATGCGATCGGGTCTGGTCACGCTCGCACCCGGCAAGTCGATTGGCGCGCACAACACCGAGAGGAACGAGGAGATGCTCGTGCCCCTCGAAGGCGAGGGGGAACTGCGAATCACCGGGCAGCCCCCGGTGCGGATCATGCCGGGTCTGATCACCTATACCCCGTCCCACACGGAACACGACGTGACCAACACCGGTTCGAAACCCCTTCGTTACATTTTCATAGTTGCCAGGGTGGAGTAGCCGTGCCCCTGGTGCTCACCGCCGCGGCCGTCCCGGCGCCACCTCCACCGCAGTCGATCTAGAGCTCGAGCTTGCGAAGCCTCAAGGCGTTGGTGATGACCGACACGGAGGAAAAGCTCATCGCGGCGGCGGCGATCATGGGGGAGAGCAGCAGGCCGAAGAACGGGTAGAGCACCCCGGCCGCGATCGGGACGCCGACCGAGTTGTAACCGAACGCCCACAGCAGGTTTTGCCGGATGTTGCGCATGGTGGCGCGGGAGAGCTTGCGGGCCCGCGCCAGGCCCATGAGGTCGCCCTTGACCAGCGTGACCCCGGCCGACTCCATGGCGACGTCGGTGCCGGTGCCCATCGCGACTCCCACGTCGGCCTGGGCGAGGGCGGGAGCGTCGTTGATCCCGTCGCCGGCCATCGCCACCTTGCGGCCCTCCGCCTGCAACCTTTTCACCAACGCACCCTTCTGGTCGGGCGACACCTCCGCCTCGACCTCGTCGATCCCGAGCTTCGCGGCGACTGCCTCTGCCGCGGTGCGGCTGTCGCCGGTGAGCATCACGATGCGGATGCCGTCGGCGTGGAGGGCGCCGATGGCGGCCGGGGTGGTGGGCTTGACGGTGTCGGAGACGGCCAGCATCCCGGCCAACTGCCCGTCGAGCACCACGAACACCACGGTCATCCCCTCGGTGCGCAGCGCCTCGGCGCGCGCTGACAGCTCGGCCGGTGCGACGCCCAGCGTCGCCAGCAGCCGCTCGTTGCCGAGCGCCGCGCTGCGACCTGCGACCCTGCCCACCACACCCCTGCCGGGCAGCGTCTGGAAGTCGCTGCTGCCGGCCATGGTGACTCCCTGGTGCAGCGCGCCCGAGAGGATCGCCGAGGCGAGCGGGTGCTCGCTGCCCTTCTCGAGGGAGGCCGCGATCGACAGCAGCTCGTCCTCGGTGTGGCCACTCCCGGGCACGATGGCGGCGAGGCGGGGCTTTCCCTCGGTGAGGGTGCCGGTCTTGTCCACGACGATCGTGTCGATCCGCTCGAACGTCTCGAGCGCCTCGGCGTTTCGGATCAGCACGCCGCACGTGGCGCCCCGCCCCACGCCGACCATGATCGACATCGGGGTCGCGAGACCGAGGGCGCACGGGCAGGCGATGATCAAGACCGCCACGGCGTTGACCAGCGCGTGCGCCATCCTCGGCTCGGGGCCGAGGGTGGCCCAGGCGATGAAGGTGATCCCCGCAGTCGCGACCACGATAGGGACGAACACCGCGGAGATCCTGTCCGCGAGGCGCTGGATCGGGGCACGGCTGCGCTGAGCCTCGGAGACCATGCGAACGATCTGAGCGAGCAGGGTCTCTGAGCCCACGCGCTCGGCCCGCATCACGAAGCTGCCGGTGCCGTTCACCGTGGCGCCCGTGACCCTGGCCCCGGGGATCTTCTCGGCCGGTATCGGCTCGCCGGTGAGCATGGACTCGTCCACCGAACTCGCGCCCTCCACGACGACGCCGTCCACCGGCACCTTCTCACCCGGGCGCACGCGCAGGCGGTCGCCCCGCTTGACCTGCTCCAGCGGCACGTCGTGCTCGCCACCGCCTGGAAGAACGAGGCGGGCAGTCTTGGGCGCAAGGCCGAGGAGTGCGCGGATCGCGTTCCCGGTCCGGGCGCGGGCCCGCAACTCCAGCACCTGACCCAGCAGGACCAGGGCTGTGATCACGGCGGCGGCTTCGAAGTAGACCGCAACGTGGCCGTCCATGCGGAACGAGGCGGGGAAGATTCCGGGGATCAGCGTGGCGACGACGCTGTAGACGTACGCAGTACCGGTGCCGATCGCGATCAGCGTGAACATGTTCAGGCTTCGGTAGACGATCGAGTTCCAACCACGGACGAAGAACGGCCATCCGCCCCAGAGCACGACGGGCGTCGCGAGTGCGAGTTGCACCCACCCAGCCCACCGTACGGACAATACGGGCTTCAGGGAAGGGATCATGCCACCCATCGTGAGGAGGAGCAGCGGCACGGTGAGGACCAGACTCACCCAGAAACGCCTGGTCATGTCGAGGAGTTCTGGGTTGGCAGCTGCCGTCGCGACCGGCTCGACGGGCTCCAGCGCCATGCCGCACTTCGGACACGCCCCGGGCCCCTTCTGCCGCACCTCGGGGTCCATCGGGCACGTGTACCAGGACTCGGCGGCGACGGGGGAGAGTGGGGGAGCAAGGGCGTGCATCGGCTCACTGCCGGGGGCGTTGATGAAGCGCTCCGGCTCCGCGTCGAACTTGACCGCACATCCCGGGTTGCAGAAATAGTAGACGGTTCCCTTGTACTCGCGGCGGGGGACGTCCGGTTTCTCGAGCACCTTCATCCCGCACACCGGGTCGATGCCAAGCACACGTTTCTCCCCCTGTTGTCGTACTGGAAGGCTGGTGCGCTGGTGCTCCATGATTCGCTCCCTCGCGAGAGCTTAGCGCATGAGAGGAGCCTGATTATTCCGCAAGCGCCGGGGAGCGGACTGCCTTCAGTAGTCGCTGGTCATGATGAAGAGCGGCTTGGCCTCGAAGCGCTCGTAGATCGGGCGCAGGCGATCGGTGTTGTAGAACTTGCGCACGTCCACGGCCTTCTTGCGACTCGTCACTACATCGATGGGGACGTTGTCGTAGCGCCCGTTGCGAACGTTGACCAGGCGCCCGGAGATCCCGTCGAGGACCAGGTCCATGGCCAGGTTGCCGAACGCCATCGGCACGATAGAGTCGAGCGCATCGGGGTTGCCGCAGCGCACCAGATATCCGAGGCGCTGGTTGATTACGTCGATGCGCCTCCCGTTGTTGAACTTGGGTGAGAGATCGCGGAGCGCATGCGAGACCCGATCGCCGATGCCGCCGAGCTTCTTGTGACCGAAGGAGTCGACCTCGTGGTCCTCGAACACCATCTCGTCCATACCCTTGAATGTGGCCCCCTCGGACACGAGCACCACGCTGTACCTGCTGGGGTTGGTGTGGCGGTCGGTGGTGAGCAGCTCGCAAAGCCGCTCGATATCGAAGACGTGCTCGGGGATCACGCAGCGGTTGGCGGCACCGGCCATTGTCGGCAGTAGCGCGGTGAAGCCGGCGTAGCGCCCGAACACCTCGATCACCAGGAAGCGCTCGTGACTGCCCGCCGAGGTGCGCAGCGCATGAGTCATCTCGATCGTCCGGGTCACGCAGGTGGAGAAGCCGATGCAGTAGTCGGTCCCCGGAACATCGTTGTCCATCGTCTTGGGGATCGCGATGACCCGCACCCCCTCCTTGTGGAGCCGCACGCCGAAGGACAGCGTGTCGTCACCACCTATCGGGATGAGGGTGTCCACCCCCAGCCACTGGAGGTTGGCCAGGACCTCCTGAGTGACATCGACGATGTCGCCCGGGTACTTGTCCTTGAGGTGCGGAGGGAGCTGCGCTTGGGTGACCTTGGCGGGGTTGGTTCGTGAGGTGTGGAGGAAGGTCCCGCCCGTACGACCGGCCCTGTTGACGATCTCCTCGGAAAGCTCGGCGACCAGATCCTCCTGCGGCTTGTCCTTCTCCCGCTCCAACTCGACGAGGCCCGCCCACCCGTGACGGATGCCAAGCACGCGGTACCCCTCACGCAGCGCTCGGACGGTGATGGCGCGGATCGCAGGGTTGAGACCCGGCACATCCCCGCCGCCCGTCAGGATTGCTATCGTTCCCTTCTTCGCGTTCGCCTTGCTCATGCCGACTCCTCTTCTAACTGGCGGATTCTATCGCAGGGGCGCGGCCCCGGGGTCTGCTGCGCAAGACAGAGAGGCAGGGCCCGATCGGGTCACGTCGCGGGTACGGCAACGACGAGCGTGCTTTCGCCCCCGGCCCCCCGCGTGTTCACCCGCAGGGTGCGGGTCACCCCTTCGGCGACGCCCGCGGTCATCGCCGCCTCGAGCATGAAGGCGCCGAGCGCCCGAACGTGGTGGGTCTGCAACCACAGGTTGACCATCAGCGAAAAAACCTGATCCAGGGTGCCATTCTCCTCGGCATCGGCACTGACGGCATCGTGGAGGAGGCGCGCACCCGAGCGGAAGTCGTGCCACGCCGCGGCGGTGTTCTGATTGGCCACCCGTGCGAGGCCGACGAAGGTGCAAGTGGGCGCGAGCTTGAGGTAGTTCTCCTCCAGGAAGCCGAGCTGAGGCTCCTCGGCCTTGGTGAGGTGCTGGCGGGCAAGCGTCACCAGGGCGCGCGCCGGCGCGTCCGGGTTTTCAAGGACGTGCGCCCAGAGCGGCCCGTACAACTCCCGCCGCCGGCCGGGGTCGCCTCGCCCTTGCGACCCCGTTCGCCTCGGCATGGCGGCTCCAAGAGCGAAGGCAAAGTCCGCATCCCTTCCGGCTGCCAGGGCCGGCAGGACGGCGCGGAACGACCGGTCGTCGAGGCGCATCTGGGCGGTCAGATCGGAGGCGCGCCCGACGGCTGCCGTCAGGCGCCGTCTCAGATCGGTCGCGTGGGTGAGATCGAGCACGCCCCAGAGCACGGCGGCGTCCAGGACCTCGTCGAGTCTGTCCTCGGAGAGCACCTCCTGCCGCCAGTGCCACGCCAGATGGAAGCCGATTGAGAACTGGGACATGTGTAAGGCGCCGGCAGGCCCGAAACGGCGCATGTCCGCCTTGAGGTCGACGGTCCACTCGGCCACGCTGGTGAGCCACCGCCCCTCGTAGGCCCCGAGGCCCACGCAGCTGACCTTCAGCCGTCCGGCAACGTCCTCATCAATGACGCGGGTGAGCGCGCGTCGCTGCCTCCCCCTGGCTGCCCACGGGCCGAGGCCGAGGGTGAAACCCCACCCCTCGTCCCGCCCCAGCGTGCGGCGGTGCAGGTAGCCCTCGAGTTTGACACCCGCCTGACCCTGCAGGACCGCGCCGAGGATCGGCTCGAGGTCGCCGTTGCAGAGCGAAGCGTGATAGGTCGCGAGCGACCCGGCGTCCAGCACAACTTCCAGTAGGCTCGCACCGCTGGCGAGGCGGCTGTACTCGTACTCGAAACCGACCGACAGCTTCTCCGCCGCCAGCTCCGCAATGGCCTCGGCGATCGCCCCGTCGATCTGGCGCAGCTTGTCCCTGAGGCCCGCGAATGCACCCACCACCTCCGCTAGCCCCAGGCGGGCGGCCAACGCCTCGGCGGCCCACCTCTCGGCCTCCGAGAGCTCTGAGAGCGATGCCTTTTCGATGAGCGACCGAACGGTTGCGTAGTCCTCGCCGAGCAGACCGGTGAGTGCCTCGCGCACGGCCAGCTCCAGCTGTTGGGGATCGGCAAGCTCCACGGAGAGACCGAGGTCGGCGGCACCTTCGAAGGTGCGGGAAGCAGCCTTCCTGACCGTGACGCGTGTGCACCCATCCGAAAGGCGCGAAAAGATGACGGCGAACTCATCGCCAAGCGTGACTGTCCCGCTGACGCTTGCCGCGGCTGGAACCTCCACTGAGAGCGGCGCAGCGGCACCTACGATCCCGGCGAGGGCGCCGAGACCCCCCGCGAGCACCTCGGACCAGCTCACCTCCGCCCGCGCTCGCAGTGTCCCCGATGCCTGGAAGGCGAGCGCCTCGCGTGCCCGGAGTGCCTGGACATCCTCCAGACGCTGTGCGAAGCGCGGGTTGAGGAGATCCGATGTCACCGCGTGTGCTGCGTTCTCGCCGGCGTCATGCAGCCGGTAGTCGCTGAACGTCACCGGAGCCTCGGCGTGGAGATGAGAGCGTGCGCCCGCCAGACTCATGCCCTCCTCAAGCCCGACCTGTGCCCGGTGCTGGACCTTGAGCCAACACAAACCGGGCGTGAGCTCGATCTGACCGTCCCGATGGCCCGGTTGCCCCGCGTCAGGGGGCACGAGAACCAGATCCGGGTCGTGATCGGTGGGGGCGTTGAAGGCCCGGACGGAGACCTCACTGTCGGCCTCAACGCTGAACGTCACGCCAATCGACTCGTCGCTCACGATCGAGAGTCGCGACCCGAGCCGACACCGCAGTGGCTTCAGGACGGCCGACGCCGTGCCGACAGTCTCATCGGGCAGCAGCAGTCCCGGCACGTCGTCGAGCGTGATCTGCCTGGGCTCACCCGACGCCATGCTCATCGACCACCCCCGAACGATTGGCTCCCCCGGCGCAGCGGGCGCCCACGGCCCGGCAAGTTCGAAGCCGCGAGCATACTGCGGCGGCTCGGGCACGACGTCAAGCGCCGCTCGTCACGGGTGAGATCGGTCCGAGGGCGGTGTTCGCATGGGTCCCCACCGTGCCTCGCGCGGTGCTCCGAGAACTGGCGTCGTTTACAGTCACGCAGACTGGCTGGTACATTGGTTGTGAGGAATCCGATGGAGGCGGTCTCTCTTGCCTGGCGGTGGGGAGACGGCCCGGGGATGACGCCGTTCCCTTCCCCCAATGGCAGGGCCGCGAAGAGCGGCGCAGCGAGCGGGCGGTGATGAGGGGAGCGCGGTCGGGAACCCCCGGACCGTCGGTGGGTCCGAGTCGCAAGCCCACCGGTGCCTTTGTCCTGTTCATCGCCATCGGCGGAGCGCTGCTGGCCGGCACGCTGTACTTCCTTCTGGTCCATGCACCCGCAGAGCGGGCCCAGGTGGTCCAAGCGTGGGAGGCTCGGCTCCACGCGATGGCCGACGACCGTAGGGCGGCGATCAGCGCGTGGGTTGCGAACGGCGTCGCCGACGCCGTCACGGTGGCCGGTTTCCCGAGCGTGGTCGCGCTGGCCGGAGAGCACCCGGGCGGCCGGAGGGCGGCGCCGGACCAGGTGGACGCCGCGGATCACCTGCAGGGTGTAATCGACGGATTCGTCCGGGCCCACGGCCTGCGTGCGCTGTACGTCGTCGATCGCGCAGGAGCGATCGTTGCCCGCAGTTCGCGTGGTGCGGAAGCCGGCGGAGGCTGCCTGACGACCGCGCGGCGTCTCGCGATGAAGGAGAAGTCGTTCGCCGATTTCTGCAGCGGGCCGGATGGCACGACACTGGTGCTGTTCGGAGCTGCGATCGCGGGCGGCGGTTCGCCGAGCGGAGACGCCGCGCGCATCGGCGTGACGGTCATCGAGGTCGACCCCGCGCTTTGGCTGTATCCCCTGCTGGCGCGTGAGTCGGTGAGCACCGCGTCCGGTGAAGTCCTGCTCGCCCGGAGAGACGGTGACCTCATCGTGTTCGTGAGCCCCCTCCGGCACGCGGTCGTACGGCCGCTCTCCTTCAAGCTGCGGGTCGACACCCCAGCGCTGGCAGCTCGCGCCGCGCTCGCCGGGCAGGAGACCTTCGGGACGTTCGTCGACTACCGGGGCACGCCAGTGCTCGCCGCGGCGCGCCGCATCGTCGGCACACCCTGGGGCTTGGTCGCCAAGATCGACCTGAGCGAGGCACTAGCCGGCTACCGAGGAAAGATCCGCGGGGAGGCGCTTTTGGCCGCCGGGTTCGGCCTCGCGCTGCTGGGCACCGGCTTCGGCCTGTGGCGCGCTCGGCGGGCCGAGTACGAGGCTGCGCTCTCACAGAGTCAGGCACGCTCGGCACTGCTGCTCGATCATGCCAACGACGCGATCCTGTTCGTGGGCGCCGACGGGCAGATCCTCGACGCGAACAGGCGTGCCGAGACTCTCTACGGTTACACGCGTGAACAACTACTGGGGCTTTCCATCCGTAACCTTCGGGCCGACGCAGCCCGCGGCGTGATCATGGATCAGTTGACGAGTGCGGCCTCGCCGGGAGGCCAGGTCTTTCAAACCGCCCACGTTCGCAAGGATGGGAGCACCTTCCCGGTCGAGGTGAGCAGCCGACTCGCGGAGCTGGAGACGGGGCGGGCCTACCTCTCGATCGTACGCGACCTCTCCGAGAGGCAAGCGGCGGAGGAACAGATCCGCTTCCTCAACAGGTTGCTTCGCGCCGTCACCGAGATCGACGAGCTGATGGTGCGCGAGAGGGACACCGACCGAATGCTGGCGCAGGCATGTCGGATCGCGGTGGAGCACGGTCGGCTCCGAATGGCGTGGGTCGGCATGGCGAACTTCGAGACCGGCGAGGTGCAGCCCGTCGCCTCGGCCGGGTTCGAGGAGGGCTACCTGCAGGAGGTGCGCATCCGCTTTGACGACTCCCCTGAGGGTCGGGGGCCCACCGGGGCCGCGATCCGCGAGGGCCGCGCCGTGGTGGTCAACGACTGGGAGATCGCCGAGGCCATCGAGCCGTGGCGCGAGGCCGGCCAGAGGAGGTTCTTCCGATCCAGCGCTGCGTTCCCGATCGCCGTTGACGGTCAGGTGCGGGGCGCCTTCTCGGTGTATTCGGATGAGAAGAACGTCTTTTCTCCGGAGATCGTGAACGTGCTGAACGAACTCGCCCAGGATCTCGGCTTCGCGCTTCAGGTGGCCGAGGGTGAGCAACGGCGCGCCCGCGTGGAGAGCGACCTCCGCAAGAGCGAGGAGCGTTTCCGTACGCTCATCGAGAAGTCGGCTGATCTGCTGATCGTGCTCGACTCAAAGGGGACCATCACGTTTGCCGGCCCGTCGGTGACCGATGTACTCGGGTTTCCGCCGGAGGAGGTGCTGGGCGTCGGCGTCTTCGCGTTTGTGCATCCCGACGATGTAGTGCGGGTGCGAACTCAATTCAGGGAGCTGCGCGGTCAACCCGGCGTGGCCGCCCGCGTCGAGCTGCGCGCGCGGCACCGCAACGGCTCCTGGCGGGTGCTCGACGCCGTGCAGCGCAGCCTGTTTCACGTTGACGGTGTGGGGGGGATGGTTGTCAACGCGCGCGACATCACCGAGCGCAAGAAAGTGGAGGCGACGGTCCGGGAGAGCGAGGAGCGCTACCACAGCCTCGTGGACACCATGCAGGACGTGGTGTTCACGTTGTCTGTGACCGGTACGCTCACCTCACTCAACGCTGCTTTCGAGAGGATCACGGGGTGGTCGTGCGGCGAGTGGCTCGGGAAGTCGTTCGCGGAGCTCGTGCATCCGGACGACGTGCCGCGCGCGCTTGACATGTTCGCGAAGGTTCTTGGCCGGGGGTCCTCGGAGCTGTTCGATCTGCGGGTCAAAGCCCGTGACGGCGCCTGGCTGGATGGGGAGTTCTCCGGGGTCCAGGTGGTGGAAAACGGAGTCGTGGTCGGCGTGCTCGGGACGGTGCGCGATGTGACACAACGCAGGCTCGAAACCGAGGAGCGCAAGCGGTTGGCAGCTGCCGTCGAGCAGGCGGCCGAGATGATCATGATCACCGACGTCGCGTGGACGATCGAGTACGTCAACCCCGCCTTCGAGCGCATCACGGGCTACACAGCTGCCGAGGTGCTGGGAAAGACGCCCAACATCCTCAAGAGCGGCCAGCACGACGAGGCCTTCTACAGGCAAATGGGGGAAACGCTGGAGCGGGGGGAGGTCTGGTCCGGGCGCTTCGTCAATCGACGCAAGGACGGGTCACTTCTCGAGGAGGACGCGACCATCTCGCCGGTTCGGGACCCCTCGGGGAAGGTCGCGCACTTCGTGGCGGTGGAGCGTGACGTCACCCAGGAGGTGGCGCTTGAGAACCAGCTCCGCCAGATGCAGAGGCTCGAAGCGATCGGCAGGCTCGCCGGGGGTGTGGCGCACGACTTCAACAACCTCCTTCAGGCGATGCTCGGCCAGACACAACTGATACACGCATCGCCCGGCGATTCCAGTCGCGTAGCCGACACCGTTGCGGAGCTCGAGCAGCACATTCGTCGCGGCGCTGCGCTCTCCCGCCAGCTCTTGCTGTTCTCCAGGCGCGAGACGGCCAAGCCCGAACGGTTGGACCTTAACGACGTCGTGGGCGGCGCGGCCCAGCTGCTGCGGCGGCTGGTGCGGGAAAACATAGCGTTCGCCGTGACCCTCGCCGACGAGCCCCTGCCGGTGGTCGCCGATCGGGGCCAGCTTGATCAGGTCCTGATGAACCTGGTGGTCAATGCGGCCGACGCGATGCCAGAAGGTGGGCGCCTCGCGATCGGAACGGGGCGCGGCGACGGCGAGACGGTGTCGGTGTGGGTCGAGGACAGCGGCCACGGCGTTCCTTTGGAGATCCGTGACCGGATCTTCGAGCCGTTCTTCACGACCAAGGGCGCGGACAAGGGCTCGGGGCTCGGGCTGGCGGTGGTGCACGGGATTGTCACCCAGCACAACGGCAAGATCACCGTGTCGGATCGCGAGGGAGGCGGCACGGTATTCCGGATCGAGCTGCCTGGGGCGGGCGTCGGCGAGGGCCCCGTGCAGCCCCCGTCGCGGGTCGAGGCCGACGACCTGCCGCACGGCAGCGGCGAGCGCGTGATGGTGGTCGAGGACGAGGCAGGGGCGCGCGAGGGTCTGGTGGACCTGCTCACGATGCTGGGCTACGAAGTGGCAGCGGTGGGGAGCGCCGAGGAGGCACGCAAGCTTCCCCTCGAGCCCGCCTTCGATGTCCTGCTCTCCGACCTCCTGCTCCCGGATGTTTCGGGCGCTGAGTTGGCACGTAGCTTTCTGGAGCGCTGGCCCAGCCTCAAGGTGATCCTGATGTCGGGCTACACCGAGGACGAGGCGGTGCGTCGGGGGGTCGGAGCGGGCACGCTGCGTTTCTTGCAGAAGCCCTTTGACGTGAAGACCCTGGCGCGTGAGATCCGCACCGCCATCGCCGAGGGTGCGGCGGCGCGCTAGCGCCTGACCTCTCTACTTGGCACGGGTGTGCAGACCCACGGTGAGCGCAAGCGAGAAGCGGGGCCCGTCCCCGGACACGATGTGGGCGCTCAACTCGGGCGTCAGCAGGAGGTGCTCCCAACCCAGGGGGAACTCGAGGCCAGCTCCGAGCGTGAGCCCGAGATCGGTTCCCGAGTCGTCACCCGAGAGGTGGTAGAGGCCAACGCCGGCCTGGCCGTACCATTGCAGGCCTCCCGCGCTGAACGGGTGGATCGCGCTGGCGGTCAGGTATGTGATGTCGGCGCTGGCGTCGAACGGCTCGTCCCCGAGAGTGGGGTTGGCCCAGCCGAGCGCGAAGCGCATGCCGGTCGGAGACCACCAGTAGACGTCGGCGGTCGCGCGCAGGGTGAAGCTGGTGCTCGCGCCGCTCTCGAATGGTGCGAAAAGCCCGAGGTCACCACCGAAGGAAACCGGTGGCTCCCCGGCCGCCTGCGCCATCACCGGCACCGCGGCGAAAGCAACAACCAGCGCGAATGTTGCGATCGTTCTCATCATCAACTTGCAGGATAGCGGCCCTTGACCGGCCGTCTTGTGAGCCAGGACACACTTCGTTCACCTCACGCGCCGGCCTCATCTTCTGCGGGCAGGACGCCGAGCAGTTCAGCGGCGTCTGCGGCAGGGTCGCGGCCCTCGAGGGGGAGGCGCACGGCCTGAGCAGGTGTAAGGGTGGCCCCGGGGACCGCCGCGAGCAGACCCATCGCCGTGGGGTGGCTCCGTGGGTGTCCCGGGTCAAAACCGAGCTCGTAGGCGGTGGCGGCCCGACGGATGCGGACGAGACCGAGCCCTTCGGCACGGCGACGCAGGCGCTGGTGGAGCAGCAGATGCTCGAGCTGGTCCGGTGCAGGGCCGAATCGGTCCACGAGCTCCTGCCGGAGGTTCGCGAGGTCACGCTCGTCGCGGACAGCGGCGATCCTGCGGTAGACGGCAAGGCGCAACGTTTCCTCGCTGACGTAGCTCTCGGGGAGCCGAAGGTCGAGCCCGAGGCGGAGCTCCACCGCAATCGCCGGTGGCGGCGCAGCCTCCCCGCGCAGCTCGCGAACCGCCTCCTCGAGCAGGTGACAGTACGTCTCGTACCCCACCGCCCGCAGGTGGCCGTGCTGTTCGGCACCCAGGAGGTTCCCCGCGCCGCGGATCTCCAGGTCGCGCGCGGCGATGCGGAAGCCCGCACCTAGGTCGGCAAACTCCAGGATCGCGGCCAGGCGTTGCCGCGCCTCCTGCGAGAGCGAGCGCTCCGGCGGGACGAGCAAGTAGGCGAAAGCCAAGCGATCCGAGCGCCCGACGCGGCCACGGAGCTGGTAGAGCTGCGCCAGACCGAAGCGGTCGGCGCGGTTGACGATGAGCGTGTTGGCGTTCGGGATGTCGAGGCCGTTCTCGATGATCGCAGTGGCCACGAGCACGTCGGCCCGTCCCTCGAGGAACGAGTCCATCGCCCGTTCGAGTCGTCGTTCGTCCATCTGCCCGTGCGCCACGACGACGCGCGCCTCCGGCACCATCTCGCTGACCAAGGTCGCGATCGCAGAGATGGAGGCGACACGGTTGTGCACGAAGAAGACCTGCCCGCCGCGCGTGAGCTCTGTGAGGACCGCCTCCCGGAGCACCTCCTTGCGGAACGGCAGCACGTGGGTCTGCACGGCGAGGCGGTCGCGGGGCGGGGTCTCGACGACCGAAACATCGCGCAGGCCCATCAGGCCCAGGTTCAGCGTGCGCGGAATGGGGGTCGCCGACATTGCGAGCACGTCCACACTGGCCTTGAGCGCCTTGAGCCTCTCCTTCTGCGTCACCCCGAAACGCTGCTCTTCGTCCACGATCAGGAGGCCGAGATCGCGAAAGACGACGTCCTTGGCGAGGAGCCGGTGGGTGCCGATGACCACGTCTACGGTGCCCTCGGCAAGCCCAGCGATCACCTTCCTCTGCTCGGAGGGTGCGACGAAGCGTGAGAGCCAGCGGATCTCCAAGGGGAACCCCGCGAAGCGTCGCGCGAAGGTCCGGACGTGCTGTTCCGCCAGGATCGTCGTTGGCGCGAGCACCGCCACCTGTTTGCCGTCCATGACGGCCTTGAAGGTGGCCCGCATCGCCACCTCGGTCTTGCCGTACCCGACGTCGCCGACCAAAAGGCGGTCCATCGCTCGTCGGGACTCCATGTCGCGCTTGGTGTCGATGATGGCCTGCACCTGGTCCGACGTGGGCTCGTACTCGAACGCCTCCTCGAACTCGCGCTGCCACGGCGAGTCCTTGGAGAACGAAAAACCGGTTGCCAGCTCCCGCTGCGCCTGGACCCTCAGCAGCTCCTCTGCGAGGTCCTTGAGGGCACGCCTGACCCTCGCCTTGGTGCGCAACCATGTGCCCCCTCCCAGGCGGTCGAGGCGCGGGGGGGCGCCCTCGGAGGACGCGTACTTCTCCAGCACGTCGGCGCGCTCCAGCGGCACCAGCAGCTTTCCGCCGCCGGCGTACTCGAGCTCCACGCACTCATGGTCCTCGTCGTCGAGGTTGAGCATGCGGAAACCAGCGAAGCGGGCGATGCCATGGTCCGCGTGCACAACGAAGTCCCCAACCTGGAGGTCGCGCATCTCCGCGAGGACGCGGGCGAGGGAACGACGCTGGCGTGAGGGCGCGGGCAGGGTCGTGAGATCGGCCCGGCCGAAAACCACCAGCCCGGCTTCGGGAAACGCGAAGCCGCGCTCGAGGCGCCCGGAGACGATGCCGACGATCCCCCCCAGCGGCCACCCCTGCCGCACCGGCAGCTGGGCCTCGGTGATCAGGTGGGCCAGGCGCTGTGCCTCACCCGCGGAGGCAGCCACCAGCACCACGTGCTGCCGCTCGGCCAGGCCGAGCCGGAGCTCCTCGAGCAGAGCCTGTGGACGGGTGGAGAGGTTCGGGGTGGGGGCAGTGGCGACCCGTGCCCACGGGGTGCCGTCCTCAACCGCCAGCTCCTCGACGCAATCGGCGTCTTCGAGGGCGCGCGCGCACCGTTCGGGGCCCGCGAGCCACGTCTCGGGCGGCGGCAGCACGACCTGGTCCCTGGCCAGCGTCTCGCGCCCGAGGTGGAGCGCGGCGAACACCCTGTCCACCTCGGCGCGCACCGCCCCGCGCTCGCACACAACGACGTGCGGGGCGAGCTCCCAGACGTGGCTGTGGTCCAGGGTCCAGCCCAGGAACCCCTCCCACAGGGCTGGGTCCGAGCCTGCGAGCGCGGCCGACGCCGCCCCAGAACAGCCCTGCCGCGCGAGGGCTTCTGCGATCCTCTCCCGGGCGTCCGCGTCGGAGGGGAACAGGCGCAGGGGCGGCACCGTGACCTCATCGAGAACCTCGCCCGAACGCTGACTCGCGGGGTCGAACTCCCGCAACGCCTCGACCGTGTCCACGTCGAGGACGACGCGCGCGAACCGTTCCGGCGTGGCGAGGTCGAGGACCTGACCCCGCACGGCGAAATCCCCCGCCTCCTCCACCACCTCGACGCGACGGTATCCGGCGTCGGCAAGGGTCAGAGCGAACCCCTGCGGCTCGAGGGTGTCACCCACCCGCACGACGGGGCAGCGCATTGTCAGCGACGCCGGGGGTGGAAGCGGGTAGGGCAGGATCCTTGCGGGGACGACAAGTACGCGCACCGCGCCGGTCGCGAGGCCCAGAAGCGCGGTCGCGGCTGTGGCCGTGGCGCCCAGCGGCGGTGTACGGCCGAGATACGCCTCGACGGCCTCCGCCGGGATCGCCGCCGCGGCAAGCTCGGGTGCCATGAACTCGAGCCCGGCGACCACCTCCTCGGCGTCGCGTTCAGTCGCGACCACCGCAACGGTGGCCGACCTTTCGGTCGTGAGCGCGGCGAGCGCGAGAGCCCGGGCGGCCGGGCACACCCCTCCCAGCGCGCGTGGCCCAGGGGTGGGGGGAAGCCTGCGGCGCACCCGCTCGATGGCAGAGGCAAGGATCTCCGGTCGGTCGGCCGAAACCACCTCCGGCGGCCCGCGACCGGGCCGGAGCGGATTCTACCCTCGCGGGGCAGGAGTTGCGTCAGGTCACGGGCGGCGGCCCCGCCAGAGCGGTGAGTCGTGGCGGAGGCGAGTCACTTCACGCACCACCGCATCAGCCACGATCTCGACGTCCCGAGCGGTGTTCGTGCGGCCGAGTGAGAATCTGATGCTGGCGTTGGCGAGCTCCTTGCTCCGGCCCATGGCGAGGAGGACGTGGGAAGGCCTCGGGTCAGCCGACGTGCACGCGGAGCCTGAGGCGACCGCAACCTCCTTGAGGCCGACGAGGAGCGCCGCGCCGTCCACCCCGGCGAACGAGAGGTTGACCGTGTTGGGCAGGCGCTCCGTGTGGTGACCGTTGAGGGTCACCCCCTCGAGCCGCGAGCGAATCGCACCGTCGAGCCGGTCGCGCAGCTCCGTCAGGCGGGCACTCTCCTGCGCCATCTCGTCGAGCGCGATCTCGACGGCACGGGCGAAGCCGACGACACCGGGGACGTTGAGGGTGCCCGAGCGCAGCCCCTGCTCGTGGCCCCCGCCGTCCAGGAGCGGAACGAGGATCAACCTCGGCTTCCGGCGGCGAACGTAGAGCGCCCCGACGCCCTTGGGTCCGTAAATCTTGTGGGCGGAGAAGGAGAGCAGGTCCACACCCAGGGAGTTGACGTCCACCGGGATCTTCCCGACCGCCTGGGTGGCGTCGCAGTGCAGCAGCACGCCGCGCGCCCGGCAGGCCCCGGCGATGTCGGGGATCGGCTGGAGCGTGCCGGTCTCGTTGTTGGCGAGCATGACGGAGGCAAGGGCCGACTCCCTGGTGAGCGCCGCGGCAAACCGCTCGGCGTCGAGACGGCCGTCGGCGTCGACCGGGAGGATGGTCGTCACGACGCCCTCGCGCAAGAGCACCTGGCAGGGATCGAGCACCGCCTTGTGCTCGGTGGCGCAGGTGACGATCTGGTTGCCACGCCGCCAGGAAGCGCGCGCCACGCCCTTGATGGCGAGGTTGTTGGACTCGGTGGCGCCGGAGGTGAAGATGATCTCCTCCGGGTGGGCGCCGATCGCGGCCGCGAGCAGTTCCCGTGCACCCTCGGCGAGCTTCGCCGCCTTCCAGCCGAAGGCGTGGGTGCGGGAGGCGGCGTTGCCGAAGTGTTCGGTCAGACACGGCAGCATCGCCTCCGCCACCCTGGGGTCCACCGGCGTGGTGGCGTTGTGGTCCATGTATATCGGCTGGCTCACGGGTCCCTCGTCATTCCCAGCCCCTGTCAGAACGCGGGCTCGGAGGGGAGCGTTCCTGTCGCGGTCACCAAGGTAGCAGAGGCGGCAACCGGGACCAACTCTCGGTCGTTGCCGTGGCGGGCGAGGAGCAACGCGATCTCGAAGCCATCGTGCGGGCCGGCCGCTGCCCCGCGGGTGCAGGCTGGCGGCAGCAGGGCGAAGAGGGTGCCCAGCGCGAGCAGGCTGTGGTAGCCTCCGCGCGAGCGGCGATGATTCACTTCGGGACTTCCGGATGGCGCGGCGTGGTAGGCCAGGATTTCACCTTCCGCAACGTGCGGCTGGTGCTGGACGCCACACTCGATGTGCTGAGAACTCGAGGCGAGGTCGGAGAGATCATCATTTCCTACGATACTCGCCTGCTGTCGGAAAAGTTCGCCCGGGAGGCAGTGGCGGTTTTCAGCCACTACGGGGTGGTGAGCATGATGTCGGAGCGGGATCTGCCGAGCCCGTGTCTGGCGTACGTGGTTCGTGAGCGCGGTGCAACGCTGGGGGTGATGTTCACCGCCTCTCACAACCCTGCCGAGTACAACGGCCTCAAGCTCTTCACGACCCACGGAACCCACGCGCCCAAGGAGCTCACGGACGCGATCGAGGCGGCGGTGGTGGCCAGGTCGGCGGCCTTCGAGGACTTCTACGTTCCGCAGGCACACCTCGCCAAGAGCGCACCGCTGACCGAGGGTTACCTCGCGAGTCTGGAGCGGGATCTGGACTGGGAGGCGATCGCCAGGAGCGGGTTGGTGGTTGCCGTGGATCCGTTGTTCGGAACCGCGCGCGAGTTCCTCGACCGCGTGCTGATCGCTCACGGTGTCACCACGCACGTACTCCACACCACCAAGGACCCTTACTTCGGCGGGTACGCCCCGGAATGTACCCCGCAGAACCTCGCGGGGTTGCGCGAGAAGGTACGCACCAGCGGCGCGCAGATCGGACTCGCCACCGACGGCGACGCCGATCGGTTCGGAGTCGTGGACGCGGCGTGCCGCGCGATCTCGCCCAACCTGATCATCGCTCTGCTGACCGAGTACCTCCTCGGGCGGCGTGCCACCGCGGGGGGAGTCGGGCGGACTGTGGCGACGACCCGCCTCGTTGACCGGGTCGCCCGCGCTGCGGACTGCGAGGTCGTCGAGACTCCAGTCGGCTTCCACAACTTTGGTCCGCTGTTCCTTTCCAAGCGCATCACGATCGCGACCGAGGAGTCGGCAGGCCTGGGCGTTGCCTCGCACCTGCCGGAGCGCGACGGCATCTACGCGGCCCTGCTGATGGCCGAGTTGGTCGCGGTCGAGGGGCGGTCGCTGGACGAGCTCGTGCGTCGGCTTTTCGCGCGCCACGGAACGCTCGTTTCGCGCCGGGTCCAGCTTCCGCTCAGGGAACGTACCCGCGCCGCGATCGAGAAGGTCAGTGGGCAATCGTTCAAGGAGTTTGCCGGCCAGAAGGTGACGCGCGCGGACCGCCGCGACGGCATCCTGCTGGAGCTGGCCGACGGGAGTTGGGTACTGGCGAGGGTTGCGCTGACCGAGCCCAAGCTGAGGATCTATGCGGAGGCGACGTCGAGCGGTCAGCTGCGCACCCTGGTGCAGGACGTCCGGCTCTTGCTGCGCCGGGCGGAGGAAGGAGCCACCCATGTTCGAGATTGAGGAGATCGTCGGTCGCGAAGTGCTGGACTCGCGTGGCAACCCCACAGTCGAGGCCGAGGTGCAGCTCTCCGGCGGTGCCGTGGGGACCGCAGTCGTGCCCTCCGGAGCCTCGACCGGGAGCCGCGAAGCGCTCGAGTTGCGCGACGGCGACAAGAGCCGGTTCAGGGGCAAGGGAGCGCTGAAGGCGGTGGGGCACGTCAACGACGAGATCGCCGAAGCGCTCGTCGGCCTCGACGCACGGGATCAGGCCGGGATCGACGGGACGCTGATCGAGCTGGACGGCAGCGAGGACAAGAGCCACCTGGGTGCAAACGCGATGCTTGCGGTCTCACTCGCGAACGCTCGCGCGGCTGCCGAGCAGAGCGGGCTCGCCCTCTACCGCTACCTGGGGGGAACGGGCGCACACGTGCTGCCGGTGCCGTGCATGAACCTGGTCAACGGTGGGGCACATGCGGACAACTCGCTGGACATTCAGGAATTCATGGTGGTGCCGCTGGGATTCACCGCGTACGCCGACGCGCTGCGCGCCGGCGTCGAGGTCTTCCACGCGCTGCGCGAGCGCCTCAAGGCAGCGAAGCACATTACGGCGGTGGGCGATGAGGGAGGGTTTGCGCCCAACCTCCCCAACAACCGGGCGGCACTCGAGTTCATGGTTGCGGCGATCAAGGACGCCGGGTACCGGCCCGGAGAGCAGGTGGCGATCGCCCTCGATGCCGCAGCCAGCGAACTGCGCACGGGCGAAGGCTACTTCCTCCCGGGTGAGGGTCGTCACGGTCTCTCCGCGGACGATCTGATCTCGCTCTACGAGGAGTGGATCGGCGAGTTCCCGATCGTGTCCATCGAGGACGGGCTGGCGGAGGACGACTGGGGGGGCTGGAAGAAGCTCCGCGAGCGCCTGGGTGAGAAGGTGCTGCTCGTCGGGGACGACATCTTCGTCACCAACCCCAAAATCATCGCCCGTGGCATCCGCGAGAACGTCGCCAACGCCGTGCTCATCAAGCTGAATCAGATCGGCACGCTCAGCGAGACGCAGGACGCGCTTCGGATGACGCTCCACCACGGCTGGAGGGCGATGATCTCCCACCGCTCCGGCGAGACCGAGGACACCACCATCGCGGATCTGGTGGTCGCGTGCGGCTGTGGTCTCATCAAAACGGGATCCGCTTCGCGCGGGGAGCGGATCGCCAAGTACAACCGGCTCCTGCGGATCGAAGAGGAGCTTGGGGACGCGGCCAGCTTTGCCGGCAGGGACCCGTTTGACCGGTGAGACCCCTTGCCAGACGCTGGCTCTGGGCGCTGGTGCCGCTGCTGGTGGCGCTGGTTGGCTGGGGCTGGTGGCAGGCGGTGATCGCGGAGCGGGAGACGCGGCGGGAGCTCGTGGAGCTGCGGGCCCGCCGCCAGCAACTCGAAGAGGCAAACCGCGCGCTGGCGCGGGAAGTCGAGGCCCTCAAGAGGGAGCGCGAGGCGCGCGAACGGGCCGCGCGCGAGACCTTGGACGTGGCGGCTCCCAACGAGATCCTAGTCATCGTCCCGCAGGCCACCCCGACAAAGGGTGCAAAATAGGGAAGCAGGGGCGAGTTTAGGCAAGCCATGGAACCCAACCGGCTCGGGCGGTACGTGATCGAGTCGGTCCTCGGGAAGGGGGCCATGGGCGTGGTGTACTTGGCACGCGACCCGGTGATCGGGAGGCGGGTCGCGCTCAAGACACTCACGATCCCGTCCGACGCCGAGGAGGCTGAGGAGTTTCGCAAGCGCTTCCTGCGTGAGGCCCAGGCGGCAGGGATGCTCAACCACCCGGGGATCGTCACCGTGCACGACGCCGGCGTGGACGACGAGACCGGGCTTTCCTTCATCGCAATGGAGTACATCGAAGGCAACAGCCTGCGCGACTTCCTGCGCTCGGGTCACGGTTTCGCCTACAGCGAGGTCTCACGGATCGGAGCGGCCCTGGCCGGGGCGCTCGATTACGCGCATTCGAAGGGGGTCGTGCACCGCGACATCAAGCCGGCGAACATCCTGTTCACGACGCAGGGGATGGTGAAGATCACGGACTTCGGCGTGGCACGCCTCGAGTCGTCCAACCTCACCGCGACCGGCCAGTTCATCGGGACGCCGAACTACATGTCCCCGGAGCAGGTGGCGGGCGGGATCGTCGATGGGCGCAGCGACCTGTTCTCGCTCGGGGTGGTGCTGTTCGAGCTCTTGACTGGTCATCGGCCCTTCCCGGGCCAGTCCCTCACCGAGGTCGCGTACAAGATCGTTCACGAGCCTGCACGCATCCCGTCGCAGGTGCGACCGGGCCTGCCCTCCGCCTTCAACCCCATCGTCCTCAAGCTGCTCGAGAAGGACCCAGCGAGGCGATACGCGCGTGGCGCCGACGTCGCCCGCGCGCTGGAGGCGCTGCGACGGGTACTCGCCGGGATGACGGGCGACGTCAGCCAGTTCACGGCGCCGGCGCTGCGGCAGGCGAGCGCGGAGCCCGGGGAGGTGGCCGCCTCGCCGACCGCAACGCGCGCCACCGAGATCGGGCCCGTGCAGTCCCTCGCGCCACCGACGGACGAGGCACCTGCTCCGCCCAGCGTCTGGCGCCTGCCCATCTCGGCCCGCTGGATCGCCCTCCTTCTGACTGCCGTCATCGTCCCGCCCGCGCTGCTGCTGGCGTTCCTGGGGGCGCGGATCGACCGTGGTCCCTGGGCCAGTCCTTCCGCCTCCGAAGCGCAGCGCCGGCATCGCGTGGCCGAGGCACAACGCAGGGCGGTCGAGGCCCTGAGGGCGAACAGGCCGGACGAAGCGCTCAGCCTCGTCGCCACCGTGCTCGATCAAGCACCGTACAGTGCGGTGGCCCGCAGCCTGCGGCAGGCGGCGCTCGGTGAGCAGTTCGCGCAGCGCGATGCGGCCGCCCGGGAGCAGCACGTGGCGATACTGCGTGAGGAGGGCAAGGCCCTGTTGCGCCAGCGGCGGTGGCGGGAGGCGCAGCTGCGCTTTCAACGCGTTCTCGAACTTGTACCCGACGACCCGGTTGCCGGCGAGTACCTGGACCTGGCGCGAGAGCACCAACTCGTCCCGCGTTCTCAGCCAGTCTCCACCCCGGTGGTGGCCGTGGCGCCCGCGCCCACCCCGACGCCGCCTGTGGGCGACGCGCGGCTGGAGCTGTACTTCAACTCCCCCTTGAGCGCCGGGTCGGTCATCCTGAAGCTCGACGACGAGGCTCTCGCCGACAAGCCGTTCGACTTCCGCGCGAAGGGCTTCCTCGGCATCAGGGGGAAGGGAAGCGGTGTGCTCGAGGACGCGTACACCGTCAGGGCGGGTGAACACAGGCTGCTCGTCCGCCTCGCGAACGCCGAGGGTGCACTTCTCGGGGAGCAGACACTGCCGGTGAGCTTCACCGTCGGTGGCCGTTACGTGATCAAGGTCGAGATGGACGGGGAGCGGTCCGTGCCGAGGTTCAACGTCACAGCGGTCAAGAGCCGCTGAAACAAAATGACGGTCGTTAAGGGAAAGGAAGGTAGAAATGACAAAGCTTCTCGTGCTGCTCACGCTGGCCGTTGCACTTGCGGTGCCGGCCCATGCGGCCAACCCCCAGGTGATGCTCGAGACCAGCAAGGGAACCATCGTGATCGAGTTAGACCAGGCAAAAGCTCCGGTCACCGTGGGCAACTTCCTGGGGTATGTGAAGAGCGGTTTCTACGATGGCACGGTCTTCCACAGAGTGATACCTAACTTCATGATCCAGGGCGGCGGGTTCACCGCCAACATGCAGCAGAAGCCCACCCGCGAGGCGATCGTCAACGAGTCGGCCAACGGATTGCTCAACAAGCGCGGGACGATCGCCATGGCCCGCACCCCGGACCCCAACTCCGCCACCGCGCAGTTCTTCGTGAACCTCCAGGACAACTCCTTCCTGGACAAGGCGAAGGCGCAGGACGGCTACGGTTACTGTGTGTTCGGCAAGGTCGTCAAGGGGATGAGCGTCGTCGACGCCATCGCCGGCGTCAAGACGGGCACTGTGGGCGGTTTTCAGGACGTGCCGACGGAGGCAGTCGTCATCAAGAAGGCGACCCTTGTGGGCGCTGCCCCTGGGGCCAAGTAGCTCGCACCTCGAGTAACCGGCCCGCAGCGATCCAGGTGAGCGTCGGGGGTCCGGGCGGTGACAGGTTGGTCAGCAGCGCGGGGAGCTCGCGCTGCATGGCTCCCTCTAAGGCGCTGCGCGCTTCAGCCGTGCGGGCCCGCAGGCGCCACGCGAGCGCCCATCGCCCGGGCTCGGTCCGTTCGCGGATAAGCCGGAGGCGATCGCCGTCCCAGCCGGAGGCGAGAGCAGCGGCCTTCCCATGCTCCATTCGGCGGGAGAGCAGGTAGGAGAGCGCCCACTCGCCGACCGAGTCCGTGAGGACTTCCTCCCATCCCCCGGGGACCGGTGGGAGTTCGCTCGCCGACACCTCGCCCGGCGTGCCCGTTCGGTCCGGGTGGAGGAGGGCAGAGGTGCTGGCAGGGGGCTCGCTCAGGAGGCGGTCGACCGCGGGCCACGCGCCCTGCCGGTAGGCGCGCAGCGCGACCTCGAACCCGGTCGTGTACGGGAAGACCAGGTCGGCGACGAAGTAGTCTGGGACCCCGGCGGGCGTCCCCAAGGCGCGAGCCTGCTGCCGTACCGCCCCTGCGGCCCGTTCCAGAGTATCGGCGTCGGTCGACGGCGCGTTGAGCAGGAGCATCACCAGCATCGCCTCTCCTTCGGCGACGGCGGATGCCGCCCGCTGCTCGTCGCTATCGCTGCGCATCGCGAGGAGCCGGCTGGGAAGGTGGAACCGGTGCTCCTGGACCGCGTGTGCGAGCTCGTGCGCCCACACCAGGGTTCCTTCGACCTGGCCTGCGGCCGGGGTGTCAACCACCACCATCTCGTCCGCCTGCGGCTCATAGAAGCCGAGCACCTGTCCGGTATAAAACGTCAGCAGATTCTGGTAGATGGCGGAGGGCTCACCGGTGATGAAACCGAGGCGAACGAGCGACTCGATGTAGAGCACGGGCGTCACCGGGAGGTCCCGCCGGAGCTTCCGATCGAGCTCCGCCCGGAGGCCGCCGGGCTCGATCACCCGACAGGGCGGACTGAAGGGACCGGAGACGGCCCGCAGTGCAGCGACCCTGGCTGCAATGTCGCTGAGCGCCGGTGGGCAGGGCGCCGCGACCGCCACGCCGCTGAGAAGGAGACCGGCGAGCCTGATGCTATACTTCGCGCGCATGGCCCGTGAAGCTCGTCTGCAGCTGCTGTCGGCCTACGAGAACATCGAGCTCGCCCAGAGGGTGCTCGCGGAGGTCTGCGGCTCCGCCGACATCGACGGCGAGACCACCTACTGGGTCGGGATGGCGCTCCGGGAGGCACTTGCCAACGCGATCAAGCATGGCAACAAGCTTAACGCGGAAAAGAGGGTTCTGATTCACATGCTGGTCGTGGATGGCCAAATCAGGATCGAGGTGGAGGACGAGGGCGAGGGGTTCGACCCGGCGAGCCTGGAGGATCCAACCTCCCCGGGCAACCTTCTCCGCTCGAGCGGCAGGGGTGTGTTCTACATGCACAAGTTCATGGACGAGGTCACCTTTCGCGCGGGCCAATTAGGCGGGACGCGCGTCGAGCTGATCAAACATTTAAGTGCAAGGAGGGAGTCATGAAAACGAGGATCCGTGACGTGGGCGGCGTGAGAGTGCTCGACCTCGAGGGCAAGATCACGATCGGTTCCGGGGACGTCGAGTTGCGCAAGAGTATCGAAGATGCCATTACGACAGGGCACAACAACATCCTCCTCAACCTCCAGGGTGTCACGCACATCGACTCGTCGGGGATCGGTGAGATGGTGGGGTGTTTCACCACCATGGCGCGCAAGGGCGGCAAGATGAAGCTGCTCAACCTCACGCCGAAGATCAACGACATCCTGCAGGTCACCCAACTCATCACGGTCTTCGACATCTACGACAACGAGCCGGAGGCACTCAACAGCTTCGCGTCGTAGCTCCGGTCGAACTTTCCCCGGGCGTCGCACTGCCGACCCGAGTTCGCGTGCGGCCGGACATCGTGCGCGGGAGGGGTGTGGCGAGCCAAGATTCCGGCTGCCACGGGCGGCAAGGGTCGTCGCTATCGCAACCTTGCCGTGGCCAGCGATGCTACGATTGTTACTGGAGGTAGACCTTGGCTCTCAAGCGTGTGCTCGTCGCCGACGACAGCCGTATCTTCCGCTCCCTTCTCGTCGAAGTTCTGCGGGACCGTGGGCTGGAAGTGATTGAGGCGGCGAACGGCCGTGAGGCGCTTGACGCTCTCCTCGCCCAGCGGCCGGAGCTTGCGGTGCTCGACGCCCTGATGCCGCTGCTCTCGGGCTTTGACGTCATCAGCACGTTGCACGAGAAGGCCCCAGACTACCAACCGGTCATCTTCCTGGTGACCGCGGTGTACAAGAGCCGTCGGTGGGAGACTGAGGCCCGCCAGCACTACAAGGTCCATGAGTACCTCGAGAAGCCGCTGGAGCCGGCGGAACTTCTGGAGAAGATAACGCGACACTTCCCGGAGTTTGAAGCGACTGTCGCCAAGCCGGGACCGAGCAGCACCCCAAGCTAGCGCTCGTCCTCCTTCTGCATCCTCTTGAGAGCGGTCTCCATCCCGGTCAGGGCCTGCTCGATGTCCTTGTCGCCGTGCGCGTGCGAGAGGAACGAGGCCGCCGGCGACCGCCCCGGCAGGAGTACCCCCGTCTCGCGACAGCCGCGCACGAAACGCCCCCAGCTCTCCTGGTCCACCCGCGCAAAGGAGTTGCCGTCAACGACAGGCAAGCGCGAGAAGGCCAAGGCGAATATTGAGCCGACCCGCGCGCAGCGTAGCGGGCGGTTGTAGCGCTCGGCCAGGGTTTCAACGCCAGCCTGGAGCTGGGCGCCGCGCTCCTCCAGCCGCTGGTGGACCGTCTCGTTGCGCAGCACCGACAGCGTGGCGCTCGCCGCCAGGATCGAGATCGGGGGCGGAGGGCCCGGGAGCTCATCGCCGGAGGTCGCGCCGGAGCTGCGTGCCCATGCAACCGCGCCCATGCGCGAGACCCCGCCGCCAAGCGCTCCCCCGAACACCGTGACGTCGGGCGCGATCCCGAAGGCCTCGCCGGCGCCCCCCCGGGCCAGGCGGAAGCCAGTCAGGGTCTCATCGAGCACGAGGCGGGCACCGGCTTCACGAGTCCGGTCGGAGACCGCCATCAGGAACTGCGGGCCGGGACGGACGACGCCGAACTGTGCGGCGATCGGGTCGAGAACCACGGCGGCGGTGTCGCCCCCCACCTCGGCGAGGACGTTCGAGAAAGCCTCGACGTCCCCCCACGGAACAACCCTGACCAGGTGGGCGACCTCGGCCGGGATGCCCGCGACCAGGGTTTGGCTGACCCCGAGCGGCCCGGACGCCGCAACGTGGAACGCCTCGACGGCACCCCGGCGATTGCCGTCGAAGATCACGAGCTGGCGTCTGCCGGTGTCGCGGCGACACCAGCGCAACGCGAGTTCCCAGGCCTCCCCCTCCGAGGGTGTGATGGTCCAAGGGGAGAAGGAGGGCAGCTGCTCCGACAGCAGCTCCACGAGTTCCACCTCGGCAGCGGCGTGGAAACCGGCGTTCAAGCCCAACGCCGAGGCGCGCCGCACCGCGTCGAGGAGGTACTGGTTGCCGTAACCGAGGAGGTTGGCACCGGCGCCGCCCATCAGATCCAGATAGGCGACGTTGTCGGCGTCGTAGACGCGGCACCCCTGCGCCTTGGCGAGGAGGAGAGAGTGCTCCCCCCGTCTCCCGGCCAGCGGTGCTCCCTGACGCGCCAGCGCCAGCAGCTCGTCCCCTCGTTGCCCCATCGTCCGGTCTGGCCTCCGTGGTCGGTGAGTCTAGCCGGCAGGCCGCTTGTGCTCAAGTTGTGTCGGTTCCGCCCTCGTCCTCGCCCTCACCGTGGAAGAAGTACTGAGCGCAACGGCTGGAGCAGAAGTACCTGCCGTATGCGAAAGTTGCACACCTCCGGCAGACGGTCTTCCCGCACATGCTGCACTTGGTCAACTCCCAGACGGGCTGCTCCTCCCCACAGGTGTCGCACTTGCCGAAGGCGCGTACCGGCACCCTGCGAGTATCACCCGAGGCCACCGGGCGCGCAAGGTCGCCGCAGGCGGCGCCAGAGATCGGAGCTCGGTTCGAGCGAGCTTGTCCGGGCTCCGGCCTGAGGATAGAATCCGCACGCTGGACGTGCCGGCGTAGCTCAGAGGCAGAGCAGGGGTCTCATAAGCCCCGTGTCAGTGGTTCGAGTCCACTCGCCGGCACCATGCAGATGACCCCGGCCGAGTTTTCCGCCGCTTTCCGCCAGCACTTCCCGGACCTGGTCGGGAAGCCCATCCTGGTCGCGCTCTCGGGTGGGGCCGACTCGGTTGCGCTGCTTTGCCTGTTGCACGAGAGCCTTCCGGAGATCGGCTGCCCGGTGCGCGCGGCCCACGTCCACCATCACCTGCGCGGCGCCGAAGCGGACGCCGACGCTGCCTACTGCGAGGAGGTGTGTGAGCGTCTCGACGTGCCGCTGGTCATCGAGCACTTGAACCCGGTGAAGCCACGTGGCAGCTCCCCCGAGGCGTGGTGGCGGAGGGAGCGCTACGGCATCCTGGAGGGTGTGAGGCGGCGTCTCGAGTGCGCGGCGTTGGCGACGGCGCACACCCGGGACGACCAGGCCGAGACGGTGCTGCTCAAGCTCCTGCGAGGATCCGGGCCACGCGGGGTGGCGGGTGTGCGGCGCCGCGTCGGATCCACCGCGCGTCCGCTGCTGGACTTCAGACGGCAGGCTCTGCACGAGTACCTCGCAGCCCGGGGAGTGCGCTGGCGGGAGGACGCCACCAATGCCGACCCGGCGCTGCCGCGCGCCTGGGTGCGGGGCCAGTTGATTCCGCGGCTCACAGGCGCCTTTCCGGGGAGCGTCGAGCACCTCTCGGACTTTGCCGGAGCGCTTGCCGAGGACGAGTCGTTGCTCGGGAAGCTGCTGGCCGAGCGTGGGACCTGGCCGGAAGTCGGGGTCGCGCTCCCGGTTGAGCGCGTCGCGGCGCTGCCCCCGGCGTTGCTGCGACGGTGGGTGCTGGAGCTCGCAGCGCACCTGCCGCTCACCGAGCCGCCCTCGCGTCGCCAGATCGAGGCCGTTGCAGGCATGATCTCGAGAGGCTCACCGGGGGCTGTGGACCTGGGCCGTCGATGGGTGCTGCGGCGGCGGGCGGACTCGCTGGTCCTCTGCCCGCCACCCCTTCAGGGTTTCGGGACGCGCCCCGCCCAGGTGCCCTCGCGGTTGGAGCTTCCGGGTGGGTTCGTCGCCATCCTGGGTGCGCCCTCGCGCGGAGCCGGTCACCGAGCGAGCCTTCATCCGCGGGTGGTCGGATCTCCTCTGGTGTGGCGCTCGGTGACACCCGGTGAGCGCTTCGGAACGGGGAAGGGAAAGCCCGTGTCGCGCCTGCTCGCGGACGCCGGTGTCCCCCAAGAGTGGCGGCGGGCGTGGCCCGTTCTCGATACGGGTGGTACGATTGTCTGGCTTCCCGCAGTCGGGGTTGCGGAGGGTTGGTTGGGGGACGACACGGACGGGGTGGTGGCCGAGTTGGAGGAGCCATGGGGACGCCACGTGAGGTGATCTCGCCGGCGGTGGTGGCGGAGCGCATCGCCGCGGTGGGACGTCGCATCGGGGCCGACTATGCGAGCCGCGAGATCGTGCTCGTGGGGATGCTGAAGGGGGCGGCCGTCTTCCTTGCCGACCTGATGCGGGCGATTCCCTGCCCGGTGCGGTTCGAGCTGGTCAACGTCATGCACCAACTGGGCGCGCGCGGTGCGGTCATCGAGCTGACGTATGCGACACACGTGCACCTGGAGGGCGCGCATGCCCTCATCCTGAAGGACATCTGCCACTCCGGCGTGACCGAGAACTACCTGCTCACCCACCTCGCGCAGCAGAGCCCGGCCAGTCTCGAGGTGGCGGCACTCATCAACCGGCCGTTGCTGCGCCGCGTTGCCCTCGAGCCCAAGTACGTGGTATTCGAGGACGTCCCGGCGGGACGCGTCGTGGGCTACGGCATGGAATTCGAAGGGAAGTGGGGGAATCTTCCCGGGCTTAACATCCTTGAGGGGGTGTGACGGCCGCCGCGGCAACGCGTCGCGCCCCGGCTTCCGCGGAGCGGCCGGTGCTGCAGGCGCACAGATGAATTCGGAGAACCCGTGAACCAAAATGTGAAGAACGCACTGCTTATCGTCGTCATCTTCGTGTCCGTGGTACTGCTCTGGAACTGGATCACCACAACCCGGGCCGGCACCAAGGAGATCGCCTTCTCGGATTTCCTGGACAGGGTCGAGAAGAACCAAGTCTCCGAGGTCCTCATCCGCGGGGACGAGGTCTACGGCAGGTCGGCGGAAGGAGCGGCGAAGGGGACGCTCGGCACCCGGCCGTTCGACTTCGTGACCTATTCGCCGGGCTACGACAAGCTCGTCACCTCACTGCGCGACCACGGCGTGAAGATCAAGGCGGAGCAGCCCTCGCAGGGGTCGATCTGGACGGCGCTCCTGTCATGGCTCCCGTTCGTCCTCCTTATCGTCATGTGGTACTTCTTCTACCGCCAGATGCAGGTTGGCGGCAACAAGGCGATGGCTTTTGGCAAGTCCCGCGCCCGCCTCTTGAGTCCCCAGCAGAAGAAAGTGACGTTCAAGGACGTCGCGGGCGTCGACGAGGCCAAGGAGGAGCTCCAGGAGATCATCGAGTTCCTCAAGGACCCGCAGAAGTTCCAGAAGCTGGGCGGGAAGATCCCCAAGGGAGTCCTGCTCATGGGGCCCCCTGGAACCGGCAAGACCCTGCTCGCCCGGGCGGTCGCCGGCGAGGCCGACGTGCCGTTCTTCTCGATCTCGGGCTCCGACTTCGTGGAGATGTTTGTCGGGGTGGGCGCTTCGCGCGTCCGCGACCTTTTCGAGCAGGGCAAGAAGAACGCGCCCTGCATCATCTTCATCGACGAGATCGACGCGGTTGGCCGGCACCGGGGGGCCGGGCTCGGCGGCGGCCACGACGAGCGGGAGCAGACGCTCAACGCGCTCCTCGTGGAGATGGACGGCTTCGAGTCGAACGAAGGCGTGATCCTGATCGCGGCAACCAACCGGCCGGACGTCCTGGACCCCGCTCTGCTGAGGCCGGGCCGTTTCGACCGGCGGATCGTTGTCACCCGACCGGACCTCAACGGGCGCACCGAGATCATGAAGGTGCACACAACAAAGATCACCCTGGCGCCGGACGTTGACCTGTCAGTGCTGGCTCGCTCGACGCCGGGGTTCTCAGGGGCCGACATCGCCAACCTTGTCAACGAAGCCGCGCTGCGCGCGGCGCGGTTCGACAAGACCGCCGTGGCGATGGCGGACTTCGAGTTCGCCAAGGACAAAGTCATGATGGGGGCGGAGCGACGGTCACTCGCACTCTCGGAGGACGAGAAGCGGGTCGTTGCGTATCACGAGGCGGGCCACGCCCTCATCGCCGCGGTGCTGCCCAACGCCGATCCCCTCCACAAGGTCACGATCATTCCCCGTGGCCTTGCCCTCGGGCTGACCCAGCAGTTGCCCGAGGAGGACCGCTACATGCACGGGAAGTCGTACCTCCAGGATGAACTGGTTGTCCTGATGGGGGGCCGCCTGGCCGAACAGATCGTGTTCGGGGACGACCACATCACCACGGGGGCCGGCAACGATCTGGAGCGAGCCACCGAACTGTCGCGCAAGATGGTGTGCGAGTGGGGCATGTCCCACCTCGGCCCGCTCACCTTCGGCAAGCGGGAGGAGGCGATCTTCCTCGGCAAGGAATTCGCCCGCCACCAGGACTACTCGGAGGCGACCGCGGTGGAGATCGACAGCGAGATCAAACGCCTCGTCGAAACGGCGTACGCGCGGGCCAGAGAGGCGCTGATGAGGCACCGCCCGGTACTCGACAAGATCGCCGAGGCGCTGCTGGAGCGCGAGGTGCTCGAGGGCGAGGAGGTCTACCAGATGGTCTCGGAGCACACAGGGCTGCCCGTGGAGAAGCTCAAGGGCCCGGGGCGGCCGTCCCCGTCCTCCGAGGCCATGTAGACCAGCCTCCGGATCGTCACCCGCGAAGCATGGGTCCGGGCGACAGGCTCGACCCTTTTCGCCCGCGACTGGCTTAGAATCCAGACGTGCTGCTTCTCAATATCGTCGCGACAGCCGTGTTCCTCGTGCTGGGACTGCTCAACACGATCGTCTCGGGGTTGATCGGCACGATCGTGGGCTTCATCCCCCCTCGGGGGGACTGGACGCTGCGCGGCGCACGGGTGTGGGCTCGCCTCGTCCTGCTCGGCGGTTTCGTGCGCCTCGTGGCAGATGGCAAAGAGCGGGTGCCGCGCGACACCCCCGTCGTCTTCATGTCGAATCACGAGTCGTGGCTCGACATCCCTGCGCTGATCGCGACCATCCCCGTCCAGGTGCGGTTCTTGGCCAAGAAGTCGCTGTTCTCCTGGCCGGCGTTCGGCTGGGCGATCGCCGCGATGGGCTTCATCCCGGTGGACCGGGAAAACCGTAGGACGGCGATCAAGTCGTTCGAGGAGGCCGCAGCCCGCATCCGCGCCGGGCGGTCTGTGCTGATCTTTCCGGAGGAGACGCGCTCCGTTGACGGGAACCTGCTGCCGTTCCAACGTGGCGGGTTCCTGATCGCCCTCAAGGCCGGGATCCCGATCGTGCCGGTGGGCCTGGATGGCCCGCGCCGGTGCCTGCCGAAGCACAGCTACCTCCTGCGGCCCGGTGTGATAACGGTTCGCTTCGGGGACCCGATCCCCACCCTCGGGCACGGGGTCACGGACAAGGGCCAGTTGATGGACGAGGTGCGTCGAGCCGTGGAAGAACTGCGGGGCAATACCGCGGCGCGCGTCGCGGTTAGCACCGGTGGTCGTGAAGCTTCGGCGGGGGGCGCACGCGATGATTAGTGAGGAGAGGGTCTGGGAAGCACTGGCGACCGTGATGGACCCGGAGATCCCGTTCTCCGTGGTGGATCTCGGACTGGTGTATGGCGTCGAGGTCTCGCCTGCCGACGAGGTACGGGTCCAGCTCACGCTCACCACCCGGGGCTGCCCTCTGGTGCGTCGGATCTCCGAGGATGCCCGCGCGGCGATCCAGGCGGCGACCGGTGCGAGCGACGTGGCCGTGGAGATCGTCTGGGACCCTCCCTGGAGCCCGGAGATGGCCAGCGAGGCGGTGCGCGCGCACTTCGGTTGGTCGTGAGGAGGTGTGATGGCGCTGAGTGAAGAGGACGTCAGGAAAGCGCTCGCAAAGGTCAAGTTCCCGGGGCTCTCCCGGGACATCGTTTCCTTCGGGTTCGTGCGCTCGGTGGTGGTCAGTGGAGGCGACGTCTCGGTCGAGATCGTGATGACCACCGCGAACGCGGCCGCTGGCGAGGCCGTCGAACGTGAGGCTCGGCGTGTGCTCTCGGAGCTGCCAGGTGTCGGGGAGGTGAAGCTCGATTGCCGCGTGCACTCGCCCCAGGCGGCCACCCCGGTTCAGCCGCCACGCGGCCTGCTCCCGGGTGTGCGCGCCAAGATCGCCGTCGCGTCGGGCAAAGGGGGTGTCGGCAAGTCCACGGTGGCAGCCAACCTGGCGCTGGCGCTGCAACGGACCGGTGCAAGCGTTGGCCTGCTCGATGCGGACATCTACGGGCCCTCCCAGCAGTTGATGATGGGCTGCACGGACAAGCCGATGGTCAGCCCCCAGGAGAAGATCCTGCCCGTCGACGGGAACGGCGTGAAGGTGATGTCGCTGGGCTTTCTGATGGACCCCGACACGCCGGTGATCTGGCGGGGTCCCATGGTGATGAAGGCGCTGCAACAGTTCCTCGAGGACGTGGAGTGGGGAACGCTCGACTACCTGATCGTGGACCTGCCGCCCGGCACCGGGGATGCCCAGCTCACGATCACGCAGCAGGTGCCCCTCGACGGCGCGGTCATCGTGACGACACCCCAGGACGTGGCGTTGATCGACGCGCGCAAGGGGCTTGCCATGTTCCGCAAGGTCAACGTTCCGGTGCTGGGGGTGATTGAGAACATGTCGTCCTTCGTCTGCCCGCATTGCGGCAAGACGAGCGAGATCTTCAAGCACGGCGGAGGTCGGCGCACCGCCGAGCAGCTTGGTGTGCCATTCCTGGGTGAGGTTCCGATCGACCCATCGATCGTCACGGGCGGTGACGCGGGCACCCCGATCGTCGTCTCGCACCCGTCGTCCGGAGCCGCCCAGGCGTTCGTGGCGCTAGCGGTCGAGGTCGCGCGCCAGGTTTCCGGGGGCTGAACCGCCCGAGCCCGGCTCGAGTCTGGGGCACTCGCCGCGCTCGGGACGCGGACGTCAGTGTCCCGGGCTTCGGGTTTCCGTGGCCGTGGGCTTGGGTGTGACCACGACCTCAGCTGCATCCTCCGGGCGGCCCTTCGCGGCGATGATCGCCTGGAGGCGCTTGGTGAGCAATTCCGCATCGCCCCAGGCGAGCTGCTCTCCGCTGGCGTAGTAGGTTGGTGTGCCGAACACCCCGAAGCGGTAGCCGAGTTCGAGCTGGTGGAGCACGGTGTCGATCGCCGGATCCTTGAGGTAGCAGGCCCTGAAGCTCTTCTCATCCAGGCTCTGTTGAGAGAGGAACCCGATGACGGCGGGATCGACGATCTCGAGGGTGAGGGAGTCCTGCAGCCGATAGAACTCCTCCTTGAGCGCCACGAGGCGGTCCGGCCAGAGCGAGCCGATGCACGCCCCGGCGACGGCAGACCGGAACGCCCAGGGGTGGGAGTTGTAGAGCGGAAAGTTTACAAGCCCATGGCGGACGTTCTCGCCGGCCTCCGTGAGGGCGGGCCTGACCACAGTCCACCCGCGCTTGCAGGCGGGGCACTCGAAGTCGGAGAACTCCACGAGCTTGACGACGGCGTTCTCGTGGCCGGGATCCCACTGGACGTCAGCACTCGCGAGAATTTCCCGGCGCACCGCGCGCGGGTCACGCCCCAGCGGCCAGCTTCCGCCGAGTGCGAGGTACTTGCCGTCGGTGCTGATCGCGAGCGCCATGTTCGTCGCCCCATACCCGGTCTCGACCCTGGCGACGAGGAGGAGCACGCCAGTGGGCCGGATCGGGCTCATGGGCCAGGGGATCTTCACGCGGTTGCCAAGGTAGCTGCTGAGAGCCTGCGGGAGCATCTGCTGCACGAAAGTGGGAAGCGTCTCTCCGGTCACCAGAAGCTCTTGGGGGGGCAGGGGGAAGAGAAGCCCCGCCACCGCGGTCCTCGTCAGTGGATCCACGAGCATCGCGAACGGTTCCTTGTTGTCCGTCCCCGGCGCTGTGCGTTCGATCCGCACTGTCTGGTACGGTCCGGCCGGTGCAGTGTGGAGGGCGCTCTCGGCGAGCGTGAATACGGAACCGGGCACGTAGCTCATGTAGGCTTTGGCAAAACGCTTGAGTTCGAGGTCCCCAACCTGCGCTGCACCGGCGGTCGCCACCAGCAGTGCTGCCACTCCGATCGTCGCACGACGCATCAGTGCCTCCAGTCCACCAGTCGCGAAGCATAACAAAGTCGGGTGTGCCACTTGTGGGAAGCGCGACGAGTCCCGCGCCACCATGGCGGAGGGACTCAACGTTTCGGGCCCGGAGCGCTTGGAAGCCTGCACGGCTCTCCTGTACAGTGGTGGCGTGTTGGAGCAGCGTCTGGCAGAGATCTGGCGGCGTGGGCGCCCGGGGGTGATGGGTATCCTCAACGTAACCCCCGACTCGTTCGCGGATGGTGGGCGGTTCCTCGCCCCCGAGCGGGCGGTGGAACGCGGCTTGGCGCTGCTCGATGCCGGCGCGGACATCGTGGACGTCGGCGGGGAGTCCACCCGGCCGGGGGCGGAGCCGGTCGGGGCTGGGGTGGAGCTCGGGCGCGTCGTGCCGGTGGTTGCGGAGCTTGCGCGGCTCCGACCCGGGGCGTTTCTCTCGGTTGACACGGCCAAGGCGGAGGTCGCCGAGGCGGCTCTCGCGGCGGGAGCGGTCATGGTCAACGACGTCACGGCCGCGGGCGACCCGGCGATGCTGCCGGCCGTGGTGAAGCACTCTGCGGGGATCGTGCTGATGCACATGCGGGGCTCGCCGAGAACCATGCAGGTCGAGACCGGGTACGCGGACGTGGTTGCCGAGGTGCACGAGTTCCTGGGGGCGCGCGCCGCTGAGGCCAGGAAGGTAGGCGTCCCGCACGGGCGCATCCTGCTCGACCCCGGCATCGGCTTCGGCAAGGACCCTGACGGCAACCTCCGCCTGCTTGCCGCGCTGCCCGACCTTGCCTCGCTCGGCCATGGCCTGGTCGTCGGAGCGTCCCGAAAATCCTTCATCGGGGCGCTCAGCGGGAGCGGGGTGGAGGAACGCCTGGCTGGCTCGCTCGCGGCGATCACCGGGACGGTGGGGCTGCCCGGTGTGCTCGTTCGGGTTCATGACGTGGCCGCGACGGTTCAGTTCCTGACCGTGCTGTCGGCGCTACGGGGGGCGGCGTGAGCACCCTGCTCGTCTTCCTCAGGGAGCTGACGCGCCTCGAGGTCGGGTTTCGCGACCTCGTGGACATCGCGCTCGTCGCGGTGGTGTTCTACCTGCTGCTCAACGCGGTCAAGGGCACGAGAGCCGTCTCGATGCTGTGGGGGATATTCATTCTCACCGGCAGCTACCTGGCAGCCCAGGCCCTTGACCTGATCACCCTCGCGGCGGTCCTGCGGGAGATGCTTTTCTACCTGCCGTTCGTGATCATCGTGCTCTTCCAGCACGAGATACGCCGCATCCTGGCGGCGCTCGGGCGCACGCCGCTGCTGCGCTGGACGTCCGCCCTCTCCCCGCGTCAGATCCTGATCAACGACATCGTCCTCGCCTGCGAAACGCTCGTGTCCCACCGCTACGGGGCCCTCATAGTGATTGAGCGCGACGAGGGGCTTCGGACGTTCGTCGAGACCGGGATCCCGATTGACGCGCGCCTCTCCTACGACTTACTGGTGAACCTCTTCACACCGGGTACCCCGTTGCATGACGGAGCCGCGGTCGTGCAGGGGAATCGCATCGCGGCGGCCGGTTGCTTCCTGCCGTTGTCGGTGCGATCCGACCTATCAACCACCTACGGGTCGCGCCATCGCGCCGCCCTCGGCATCAGCGAGGAGACCGACGCGGTCGCGGTGGTCGTGTCGGAGGAGCGCGGTGCGCTGGCGGTGGCGGAGGCGGGCCGACTCCACAGCGAACTTGACCGCCGTGAGCTGCGGGACCTTCTCCTGCACCTGCTGCTGCTCGGGCGACCGAAGGGGGCGCGGTGAGGCTCCTCCCTCGCAGTCCGCTCAACGTCGTGCTCGCGCTTGTACTGGCGTGCCTCGTCTGGTACGCGAGCGCGCTCGACCGCCGCGAGCGCATCTCGGAGCGCCAACTCGACACCGCGGTGACGCTGGTCAACGTCCCTTCGGACATGGTGATTACCTCTGAGGTCCCACGCTTCCTCTCGCTGCGGGTGCGCGGCCCCCTCTCGCGCCTGCGCTCCCTCGATCCGGTCCAAACCGGCGTGGTGATCGACCTGCGTGGGGCCGGCGAGGGCCAGCGCGACTTCCCGGTCGAGACCCGCAACGTGGTCGTGCCGGCAGGCGTCGAGGTGCTGGCGGTCTCACCCTCCCAGGTCCCGCTGCGGCTCGAGCGCCTCGGGCGCCGGCGGGTACCGGTGCGTGCCCGAGTGGTGGGCGAACCCGCGGTCGGTCTTGCCGTGGGAGCGACGGTCGTGGATCCCGCGACGGCGGTGCTCACCGGCCCCCGTTTTCAACTCGACGCGCTGCAGGCCGTCACCACGGAACCGGTGAACGTGGACGGCGCCGACGGTCCGGTGGAGGCGCAGGCGGCAGTGCGTTCGCCCAACCCGCTGATGCGGGTCGTGGAGCCACTCACGGTGCGGGTGACGGTCGAGATCGCCCCCGCACGCCCCGAGCCCCGCGGGGGCAAGCGCCGTTGAACGGCCGGCTGTTCGGCACCGACGGGATTCGCGGGGTCGCCTTCCAGCCTCCCTTGGACCGACCGACGCTGACGCGCCTAGGGGCGGCGCTCGCCGCGCACCTGCGCACCTCGGGGCTGCCGCTCAAGGTGTTGCTTGCCGGCGACACCCGCGCCTCCACGCCGACCCTGGCCGGATGGGTGGGCGGCGCATTCGCCGGTGCGGGCGGCGAGGTGCACTGGGCCGGCGTGCTGCCGACACCTGCGGTGTCGCATCTCTTGCGTGACCGCGGCGGCTACGGCGCGGGTGTCGTGGTCTCGGCCTCGCACAACCCGGCCTCGGACAACGGCGTCAAGCTGGTGGCCGAGACGGGCAGCAAGCTCCCGGTCGAGGACGAAATGCGGCTCGAGCTCGCCCTGACGTCGATGCCGCACGAGGCGCAGGTCGTGCCACTCCCCGAGCCGGAGACGAACTCGCAGGTGCGCTACCTCGAGTTGCTGGAGGCTTCGCTACCGGCCCGGGCCCTGGCGGGCGTGCGGCTCGTGGTGGATGCAGCCAACGGGGCGGCGTCGCCGGTGGCGCACGAGTTCTTCACCGTCCTCGGCGCCGAGGTGACGCTCATTCATGCCGAGCCGGACGGCACCAACATCAACGCCCGGTGCGGGGCTCTTTTCCCCGAACTTCTCGCGCGGGAGGTGCGTCGCCTTCGCGCCGACGCGGGCGCTGCCCTTGATGGCGACGGCGACCGCGCGATTCTCGTGACGGGCACCGGGCGTGTGCTCGACGGCGACGATGCGCTCCTGCTGTGGGCGCGGGCGCTGGCAGAAACGGGAACGCTGCCCAACCGGAAGGTGGTCGCTACCGTGATGTCGAACCTGGGCCTGGAGGTGACGCTCCGCCGCGAGGCGATCACACTCGTCCGGTGTCCGGTCGGGGACCGCGAGGTCTGGGAAACCATGCAGCGCGAGGGCGCCGTGCTCGGGGGCGAGCAATCCGGGCACGTGATCTGCAGCCATCATGCCGTGACCGGGGATGGCCTGCTGACCGCGGCTCACCTCCTCGCCGTGGCGCGGCGGTCTGGGGCCACGCTTGAGACGCTCGCCGATCTCGAGCGCTTTCCCCAGGTCCTGCTCAACGTGCGGGTTGGCACCATGCATCCGCTGGACGAGGTTCCGACGCTTGCAAAAGCCGTGCGAGCGGCCGAGGCGCGCCTGGCCGGCAACGGTCGAGTCTTCGTGCGCTATTCGGGCACCGAGCCCCTGCTGCGGATCATGGTCGAGGCCTCGGCCGAGGAGGAAGCCCGAGAGACCGCCGAGCGACTGGCCGCGGTGGCGCGTGAGCAACTGGGCTCGGCCTGAGGGACCTCAAAGGGACGCTTGACGAGCAGCGGGCGAAGGGATCCGTCGTCGCTGCGCTCCTCGGGATGATCGAGCCCCGCTAGGAGCGGGTCTCAATCATCCTCCGAACAGACTCCACTTCTTGCGCTTGAGCTTGAGGGGCTGCTGCGCGCTGCCCAACAGGGTCGTGTGGTCGGAGTAATCGGAGGCCACGACGTAGAACTCAACGGTGCGGTTCTGGTGGAAGGATGGGGAGATCTGGGCGACATAGTCGGAACCGGCGGCGGGCCGCAGCGGGAGCTCCACGTACTGGACGGCCCCTTCAGCCCGGGCAAAGAGCCGTGCGCTCTTGACGGCATGGTCGTCCTGGATGCGCACGGAGATCGTTCCCGGCTCGCCCTTCTTGTACTCGAGCTTGGCCTCAGGTATGAGGACGACCGTCGGGGCCTCGGCATCCAACTGCTCGAGCTGACTGGTCAGCCGCTCTCGAATCTGGCGGAAGCGCTCCTCCCAGCGCGGCCCGGGGGTGGCGGTCGCCAGCGCCGCGAGCCCCTTCTCGGGCGTCTGGTCCCTTGCGGCCTGCTCGGCGGTCGCCACGATCGCCGCGAGCCGCTGGTCGGCGACTTGGTCGGCCTTCATGCGCTCGATGTGATCCCCGAGTCCCTTTCGATCGGGCCAAGCGCGCCGGAGCGTCTCGAGGCGTGCCAGCGCAACCTCGTAATTCCCGCTGGCCGCCAGCGTGTCGGCCTCGCGCTCGAGGGTGGCCGCCGCCTTCTCTCGCAGCTCGGATGCCTGGGTGTACTTGGGGACCAGGGAGACCAGCACCGTGGCGTGCTGCAAGACCTCCGCCCAGTCGCCGCGACGCTGCGCCTTGGTCATCAGTGACTGCAGGTTGAGGACACGCCTCGCCTCTTCGAGGGCGGTGGTGAAGTCAGCGTTGCCGGCAAAGGTTGCCTCGTCCTGCTTGGAGATTCCCCTGACCGTCTCCGCCAGGGCCTTGAGGTTGCCGGCCTTCAGGGCGGTGGCGAGCTCCTTGGCGAGGGTCTGCTGGATCTGAGCGTTGTAGGCCGCCCGCAGGCTTTCGTAGCGCTCCTTCTCGGCAGCCGATAGCACCTCGAGGTCGGCCGGGGAGATCGCATCGAGTGCCTGCCGAGCGGCCACCAGGTCGCCCAGCGCGATGGCGGCCTCGGCGCTCTGCAGCTGGGTGGCCGCCACCGGCTGTGCGGTCGGCTGCGGGGCAGCCGTCGGTTGCACGGGAACCGGCGTCGGTACCGCGGCCACCCGCTGCCGGGGGTGAATCAGGCGATCTCGGAACACGAACCAGCCGGCGGCTGCGGCGCCCAGAACAAGCACGGTCAGAAAAGCCCAGAGCACCACACGCCACGGCGAGCCTCGTTTCCGGCGGGCGGCGGCCGGTCGTGCCGACGCCGCCGTGGGTTGCTGTGTCGCTTCGGCCGGCAGCGGCGCCGTGACGTCGGTGCTCCCCGTGGCGGCGAAGGGCTGGGCGGGCTCGGGTGGTACCACCGAACGTGGGGGCGGGGAACCGGGCAACTCGGGGAGGCGGTGGATCGGAACCGGCCCCGTTCGCTCCTTTTCCTTCCTGGGTTGGGGATGGGTGGCTTCAAGGGGCGGCGCGGGCGCCTGGGTGGGGACCGGCAGCGGCGCGAAGGGCGCGGGCGGCACCGCCGGTTCACCCCCGACCGGCCCGAAAGGCTCTTCGAGGTCGGCTTCCACCAGCGCCGCCTGCTGGCTGTTCACGCCGAAGAGTGTCAGCTCGAGGGCCTGCCGGAACTCGTTGAGGGAGCCCGGTCGTGCGGCGGGGTCCCGGCGCAGAGACTGCTCGAGGATGGCGCGCAACACTACCGGGTCAACGAGGCGCTGGTGAGCTCGGGGAGGAAGGGTCACGGAAGGCGCCGCCGCGTCCGCCGGTGCAACCTCCGCCCCCAGCAGCTCGCACGTCGTGTATGCAAGGGAGTAGAGGTCGGAGCGGAAGTCAGGCTCGAGCTCCGCGGTGGCCGGCTCGAGGCGCTCCGGGGCGGCGAACTGGGCTCCCTCGGTCAGGCCCAGCGCCCCGCGTGCAAGCGCTCCCACCTGGAACGCGGCCGTTCCGAAGCCAAGAACCTTCACCCCCTCACGGTCGGGGCGCCGGACCGCGAGGAGGTTTTCGGGGGCGAGGTTGCCGTGGGCGATCCCTCTCCCTGCCAGCTTCTCCAGACTCTCAATCGCCTCCAGAATCAGGCGGACAACACGCGTGGGCGAGGAGCTCGCCGAACCCTCGAGTCGCGCACCGGTGACCAACTCCATCACCATGAATGCGCTGCCGTCGGGCGTGAAGCCGTGGTCGAAAAGCTGAGGGAACGCCGGCGGTCGCACCGCGGCAAGTGCGGCCATCGCCGCGAGGAAGCGGGACTGGCAGACCTTGGGGTCCGCGAGCGCGCCCGCGGGTATGAGCTTGATGGCAACCACGTTGCCGGTGGCGGGGTCCACGGCCTGGAAAACGATCGCGGACTTACTGGACTTGAGCACACGCTCAAGGCGGAAGTTCTCGGTGATCTCCCGTGGTGTGTTCATGCGCTGGCCCCGGTGCCGCTCCGGCGGCCCCGTGGAAGGGGCGTCGAACGGACAGCGCCTCATGCCACGGGTCCTCTTCAACTTAGTTTAACAAACGGTGGGTCAGACGGCTGCCAGAGTCGTCACGGCTCTCGTTGAGCGCGGTGTACGGAAGAGAAATGGCGGGGTGGACGAGACGTGCCCACGGCGGGTGGGGGATGGGGGGCCGTGACGAGTCTCGGTGAGCGCGGTGTACGGAAGAGAAATGGCGGGGTGGACGAGACTCGAACTCGCGACCTCCGGCGTGACAGGCCGGCGTTCTAACCAACTGAACTACCACCCCGCTTCGTCGTCAGATCGGCCCGGCGGGTGGTGGGAGGTGTGGGGTTTGAACCCGCGACCCCCTGCGTGTAAGGCAGGTGCTCTCCCGCTGAGCTAACCTCCCGCGGACGCCTTTGATCCGGGGACCGGCATCGTAGAGACACCCCGCATTTGTGTCAAGCCGCAACGGCGCCTACATTGTGTTGTGACAGAACGCGACGGGGAGGTGGGGCATGTTTCGCAAGATCCTGGTCCCGGTCGACTTCACGGATGTGAGCACGCGCCCGCTGGCGCTGGCCCTCGACCTGGCCAGGGCTGGAGGCGCTCCGGTGGTACTCCTCGCGGTCGTGGACGACTCATTCCCGAACCCCGACATCCTCTCGTTCCAACTCCCCTGGGCCGACTACCACCGCCACCTGCGTGACGAGGCGCATCGGAGGCTCGAGCAGCTCAGGGGGGAGGTGAACGGCGCCGGTGGTGTCGAGATCTGTGTTGTGCGCGGCCATCCTGCGCGGACCATTGTCCACTTCGCTACCGATGAGGGGTGCGACCTGATTGTGATGGCAACCCATGGCACGCGGGGCCTCCAGCACGCCCTGCTGGGTTCGGTCACCGACAAGGTCATCCGCCAGGTCCACTGCCCGGTACTGGTCGTGCGTCTCCACGACCCTGAGCACCCCGATCTGCCGACTCAGCAATGAGCGGGGCTAGCCCTTGTGAAGCCAGTCCGTGAAGGTCTTCCGTTCCAGAAACTCGGCAACACCGCGCAGGCACTCGGGGTGGGAGCGCTGCTGAGCATTGGTTTTCGCCGCCTCGGCAAGTTCCTGGTCGAGCCTCGGGAGCGCAAAGGAGAGCAGTAGGCGCTTGGTCTCCGCCAGGGCCGCAGGCGAAGCCTTTCCGCACACCTCGAGCGCCCACGCTTCTGCGGACGCATGCGGGTCGTCCGTGACCCGATCGACAAGCCCCACGGCAAGGGCGGCCCGGGCATCCAGGGGGTGCGGGTCGAGCACGAGGCGTGCGAGCGCCGCGTGGGGGACGCGGCGGGGAAGGAACGTCGCAACCAGGGCCGGCACAAAACCGAGGCGCACCTCGGAAAACTGGAAGTGTGCCTCCGGCGAGGCCACGATCAGGTCGCAGGCGGCGGCCAGACCGGCGCCTCCGCCGTAGGCGGCGCCCTGCACCGCGGCAAGCGTGAGAATCGGACAGTGCAGGAGAGCTGCGTACAGGGCCGCGAGCCGTTGCGCTTCCGCAACCCGTTCCTCGAGAGGTGCTCCCGCCCCGGCCGCAAGCTCACGCAAGTCAGCCCCAGTGCAGAAGTGCCTGCCGCTCCCGGCCAGCACCAGCGCTCGGGCCTCGCCCTCTTGGGCGGTGGTCACGGCAGCGGTCAACTCGGCAACCAGTGCGACGGAGAGGGCGTTTCCGGTCTCGGGGCGCGCAAGCTCGAGCACCGTGACGGCGCCCCGTCGGTGAACCTTCACGAGAGGCATGGCTGGCATGCTACCACTCGAACATGATGTGCCCGCCATGAGGGAGCACTGACCACCGTGCGAGCCGGAGGCCCTCGACAACCGGCAGCGCTCGTTGCAGACCGGCCGTGTAGGCGCTGCTCCCAGGGATCCCCTGAGCGGCCGCAAGCGCTCGCCGCAGGAGCCGGGCGAGGTCTCCCCCGCGGATTCTCCCCGCCTCACCCACGATGGTTCCGTGGGGCAGCGTCGCGAGGAGATCGGGTCGGGAGGACACGACCAGGCCGGGCCCGGGGAGGGCCCAGAGGTCGCCGAGCAGTCCGCGCCAGTGACGTGCCCCGGGCGGGGTGTCAGCCGCGGCGTCGCCACCGAGCGCCAGCAGCTTCCGGACCTCATGGGACACCGGTGTGTCGGGTAGCTCCGCCGCCCACCCGGTGCTTTCGAACACCAGGCGGGCAGGGGCGGAAGGCACCCACCGGACGGGTGCCGCGGCAGCCACGAGAGCCGCAAGGTCGGTGGTGACGATCAGACCTGGCCCGGTCGACGCCGGCACCTCCGGGGGATCGCCGGCCACCAACTCCAGGGCGGACCGTCCGGCCCGCGCCCGCCACCAACGACCACGGCACCTGGCAAGGGCGGCAAGCCTCCCGCGCTCGACCTCGGGCTGCGGGGTGTTCTCACCCCTCTGCAGCAGGTCGGTGGCGGAACCAACACTGACGCTCACGGCACCCCCGGTCGCGGGGTAGACGTTGATCGGGAGTCCCTCGAGGGCGGCGAGCCGCCGCAAGGCGGAAGTGGCTCTGGGTTTCACGTTTGCGCAGGCGGCGAGATCGGCGCCACGCCACCAGACCGTCAGCGGTCCGCGCGCCTCGGATGCCAGTGCAACGAGGAAGCGCTGAAGGCTGGGGAGCGAACGGTCGGCGGCAGGAGCTGCGAGCCTCAGGAGGAGCACGGCCTGCGGGTGAGCGGCGAGCCAGCGAGCGGCGCGACCCGGCTGGGCGATCGTCAGGGCCCCGTCGGCGCGAGCCGGGGTGGGGGCCATCGCAGTGGCAAGAGCTTCTGCGTCTGCGCACGGAGGGGCCGTCCACCACCGCCACACGAGGGCGGCGGCGGCGGCGAGGACGGCGATCGTGGCGAGCACAACGGCGAGCCGCCGCATGATCCGGAAGCGTAGTGTAACCTTCTCCAACGATGAGCCGACGGCTCCGGGTGACCGCGCTGTTCTTCATGCACCTGCTGCGGGACCTGGCCGGGACGCTGGTGGCACGCCTGCGCCGGAGCTACCGCAGGGTCGTGCTGGGCGAGGAGTCCCTGGCCGTAGGGGTGGACATCTTTCCGTTCTTCGAGCGCATGACCGGGGTGGGGTGGTACGAGTGGAACCTGCTGGCTCGCCTCCCGGAGGTGGACGCCCAGGTTGAATTGCGCTTCTACGCCCAGACCTTCGGTGCCCCGGACGAGCCGCCGCCTCCTCTGCTGCCGACATCGGTTCGAAGCCGTTTCCGGTTTCACCACATGCCGCAGGGGTTCCTGCTGCCGGTGCGGCCCACGATGTGCCTCCTGCGCCTGATCGCCGAGCCGCTGCTGCTCTTCCTCGATGGCAACGATGTGTTCTTCGCCCCCAACTTCTTCGTTCCCAGGCGCCACCTTGCGGCGGTGCGTTCACTCGTCCCGACCGTCCACGACCTGGCGTTCCTCCGCCTGCCCAACACCGTCCAGCGCGAGACCCTGGACAACCTGAACCGTCACCTTCCGGGTGTTCTGTTCGCGGCCGACGCGTTGATCGCGGTCTCGGCGGCGACCGCCGGTGACCTCGAGGGTGTGGCCGGAGTGAGCGCCCGTCGCGTGCACGTCATCCACGAGGGGGTCGACCCGTCGTTCTTCACCCCGCATCCGAAGCCACCCTTCGGGCTGCCGGCCCGTTACCTGCTGTTCGTGTCCACCCTCGAGCCGCGCAAGAACGTGGTCAACCTCCTGGAGGGCTTCGCGCGGGCGGCCGCTGCGGGGTACCCCGGTGAGCTCCTGCTGGTAGGCCGATGGGGGTGGCACACGGAATCCGCCCAGCAGGCTCTCGAGTGCTCGCCGGTGCGCGACCGCATCCGCCACCTGGACTACCTGGACCGTGAGGCGTTGAACGGCGTGATGCGGGGGGCGGAAGCGCTGGTGTTCCCCTCGCTCCTCGAAGGGTTTGGTCTCCCCGTTGTCGAGGCGATGGCCTGCGGCGTGCCGGTCATCGTCTCGCGAGCCTCATCGTTGCCTGAGGTGGCCGGGGAGGCAGGGCTGTACGTGGACCCGGCGTGCCCGGCGGAGATCGCCTCGGCGATCGTGCGGCTCGCTAGCGACCCCGACCTGCGCGACACGCTGGCGAGCGCCGGGCGCGAGCGCGCCCGACATTTTCGCTGGGAGGAGACGGCACGCGCCACCGCGGCGGTGCTGCGCCGGGCAGGTGGACTACCGGAGCGCTTTGCCGATGCGTATCGCGTTTGACGCCCGCTCGCTGATCGGGCCCCGCACGGGGGTAGGGGTCTGGCTCGAGGGGTTGCTGCGCGGCCTGGCGGCCACGACGGAGTGGCAGTTCCTGCTCTGCCTCCCGCGCCGGGTTCGGAAGCTCGGCCTGGACGACCTGGCGGCCAGGGTGACCGTGCTCGCTCCCCGGATCCCACTGCCGGGAACGCTCTGGCTGCAGACCGTGGCGGCGCCGATGGTCGCGGGTCAGGCGGACGTCTACGTGGCTACCCTCGGGGTCCTCCCGCGGCGCCTGGCAATGCCGAACGTCCTGGTGGTGCACGATCTGACGCCACGCTCTCACCCCGGGCGCCACACGCTGGCCAACCGGTTCTGCTTCAACGCGTACTTCGAGGATTCGCTGATCCGCGCCGGAACGCTGGTGTGCGTCTCGGAGGCCACCCGCTCCGCCGTCGCCGGAATCCAGCCCCGAGCGGCAGCGGGCGCGCGCGTGATTCCGGTGGGGGTGGATCCGGTATTCACGCCGGCCGTGAGGGTGGGCGAGGCGCAGGACACGCGACTGCGGTTCGCCAGTGGGCGACCGTACCTGCTGCAACTCGGGACGCTGGAGCCCCGCAAGGGGATCGTGACGCTACTGGCAGCCCACGGGCTGCTGCTCGCGCAGCGGGCCGACACACCGGAGTTGGTGCTCGCCGGCGGTCGCGGGTGGGGCGGACCCTGGCTGGAGCAGGCGCTGGCCCGCCACCCCGACCGCACCCGTGTTCACCTTCCCGGCTACGTGGGGCGCGAGGAGGCCGGGGACCTGATGCGGGGAGCCGAACTCGTGGTGCTGGCCTCCGACGAAGAGGGTTTCGGCATGCCGCTCGCGGAGGCCCTCGCGTGCGGGGCCGCGTGCGTGGCCTCGGACGCACCGGCCTTGGTGGAGGTCGCTGGCGGCGCCGCCCGGCACTTCCAACGTGGGGACGCCCGCGCACTGGCCGCGGCGCTCGCTGCGGCGCTCGAGCCTGCGGCACGGCAGGAACTCCGCGCAGCGGCGCGGTCGCGGGCGGCGGCGCTCGGGTGGGAGGGACCCCTCTCCGCTTGGCGGGATCTGCTGGCCGGAGTGGCCGGTGGGCAGCCCCACCCCGGCGAGCTTAGAATGCCGGGCGATGGGTCGGCTCGGGATTGACGCACGCAAGCTGGACGACTACGGAATCGGGTCCTACCTGCAGGGCCTGCTCCGGGAGATGGCGTTGCTCGACCCTCCGGGGGGGATCGTGCTTCTGGTCGCCAGCGAGAGCCGCGACCTCCTCCCCGAGATCCCGGAGAGCTGGCGGATCATCGAGGTGGACGCCCCGGGCTACTCGATTCGGGAACAGGCTGCGGTTCTTGCCGCGGCGATGAGGGCGCGGGTCGACCTGCTCCACGTGCCCCACTACGTTCTGCCCTGGCTGTTTCCGCACCGCATGGTGGTAACCGTCCACGACATCATTCATGTTCTCTTCCCCGAGTTCCTCCGGAGCTCCCTGGGGTTCGCCTACGCTCGGTTGTCGATCCGGGCGGCGGTCAGGCGCGCCCGGCGCGTGATCACGGGCTCGCGCACGACGGCCGACGACCTCGTCCGCCTCTTCGGCGCGAGCGAGAGGCGGCTTCGCGTAATCCCGCACGGCGTCCACTCGGAGTTCCTCGCCGCCGGGGACCCGGTCGCGGACGAAGAGACACGCGCCCGGCTCGGGATTGCCGGCCCCTACCTGTTGCACGTTGGCAACAACAAGCCCCACAAGAACGCCGAGGGGCTGCTGAAGGCGTACCAGCTCCTTGTGCACGACGGGCACGGTCCGGTGCCGCCGCTCCTGATGGTGGGTGGCTTCGCCCCGGAGGGGGAGCTGGCCGTGCGAGCCCGTGCCATGGGGCTCGGCGAGCAGGTTCGTTGCCTCGGCCATGTGGAGCGCACCGAGTTGGCCGCCCTATTTCGCGGTGCGGCGGTGTTCGTCTACCCCACGCTCTACGAGGGGTTCGGCCTGCCGGTGCTGGAGGCAATGGCGTGCGGTGTTCCCGTGGTGGCTGGGGACATCCCGGCGATCCGGGAGATGGCGGGAGACGCGGTGATGCGGGTCAACCCTCGCGACGTCGTCGACCTGGCGGCCGCGGTGCGACACCTGCTTGAGCAGGCCGATCTGCAGCGGCGGTTGGGGGAGCACGGTCGGGCTCGCGCACTTGGGTTCCAGTGGCGCAAGACGGCGGAGACCACGCTGGACGTGTACCGGGCGGTCCGGGAGGAGTCGTGATGCGGGTAGCGCTGGTGCACGATTGGCTCAGCGGAATGCGCGGGGGCGAGGCCGTGCTGGCCGAGATCGGGAGCTTCTTCCCGGGAGCCCCGGTCTTCACGCTCTTCCACCGGAAGGGTGCGATCGAGGGCGATGTCACCAGCCACCCGATCGTGACCTCCAGCCTCCAGCGTCTGACCTTGGGAGGCAGGGTCTACCGTCCGCTGCTGCCGCTAATGCCGCAGGCGGTCTCGGGCTTCAAGCTCGCCGGTTACGACCTCATCATCTCGTCCAGCCACTGCGTCGCCAAGGGCGTGATCCCACCGCCCGGCGCGGTGCACGTGTGCTACTGCCACACGCCGATGCGCTACCTGTGGGACCAACGGGACGATTACATCCGCCGAGTGCCTGCTCTCCTGAGGCCGGTACTGAGGGCTCAGCTGGAGCGCCTGCGCACGTGGGACGTCGTCTCGGCGGCACGCGTGGACCACTTCGTCGCGAACTCCCGCCTGGTTGCCCGCAGGATCGAGCGCTACTGGCGACGGGAGGCAGAGGTGATCCCGCCGCCGGTGGACACGGATTTCTTCACCCCCGGGGGGGAACGTGGCTCGCACCTGTTGATGGTGGCGGCCCTGGTTCCGTACAAGAGGGTGGAAGTTGGAATCGCGGTTGCCAAGGAGCTTGGACTGCCGCTGCATATCGTGGGCGAGGGACCGTTGCGCCGGACGCTCGCGTGGAACGCGACCGGGCCGGTGCGATTTCTCGGCCGCGTCAGCCGGGAGCAGCTGCGCGACGAGTTCCGCACGGCGGCTCTCCTGCTCGTGCCCAACGTCGAGGACTTCGGGATGGTGACGGTCGAGGCGCTCGCGTGCGGGACGCCCGTGGTCGGACTGCAGGAGGCAGGGACGGCTGACATCGTGATCAGCGGCGAGCACGGCGAGCTCACCTCTGAGGGTTCCGTGGCCGCGCTCGCCGCGGCGTGCCGGGCGGTGACAGCTGCGAGCTACGACCGGACGAAGCTGCGGTCGCGTGCCGAGAGCTTCTCCCGGCAACGTTTCAGGCGACGTTTCGCCTACCTGCTGGAGCGGGTGCTGCCCTCCCAGGGAGCCCCATGATCGTAGAGAAGCTCCGCATCAACCGCTCCGGCCTAGTGGCGGTGGACCTGGTAGCCACCTACCTGGCCCTCTTCCTCGCCTACCACCTGCGTTTCAGCGTGGAGGTGTACCCGGTCACCAAGGGCGTGCCTCCCTTCGAACCCTACCTCGCGCTGTTCCCGATCATCACGCTGATCTGGCCCGTCGTGTTCTACTTTCGCGGCCTCCTGGAGGGTCGACCCCAGCGTTCCCGCGTCGAGGAGGCGTTTGCGCTCGTGGTGGCAGTCGCGTTGGCCATGCTGGTGCTCACCGCCGGCCTCGCGTTCTACCGTGAGTTCACCTACTCGCGCCTCGTCCTCGCCATGTTTGCCGTGCTCGATGTGCTCTTCCTCGTGTTCGCCAGGATCGTGTTCTGGGGCGTGATGGCACGTGTTTGGGCCTCCTCGCGGCACCGCGGACGGGCCCTCGTGGCTGGCGCCGGCGAACTCGGCCGCATGGTGGCCGGAAAGCTCGCGGAGCACAGGGAACTCGGCCTGGACGTGGTCGGATTCCTGGACGACGACCCCGGCAAGGCCAGCGGACGCTTCGGCGGCTTTCCGGTACTCGGCACCCTCGATCAACTCGAGGAGGTGGCGGGCAGGAACGAGGTCGACCTCCTGTACGTGGCGCTGCCGATCGGGTCGCAGCACAAGACCGTGCGCGTGCTCAAGGCGGCCGAGCCGCTGCTGCTCGCGGTGAGGGTGGTGCCGGACCTGCTGCAGTACTACGCCCTGCACGCCGGCGTCGAGGACCTGGATGGCATCCCGGTCATCAATCTGACGCAGATCCCGCTGGCAGGCTGGAACACCTTCCTCAAGCGCCTGATGGATCTATTCCTCTCGGCGCTCGCCCTGCTCGTGCTCTGGCCGCTGATGGTCGTGATCGCCCTCTTGGTCTACCTCGAGGACCGGGGGCCGGTCTTCTACCGGCAACTACGCATGGGCCTCGACGGCAAGCGATTTGGGATTTTGAAATTTCGGACGATGATTCCGAACGCCGAGGAGTCCACCGGGCCGCGTTTTGCCGTGCCAAACGACCCTCGCACCACGCGGGTGGGTGTCTGGCTGCGGCGCACCTCGCTCGACGAACTCCCGCAGCTCCTCAACGTCGTGTGGGGCGACATGTCGCTGGTGGGGCCGCGCCCGGAGCGACCGGAGTTCGTGGAGAGGTTCCGCGAGCGTTTCCCGGAGTACATGACGCGTCACCGGGTGCGAGCGGGGATCACCGGCTGGGCTCAGGTCCACGACCTGCGCGGCCAGAGTTCGATCCGTAAGCGCATCGCGTACGACCTCTACTACATCGACAACTGGACGCTGGGGCTGGACGTCAAGATCATGTTGCTCACAATGCTGCGCTTCTGGCGCCACCGCCATGCTTACTAGGCGTCGCCGGCGTCGGACCTCTCGCTGTGTTGCACTTCGCGGTCTCGCGTCCTCATGTAGCCTCCGGCTACACTCCGGCGCGGCCCGCTCGTGCGCCTTGCGATAGGCCCAACGGCGGCGGCGCGGCTACACGCGATTGGCCTCGCACCTGCCTGCGCAAGTCCGCTTATGGGCGCCGCTATTCTCGAGGCAAGGAGTACTGAGAGACTGGTTGGGCCCCGGCCTTGGAGCAACCGCGAAACCGACTACCATTCATGGCCTGGGAGGGACGCACGTGGACCAGGCTCCTCCGGTGTGGACGGAGAGCTTCAGGGCGCGGGCCTACGAGGTGGATGCCACTGGCAGGGCGTCGGTGCCGGCGCTTGCCAACTGGCTGCAGGAGACGGCGGGGAACCACGCGACCGCACTTGGGTGGGCCGTGGACGCCCTCCAGGTGCAGGGGCGCACCTGGGTGCTGGCTCGACTGCACCTGTGCCTCGGGCGTGCACCCGACTGGCGTGAGGACGTGCGGGTGACGACGTGGCCGTCGGGGGTGCTGCGTCTCTACGCACTGCGCGAGTTTCGCCTCACCGGCGCGGGCGACCGGGAGCTCGGGTTCGCGACGAGCGGATGGGTGCTGCTGGACCTCGTCGGGCGGCGTCCCGTCCGGCTGCCGGGTGCGCTCGAGGAGATGGCTCACAGGACTCCGGGCCGCGTGCTGGCCGATCCGTTCGCGAAGCTTCCTGAGGTGGGTGACGGCGGGGCGGGCAAGTCGTTCGAGGTGCGGTTCTCGGAGCTGGACATGAACCGCCACGCCAACAACGTGAGCGTGATCGCGTGGGCGCTCGACGCCCTCCCCCGCGACGTCGTGCTCGGCACCTCGCTCGCGGAGCTGGAGATCGAGTTTCGCGCCGAGGCGTTGCTCGGCGATCGTGTGCGCAGCCAGGTGCACCGGCCCGACGATACCTCCGCCACGTTCCTCCATCGCCTTGTGCGGGAGAGCGACGGGCGAGAGGTCGCGCGGGCGCGCACCCTCTGGGGGTCGGTCTGAGACCCCTCAGGTAATCGTCGCGACGGCTAGCCACTGGCCAGTGTTGCTCGACACGCCTCACACGGGCAGCTCGCACGCAGGGCGTCGAGAGCGTAGATCCCGTGGTCATGACCATCGCCCCAGGTGACCTGCAATCCGTAGTTGCCGACCAGTCGCGTGGCGATTGGCACGAAGGCCTCTGGTCTCAAAGGCGTCAGCGTCGGAAGCGTCGCGCGGCCGAACAGGTGCTGCTCACCTTTACAGGCGGCGCAACTGCACGCCCCGCGCAGGGCCTCACCCGGGTAATACGACTCGTGGCCATCGCCCCACACCACGACGACCTGGTCGCCCACCAGCAGGACCCGCCGGACTCTCGTTCGCTCGCCGGAAGCCATCGCCAACCTCCAGGTGTGCAAAGCCTCTTGGGCTGGCGTTTGATTCCGGGACCGCTTTCGCGTGGTTCAGCGTCCGAGCATGTGCGGAGCGTGTAGCATGGGACCGTGCGGGCAACTGTCGTGGTGGCCAATGCGCCGTGGCGCTGGCGCGCGCGGTTCGTCGAGATCGTGCAGGACGCCGATTGCCTGCTGGCCGCTGACGGAGGCGCCAACCACCTCGCCAGGATCGGTGTGCGGCCGGAAGCCGTCGTCGGGGATCTCGACTCGATCCGGCCCGGCGTGCGGCGCTGGGTCGGCGAGGATCGCATGGTGCTGCGACCCGACCAGGAGTTCACCGACCTGCACAAGACGGTCGCATTCGCCTTCGACGAGCGCAGTGCCAGCCAGGTGATCGTACTGGCCGCCAGCGGCGGGAGGCTCGACCACGACCTCGAGAACCTGGCGCTGCTGGCGCGCTGGGCGTCGCGCGGCCCGCTGGAGATGCGGGACGAGCGGCACCGCGTCGTGCCGGTGCTCGCGAACGGGGAATTCGCCACTGTGCCCGGACAAGAAATCTCGCTCATGCCGGTCGGGCGGTGCGAGAGGGTGTGGACGAAGGGCCTGCGTTGGGCGCTGAAAGGGGAGCCGCTCGACCTCGTCGGCAGGACCGGTGTCTCAAACGTGGCACAGGGCGAGCGCATCGAAGTCCGGGTGGAGGGTGGCGCGCTCCTGATCTTCCTCTCCGACCCCGTCACCGGCTGATAGAATCGCCGCCGTGCAGTTCAAGATGGCGGGCTCCCCCCGCGTTCTTCAGGCCTTCTACCGTCTCTATTTCGGCTTCTGGATCCCGACCCTCGTTTGGGCTTCCATCCGCTGGCCGCTTGCCCTGATGTACTGGATGGCGCGCAACCTCGTGATGCTCCCATTCAACGTCGTGCGCCCGAAGTACCTGCGGGCGGTCAAGGGGAACTGCAGCCAGATTCTTGGCCTGCCCGCCGACCACCCCGAGGTGCGGCGCCTCGCGTGGGCGATGGGCTACCAGCACGCCTACCACTGGATTGACTTCTTCCGCTGGTCACAGTTGCCCCCAGGGCAACTCGAGCAGAACATCGCCCACATCGAGGGAGAGCACCACTTCAAGGCGGCGCGCGCGTCCGGGCACGGCACCCTGCTGCTGACCGCGCACATGGGGAACCCTGAGGTCGGGGCCGTGGGGCTTGGCACCCACTTTGAACCGGTGCACGTGCTGTACTGGCGGGACCGGTTCGCGACCGCCGAGGAGTTTCGCACCCGGATGCGCCTGCGTGGCAACGTCCACGGCATCCCGGTGGACGCCTCGCCATTTGCGGCGGTTCCCGCGTTGCGCATCCTCCAGAGCGGGGGCATCGTTGCCGGGCACGGAGACCGCGACTTCTCCGGCCAGGGGTGGCCGGTGAGCTTCTTCGGCGCCACTGCCAAGTTCCCCTTGGGGCCGTTCATGCTCGCGGCGCGTGCGAACGCCCTGATTCTGCCGACGTTCTTCCTACTCACGCCGGAACGCGGCTTTCGCGTGATCTACGAGGAACCGATGTCGGTGGAAGGCGACGGCGCCGTCGAGGAGAGGGCGCACGCGGCGATGAAGGCCTGGGCCGCGATCCTGGAGCGCCGCATCCGCGAGTTTCCCGACCAGTGGTACTGCTTCTACCCGTTCTGGGGCAAGGCGGCGCCTGCGAGTTGACGCCTGACAGCGGATGACCAACAACTGAGAGCAACCTGGCTAGCGGCGCCTTCGCGCGGCAAGGGGAGTTGTAGGCTGTGAGCCGGGTGGTTGGGTGGACGAGACGTGCCGGTTGCCTTCTTCGAGGTGGCTGGGGAGCAGGGATTCGAACCCCGATACCGCGGTCCAGAGCCGCGTGTCCTGCCGTTGGACGACTCCCCAGCACGGCGAGAGAGGATCATTCTAGGCAAAAGGCCCGGGGTGTCAACCTGATCGCGACTCCAGGGGTGCCACCCGAGGGGCCGCTCTGTCCTCCCCGTTCACGTCGACGGCTGCTACACTTTCGGGACGAGGGGAGTGGGAACCGAGACGTTCTCGAGAGGTACGAATGACACAAACGGTGAGGACGCGAATCGCGCCCAGCCCGACCGGCGACCCGCACGTGGGCACGGCCTACGTAGCGCTGTTCAACTACGCCTGGGCGCGCAAGAACGGTGGGCAGTTTGTCCTGCGCATCGAGGACACCGACCGCGAGCGCTCCAGCCCCGCCTCCGAGCGGATGATCTTCGAGGCGCTGCGCTGGCTGGGCCTCTCCTGGGACGAGGGCCCCGACGTGGGCGGGCCGTTCGGGCCCTACCGCCAGAGCGAGCGGTTCGAGATCTACCGTGAGCACGCGGAGCGGCTGGTGGCGACGGGCGCGGCGTACCCCTGCTTCTGCACCCGTGAGCGCCTCGAGGCGCTGCGGGAGGCGCAGCGGAAGGCCAAGGTCGCCCACGCCCTCGGCTACGACGGCCACTGCCGGACGATCGCGCCGGAGGAGTGCCAGCGACGGCGCAAGGCCGGCGAGCCCCACGTGATCCGGCTCGCGATGCCGCGCGAGGGCGAGACGGTGGTGCCGGACCTGCTGCGCGGCGACCTCTCATTCGACAACACGCTGGTGGACGACCAGGTGTTGATCAAGAGCGATGGCTACCCGACGTATCACCTTGCGAACGTCGTGGACGACCACCTGATGGCGATCACCCACGTGATCCGCGCCGAGGAGTGGATCTCCTCGCTGCCGAAGCACGCCGTGCTTTACGGTGCGCTCGGGTGGAAGGCACCGGTTTTTTGCCATCTGCCTTTGCTGCGCAACACCGACAAGTCCAAGATCTCTAAACGGAAGAACCCGGTCAGCCTGAACTATTACCGGCGCGCCGGCTACCTCCCGGAGGCGCTGCTCAACTTCCTGGCGCTGCAGGGATGGGCGATCGCCGAAGACCGGGAGGAGTTCACCTTGAACGAGTTCGTTGCCTCTTTCGAGCTTTCCCAGGTCACGCTGGGCGGACCGGTCTTCGATCTGGAGAAGCTGACCTGGATGAACGGTAAGTACATCCGCAAGCTGACGGTTCCCCAGCTCCTCGCGAGGCTGCGCGGGGACCTGCTGAGCGATGAGTACCTGCTCAGAGTCTTGAGCCTGGTTCACGAGCGCATCGAGAAGCTGGAGGACTTCGTCGAGTACTCGAGGTTCTTCTTCGTTGGCGAGCTCGAGTACGACTCGGAGGCGCGGGCGAAGCTGGTCGCCAGGAGGCACACCCCCTCGCAGACCGCCCAGGCGCTTGACCATCTCCTCGAGGGGAACCTCGACCTGCTCCTGGATTGGCAGCCGGCTGCCATCGAGGAGACGATGCGGGCGTTCTGCGATGCCAACGACTGGAACACCTCCGACCTCTTCATGCCGGTGCGCGTCGCCGTAACCGGCAAGGCCGCCACCCCGCCGCTCTTCGAGACGATGGCCGTGCTCGGGAAGGAGATCTGCCGACGCCGACTGCGCCGCGCCATCACGGTCCTGCGAGCCGCTGCGACTCAGGGTGGTGCGGTCGCGACGCGGGCCGAGGACGTCGAGCCATGAGCGAGAACGAAACGAGGACCGGGTCCGGCCCGTGTCCCGAGAGCACCGCCACACAACCGACTCACTTCATCCGCGAGATCATCAACGAGCACAACAGGACGGGGAAGTTCGGAGGCAGGGTTGTGACGAGGTTCCCCCCCGAGCCCAACGGGTATCTCCACATCGGCCACGCCAAGTCGATTTGCCTCAACTTCGGGCTGGCCCAGGAGTACGGCGGCACCTGCAACCTGCGCTTCGACGACACCAACCCCACCAAGGAGGAGCAGGAGTACATCGACTCGATCGAGGCGGACGTGCGCTGGCTCGGCTTCGACTGGGAGGACCGGCTCTACTTCGCGTCGGACTACTTCGAGCAGATGTACGAGTGGGGCGAACGGCTGATCACAAAAGGCAAAGCCTACGTGTGCGACTGCTCCCCAGATGAGGTGCGCGAGATGCGTGGCACCCTCACGAAGCCTGGGACGGCTTGCACTCACAGGGAGCGCGACCGGGAGGAGAGCCTCGACCTCTTCAGGCGGATGCGGGCCGGTGAGTTCCCGGACGGCGCCCGCACGCTCCGGGCCAGGATCGACATGACGTCGGGCAACATCAACATGCGCGATCCGGTGATCTACCGGATCCTCCACGCGGCGCACCCGCACGCCGGGGATGCTTGGTGCATCTACCCGATGTACGATTACGCCCACCCCCTCGAGGACGCCATCGAGAACATCACCCACTCGATCTGTACCCTCGAGTTCGAGGACCACCGACCGTTCTACGACTGGGTGATCGACGAACTGGAGCTTCCCGAGCCACATCCTCAGCAGATCGAGTTCGCCAGGCTCAACCTCACCCACACGCTGATGAGCAAGCGCAAGCTGCTGGAGCTCGTGAAGACCGGTGTGGTGAGCGGATGGGACGACCCTCGCATGCCAACCATCTCCGGCCTGCGCCGCCGCGGCTACACGCCGGAGGCGATCCGCGACTTCTCGGAGCGCATCGGGGTGGCCAAGCGCGACAGCATCGTGGACATCGCGCTGCTCGAGCACTGCCTGCGCGAGGACCTCAACCGGCACGCGCGCCGCGTCATGGCCGTGCTGCGCCCGCTCAAGGTGGTGCTGGAGAACTACCGGGAGGGCCAGGTCGAGGAGTTCGACGTCCCGAACAACCCGGAAGACCCTTCCGCGGGGACCCGGAAGGTTCCGTTCTCGAAGGTGCTCTTCGTCGAGCGCGACGACTTCCGCGAGTCGCCGCCGCCGAAGTTCTACCGCCTTTACCCGGGTAACGAGGTCCGCCTGCGCTCCGCGTATTTCATCACGTGCAGGGAAGTGATCAAGGACGCCGCCGGCAACGTCGTCGAACTGCACTGCACGTTCGACCCCGCGACCCGCGGCGGCTCCGCCAAGGACGGCCGCCGGCCCAAGGCCACGCTGCACTGGGTCTCGGCCGCGCACGCCCTGGAGGCCGAGGTGCGCCTCTACGACCACCTCCTGTCAGTGGCGGACCCCGATGTGGCCGGAGAGGGCAAGGACTGGAGGGCGTTCCTGAACCCGGGCTCCCTGGAGACACTCAACGGGTGCCGTGTCGAGACGGCGCTCGCCGGGGCCGAACCCGGTGACCGCTTCCAGTTCGAGCGCCTCGGCTACTTCTGCGTGGATCCCGACTCGGCCCGGGGCGGACTCGTGTTCAACCGCACCGTCACCCTGCGCGACAGCTGGGCGAAGATCGAGCAGAAGCAGGGCAAGGCCACGAGGGAATAGGACCGGAAGACGGGGCGGGGGGCCGCCGGCCCCCCCGAAACGGAAGTTGGCGGAGAGGGGGGGATTCGAACCCCCGGTCCGGGTTTACCCCGGACAACTGCTTAGCAGGCAGCCCTGTTCGTCCACTCCAGCACCTCTCCGCGCCGGGAGCGAGAGTCTACGCCGAGCCGCAACCGCCTGCAACCCGAGGTTGCTGGAGGGGGCGAAAGCGACCTCGCCGCGAGCGAAGCGAGGGGTCCCCTAGGATTGGGCGGCCTCATGGCGAGCCTGGGGACGCTCAGGAGATCTCGAACCGCGCCGGGTGGAAATCCGGAGCCTCCAGCGTGCGGACGTTGATGCCGTAGCGCTCCTTCAGCTCGCCGAGGATGCCGCGCAACTCGGTGGAGAGGAGGTGGATGACCTCGGGGTGGGCGCGGAGGGCGAACTCGTTGATCTCGCCCTGTGCCGCTTCGCGGAGGAGGGCGCGGCGAATCTCCAGGCACACGGTCTCCGGCGACTTGACGCGCCCCAGGCCCTCGCACGTCGGGCACGGCTGGGTGAGGGCGCGCTCGAGGGAGCGTTCGGTACGCTTGCGGGTGAGCTGCACCAGGCCGAATGGCCCGACCGGTCCGGCGAGCGAACGAGCCCGGTCTCGCGCGAGTGCCCGTTTGAGGTCCTCGAGCAGGGCCTCACGGTGACCTTCATCCTCCATGTCGATGAAGTCCACGACCACGATTCCGCCCAGGTTGCGCAGCCGCAGCTGCCTGGCCACCTCGTGGGCTGCCTCGACGTTGATGCGGAACACCGTGTCTTCGAGGTCGGCGCCACCGACGTAGCGACCGGTGTTGACGTCGATGGCGACCAGCGCCTCGGTCTGGTCGATCACGAGCGAGCCTCCCGAGCGCAGCCAGACCTTGGGCTGAAGCGCCTGCTCCAGCTCCGCCTCCACGCCGAAGGCCTCGAAGATGTCGAGCTGCCGGCGGTAGAGCTTGACCTTGCCCGTGAGCTCGGGTTGGACTCGGTCGAGGAACTCGACCACGCGCTGGTAGCCCTCGGTGTCGTCGATCCACAACTCGGCGAGCTGCGGCCCGGCGAGGTCGCGGGCGGCGCGCAGCACGAGATCAAGGTCCCGATGCACGAGGCAGGGGGCGCTGACCTCCCCGGCGCGCTTGGTGATGTGCCTCCACATCGACTCCAGCACCGCGAGGTCGGCGAGGAAGTCGGCCCGATCGCGCCCCTCTCCCGCGGTGCGGACGATCACCCCGCCGGAGTGTGGAATCTCGGAGAGCATTGCCCGCAGGCGCTCCCGCTCGGTCTGGTCGGTGATGCGGCGGGAGACACCGATGTGGGAGTTTCCTGGCATCAGCACCAGGTAGCGGCCGGGGATCGTGACGTGTGAGGTTGCCCGTGGGCCCTTGCTCGAACCTAGCTCCCGGGTGATCTGTACGAGGATCTCCTGGCCTTCGCGGAGCAGGTCCTGGATCGGCGTGGCGGTGGCGAACTCGCCCGGCTCGATCTCTTCGTCCTCGAGCGCCTCGGCGACATCATCCACGTACAGGAAAGCGTCCCGCTCCAGACCGACATCCACGAAGGCGGCCTGCATGCCGGGGAGGACGCGCGAGATCCTCCCCTTGAACAGGCTCCCGACGACGGAGCGCTCGCGGTTGCGTTCGATCAGAAGCTCGACGAGTGCACCATCCTCCCGCACCGCTACGCGGGTCTCGTACGGGGTCACGTTGGCGTAGATGACGGTGCTCACGGCGCCTCCGGAGGATGAATTCTAACCTCATTTTGAGTTTCTGTGCCGAAACGTGGGTGAGCCCACAAACCCTCTCCTCTTCTCACTGCGTGAGGTTTTGTTTTGCCGGAGCCGCGGTGTCCGTCTGCAGGCTTGAGCGCCCCCGC
>DATKMD010000141.1:0-9096 GCA_035542075.1 Thermoanaerobaculaceae bacterium
CGCGCCCCCGCCGAGCAGCTGGTGCAAGACCCCGAGGGTGAGGATCTCGGGGTGATCGGAGGGCAACGCCGGCAGGACGAGGTTGGCGTAGAGCTGCTCGAGGCCCTCGCGCTCCGCCACCATTACGCCACTCCGCCATGCCGGGCAGGTCAAAGGCGCCGTCTGCGCCGAGCCGCGCGGCAGGCCTTCGACGCGGTCTCGAATCCGGCCCTCGTCCACCGGCCCCACCGCAACCAGCAACAGGTTGTCGGCGCTGAAGCGGTCGCGGTGGTACCGGGCCAGGTCCGCCGGCTGCAGCCGTTCGACCACCTCGCGCCTGCCGAGCACCGGGCGCGCCAGGGGATGGTCGCCCCAGCAGGCTGCGAGGGCCTGCTCGGCTGCCACCTCGACCGGGGAGTCCTGGATCACGTCGAACTCCGCAGCGACGATTCGCCGCTCAAGCTCGACCTCATCGGGGCGCAGCGCGGGCCGGAACACCGCGTCGAGAACGAGCTCGAGCGCCTCGTCGAAGCGCTCCGCGGGGACGTGGGCGGTGACGGCGCAGACCTCCCGGGTGGTGAAGGCATCTACGTCCCCCCCGAGCGAGTCGATCAGCTCGGAGATCCCTTCCGGGGTCCGCTCGGCGCACCGACGCAGGAGCAGGTGCTCGAGGAGATGGGTGATGCCGGCGACCTCGCCCCTTTCGTGAGCCGATCCGCTGCGAATCCACGCCCCGACCGCTGCGGTCTCGGCTCCGGGCACGGACTCGACGAGCAGGGTTGGGCCGGTCTCCATCGACGTGCAAGTGTACCAGCCCCGGGGGCCGCGCTCAGGGCGAAGGAGTCGGCACCGGCCCGGGCTGATGCGCGCCGCCTTGTTTGTTGGGGTCGAAATAGAACTTCCACTCGCAGTACTTGGACCTTCCGTCGTAGAGCTTGATCGCCTCGTCGCAGCGACTCGAGTGCACGCCGATGATAGGCCCCGTCTTCGCGCCCTGCTGGGGCTTCGGGGTCTGAGCCGGAGCCGGCGTTGGCGTCTCCTGAGCCGCAACTCCGCCACCCGCGACCGTCTGCCCCTCCTCGCCGAGGAACACCGGCTCCCAGTCCGGTGTCCCCGTCATTGGGTCGGCCCACACCTTGCGTAACACCCGCGGTTTCGCCTTGGCCAACTCGACGAGGGTAAGGGGAAACCGACCGTTGCGGGCCCGGAAAAGCCGGATGCCCTCCACGATCTGGTTCCCGCGGAAGATCAGTTCCTCCTCCTTCTCACGCCGCTGTTGGAAGCTCACCGATTCGACGGCAACGGTGAGGAGAATGGCCATGACCGCCATCATCACCACGACGGCCACCATGGTGAAACCATCCTCCCTGCCACCCAGGGGAGAGGGAAGAGAGGAGAGGGAAAGGTGTGTGGCTCGGGGCTGCACTCTGCGCTCTCCCCTCTCACCTCTCGCCTCTTGCCTCGCTCCTTCACCAGTCGGCGTATTTCGTCCCATCGAGGGCGGTCTCTTCCGAGCCTGAGTGGATGTCGATGATCCCCTGGCCAGCCTCCTGCTGCCGTTCGCTTTCCTGGCCCGTGACCTCCTCGTAGACAACCACCCAGGTGTCTTTGGAGTTGGTCACGGGGTCCACGGGAACGCCCCGCAGGTATCCCATGCTCACGAGTTCGTCGAGCGATGTCGGGTACCGCCCGCGGTCGGCGTGGAACTGGTCCAGGCACGAGCGAAGGGTGAAGAGGTCCTCCTTGAGCGCGGACTCGCGGGCACGCTGAGGAGCGGTCTTCATGGCCGGCACGGCGATCGTTGCCAGAATGCCGATGATCGCCACGACGACGATCAGCTCGATCAGGGTGAAGCCCCTCCGCCCCCTCCCGCCCTGGGGAGAGGGGAGAGGTGAGAGGGGAGAGCGCCGGTCCCCCCGCGGAGGCCTCACATAGGCGCCCGCATCGTCGGTGCCGCAAGCAACTCTTCCCACTTCCCTCTTCCCTCTTGCCTGTCTCATGGCTACCAGTCCTTGTACTTGGTGCCGTCGAGGCCGGTGCCCTCGGAGAGCGAATAAACGTCGTACACGTTCTGTCCGCCCCAAGAGGTCGAGTCCGCCGAGTCCTGGTACGAGCGCAGCCCCCACCCGGCCTTCCCGGTCATCGGGTCGAGCGGGATCCGTCGCAGGAACTTGCGCTTGGTCACCTGCCCGACGATGCTGATCCCCTCCACGAGGTTCTCGAGCTCCTTGGGATACCCCTCGGTCCCGATCTCGATCTGGATCATGCCCTGGTCGGCCAGCCGCTTGTAGTCGTCGATCGCGTTCCGCATCAGTCGAAGGTCGTACCGCAACTCGGTCTCCCGCTCGCGCTGGACCATGAAACGACCCGTCGGCACCGCGACCGCAGCGAGGATCGCCACCAGGGCACTCACCATCACCAGCTCCGCAACGGTGAAACCCCGGGTTGCCCTCGTCACCGGACGGCCTCCGCGGCCGCTGCAGGCAGGGCCACCACCGTGCCACCCTTCGACAACGCCGCGCCGATCGGCCCGGCAAAGATCACCTGGATTTCTCCCTGTGCCCGTGGCTTGACGGTCATCCTGACAAGCGTCCCACTCCCGACCGCCACGTCCTTCCACGCTGCCGTGATCCAGCCGAGGGCGGGAGTGTGGCTCACATCGATCTTCACCTGGCCGTTCGTCCCCGGCAGATCCCCGCCCTCGACGTGAGTCACCTCGAGCCTTGCCGGATCGTAGGCTATGTTCAGCGGGACGCTCACACCGAAAGCGCCGGGGTCGAGGACCACGGTGAGCTCGGCCTCCTTCCCGACGACCACGGGGAGCCGCGCCGGGTAGAAGGTCAGGGTGGCGAGACCGTTGCTCTCATTCACCTGCTCGGCGGTTACGCTTTGCGCCGTGGCCGTGCCGGTCATGCTCGCGGAAGTTGCTGCGCCACTCGCGTTCTCGGGTGCTGCCGTGTCGGCCAGGTTCTGGATTGAGGCTGAGCCCTCAGGCTCGCCCGGTTCGGGGGTTGGTGTCGGCGGGGGCCATGCCGGTGCGGGCGTTTGTCGGCGTGGAACCGCCACGCGCGGCGACTGAGGGCTCTGGCTGTCCGTTTCCGGCTGGGGCGCCTCACCGGGCATGGCCATCCCAGGCCCCGGAGGCGGCGTAGCCCCTCCACCCCAGGGGCCCACGGTGGCGGGCGACCGTACCTGCGGTGAGTTGCCGAACACCGTGATCCGGTTCTCTGTCCCCACCCATAGCGGCGCGAGGTCCTCCTCGGTGATGTCGGGGTTGCGCACGATGTGCGGTGTCAGCGTGAGCACGAGGTCGCTTCTGGCTACTTCGCGGCTGTTGTCGCGGAAGAGCCCGCCCACAACCGGCAGGTCGGAGAGGAAGGGGAGGCCGGACTCCGACGTCGTATTCCTGTAGCGGATCAGGCCCGCCAGCATCGAGGTCTCGCCTTCCTTGAGTCGGATCACGGTGTCGATGTTGCGCGTGCCGAAGGTGGGCATGGTCTGGCCGCTGTACGTGACCTCGCCCGTCTTGTCCGACGCCTCCACCTTGAGCTTCAGCGTCACCTCGTTGTTGTGGTGGACCCTTGGCTCGATCTCGATCTTGATGCCTACGTCCTTGTACTGGAACGCCGTGATCGGCACGATGTTGCCGCCGATCGTCTGCGAACTGTTGAAGGTGGTGGTCGGGATCGGCTCCTGGTTGGCGATCACCAGGCTGCCCTTTTGCCCCTCCGTGATGCGCAGCTGGGGCTGGGCGAGCGCCTGCGCCTCCCCCGCAGATTTGATGAGGTTCACCGTGACCGTCGGCAGCACCATGTTCCACATCGAGCGCGTGATGTCGGGAATGCTTGTTATCGGGACTGCACCTGTCGACGTGGAAGCACCGAGCTGCTTCGCATCCACCCCCAGGGTGTAGCTGTAGGTGGAGAGCGACACCCCGATGTCCCGAAGCTTGCTGGAGTCCACCTGGATGAGCTCGACGTCCACCAGGACCTCGGCCTTCGCCTTGTCGTTCGCGTTGATGAGGCGCTCGGCGATCGCCACCTTGTCGGCGGTGTCGCGGATGACAACCGAGTTGAGCTGCTCGTTCGTCGCGATCCGCCGGGCGTCGATGAGGGCCCGAAGCATGTTGTTGATGTCTTTCACGTCCGCGTTGGACAGGAAGAAGGTCTTGACCACGAGGTCTTCGTAGTCGCGGCGGTTCTGCGGCGTGTCCTCGACCACGATCACGGTCTTCTCATCGAGCACCTTGTAGAACTGCCCCGCGGCCTGCATCACAGACTCGAGCGCCTGGCGGGCGGTCACGTTCTTGAGCTCGATGCTCATCTTTGCGTCGCGCAGCTTGGGATCGAACAGGATGTTGATCCCGAACGCCTGCCCTATCGCCTTGTAGATGTCACGGGTGTTGGTCGGGTTCGGGAAGGAAAGGCTCATGGGTTCGTTCGAGGCGGGGTTGAGTGCCGGGGGCTTCACCTTCATATCCGCGGCGGCCTTCTTCATCTCTGCAAGCTTGTTGGCGCCGCCCTCCTGCATGAGGACCGCGAGGTCCTTGCGGACCTTTTCCAGCTCCACTTCCGCGTACTGGTTGGACGGGTCGAGCTGCAGCGCCAGCTCGAGCTCCGTCTCGGCTCGCATCAGCCCCCCGGACTGCTTGAAACCCATTCCGCGTTCGAAGTGTTGTTGCGAGGCCTTCACGCGGACACGCTGGAGCTCCATCTTGAACTTGAGGTTCCCGGGATCTTGCGCGAGCGCCTCTAGGTAGTAGTAGACCGCCGCGTCCCAGTTCTCGGTGCGGATCGCCTCGTTGGCCTGCCGCGAGTACCTGTAGGTGGAGCACGACGCGATCAGCCCGACGACAGCCAGCAACAAACCCGCGACTCGCATTGATTTTCCGGCCACGTTCACCTCGCAAGAGGAACCTTGCTCGTCAAATCTTTCGGGTATCCGACATACCCGATTGTCACCGCGGTTGGACCGACCTCGCGCACGACGAACTGCCTTACGGTTTCCCCCACAGGCACCGCAAGGACGTTGTCTCCCTCCTGAAACACCGCGATCCGAAGACGGTCCGGGCCCAGCCAGCCCAGGTAGTTCATGGTGAATGCCGGCGGCGGGGGCAGGATCCATTTCCCGTCCACGTAGATGCCTGCGCGTGTTGGGGTCGGCCGAGGCGGAGGAGGAGGCGGGGGCGGGACGGTCGGGCGCCGGTCCGGAGTCGGTGTTGGGGGTGCGCCAAACGTGAAGAGGTTCCGCCCTGCGCCGGGAGTCGGCACATCTCTCGGCTGGTTGCGGTCCCAGCCCAGCGCCGGCACCGTGTAGCTGCCCACCTGCACCGCGCGGCCGCCAACCGGAGTGCCTTGCACCAGTGCGGGCCTCAAACGGTAGACCACCACAAAGACCAGCACCATCAGCAGCAGTGCCAGGATTGCCGCTTTCTTGGGATCCGGGCGGCTAACCACCGGCCACCTCTTTCACCCCAAACTGCTTGGCGAGATCCTCGTCAAGGTCCGAGAAGTACGTGCTCACGTTCAACTGAACCTGTACGTCAAGGGAGGACGTGCTCTCGTCGCCGCGGAGCCCCAGACCATCCACGAGGACGAAATCGGGCGAGCTCTCGAGGAGGAAGACACATTGCCGGATCTTGTCGTAGCTCCCCTTCACGCTGTAGCTGGCGGTGAAGTACACGAGCCCTGTCTTGGCCTCGGCGTGCGCCGTGTAGGCGACGCGCTCGGGCTGGAGCCCCGCCTCCTGAGCGCGCTTGACCACGTCCTGGAGGAACGGCACCAGACGCTCGCGCATGGGCCCGAGCTTGTTTTCACGAAGATCTCCAAGGTTCGCCCGCAGTTCAGCCAGGCTCTGGGCCGTGCGCTCGAGTTGGTGCAGCTGCGCCTCCAGCCCTTTCACCGCCGCCTCGGCTTCGCTCACCTGCTTCGCCAGTAGGGAGCCCCGCCCCAGCACCGTCCCCCGCAGGCCTGTCAGCCACACGACGTTCAGCACGACCAGGGCGCCAGCGGGAGCCCACAGGTACCAGAGCTTCAGCCACGCCCCGCGCCCGTTCACGTTCGCCCCCCCGGCCAGTACCGCGCGCTGAGCGCAAAACGGTACCCCTGCCCGTTGGTCGCGGAGGGGGACTCCTCCGCCGACGGGAGCGGTTCTGAAAACTTGGGATCCACGAAGAGCAGGGCCACCAGCCTGAGCCAGGCTTCGCGACTGGCAGCAACACCTGTAAGGTTGACCCGGACGAGGCCGTCCTTCTCGACCGCCGGGGTGATGCTTATCAAACGCACGTCCCACGGCATCGTCCGTTCCAAATCAGCCAGCAGCTGGCTCCAGACCAGCTTGCGGCGCGCCACCACGTCCTGCATCGCGCTGGTCTCGACCTTGAGCGTGTTCCAGCCCACGCCAGTGAGCTTGCGGTTGGTCTCTTCCACCTTGGTGAGGAGCTCGGCGCGCCGGGTCTGAAGTCCTGCGAGCGCCCTTGCCGCGCTCCTCTCCCTGCCCTGCGCCCGGATGAACTCGCCCAGGCTGATCCCGGTGAGCAGGAGCGCCACGACGGCCAGTGTCCCACCCGCCACCACGACCGGGCGCACGTCGAGGAACGGGTGCAAGGCGAGGTTCGGACGCTGGTTCATGACCCGCCTCCCCAGGAAGTCCCCAGCAGGGACCAGAGCCGCACGTCGGCCACGGCGGTGTGTTCGGGCACACGGCCCGCCCCGACCCCGAGCCGTCTCACGATCAGACCGCTCTGGGCAGCCGCCCAGCGCTCGACGCAGGCGTTGGCCTCACCCGGGCTGGCGGACGCCAGCCAAACGGTCACCATCCCGCCGAGCCCGCCCTTCTCGCGGGCGTGGGCGAGTGTCCGAGACAACTCCCGTCCGATGAAAACCTCCGCGCGAGTTGCATCCGCAGGAAGCGGCTTATGGCGTACGAGGATGGGCTTCCCTCCGGCCAGCACAACCAGCGCCAGGGCCCTCTCCTCGAGGACTGCGAGGAGCAGCGGCGCCTCTCCGGAAGGCAGCAGCGTGGTGAGCGCGAGCACGGCGGGCTCGATGCGGCCCAGCTGGATGCCGGCCGCCGAGAACGTCTCCTCAACGACGGCGAGCGGCCGTTCCAGCGCGAGAAGCACCAGAATCCGTCCGCCGTCGACGCCCGAGATGAAGTCGAGGCGAACGTCCTCCGGGCGGCACGGGAGAAGTTTCTTCAGACGCCAGCGCAGCACGTCCTCCGCCTCCTGGCGATGGCGAGGCAGCGTACCCCCGTCAATGACCACGCTGCGCACCCAGGAGTTGGGGACGACCAGCCCACCCTGCTGCGGGGGCTTCTCGAGGCGCCTGAGCAAGGCCGCCAGACCGGCCGCGAGTGCCTGCCGCTCGACCTGCAGCAGCCCGACGGGGCCGAGGCGGAACCACTCCGGAGGCAGAGAAGAGTGCTCCACCCGCATGAGGGCATCGCGGCGCCGGCCCAGCCGCGCGTACACCAACTGGTCCTCGCCGGCCGCGAACGCGTGCACGGGAGGCGGCGTGCGGAGCAGGGCCCGGAGGTTCATTCGACGAAGGTCACCTTGTTGATCTCCTTGAGCGTGGTTGCGCCCGCGAAGACCCGTTGAAGAGCTGATTCCCGGAGGAAGACCATCCCCTCGGCCCTGGCGGCACGCTTGATCTCGGCAGCCGGACGTCTTTCCAGAATCAGCGCTCGGATGTTGTCGGAGAGGTCCATCAGCTCCGAGATCGCGCTCCGGCCCAGGAAGCCGGTGCCGTTGCACTCGATGCAGCCGGTGCCTTCGTAGAACGTGGACCCGCGCACGGCTTCCGCCGTCAGGCCGGACTCCTCGAGCAACTGCGCCGAGGTGTTTGCGGGGCGCTTGCAATGCGGGCAGATGCGCCGCACCAGGCGCTGAGCGAGCACGCAGTTCAGCGCGGACACGAAGTTGTACAGGTCCACGTTCATGTTGAGGAACCGGCCGAGCACATCAACGACGTTGTTGGCGTGCACGGTGGTGAAGACCAGGTGCCCGGTCAGCGCCGATTGCACCGCGATCTGCGCAGTCTCCTCGTCACGAATCTCGCCGACCATGATCTTGTCGGGGTCGTGCCGCAGGATGGACCGAAGGCCGCGCGCGAAGGTGAGCCCCTTCTTCTCGTTGACCGGGATCTGTGTGATTCCGTGGAGCTGGTACTCGACCGGGTCCTCGATCGTGATGATCTTGTCCTCGACGCTGACGATCTCGGACAGGCAGGCGTATAGCGTGGTTGTCTTCCCGGACCCCGTCGGGCCGGTCACCAGCACCATCCCGTAGGGCTCACGGATGAACTTGCGCAATTTGCGTTTGGTGTCTTCGTCGAAACCGAGAATGTCGAGGTTGAGGGTCCGGAACTCCTGGTTGGCCGACTCTTTGTCCAGAATCCGGATGACGCAGTCCTCACCGTGCACGGTGGGCATGATCGAGACACGGAAGTCGATCGTCCTGCCTTTCAGGCGCAGCTTGAACCGGCCGTCCTGGGGGATCCTTTTCTCGGCGATGTCCAGCTCCGACATGACCTTGATGCGGGAGATGATCGTCGAGTGGTAGCGCTTGTCGATCGGCTCCATCGCCTGGTAGAGCACGCCATCCACCCGGTACTTCACGATCACCTCGTTCTCCCGGGTCTCGACGTGCACGTCGGAGGCTCGCCGCTGGATCGCGTTGAACACGATCGTGTCCACCAGCTTGATGACGGGGGACGTGTCGGCCGCGATCGACTCGATGGTGAGGGCCTCCTCGCCGTTCTCGCGCTCCTGCACGAGCTGGATCTTGAAGTCCTCAGTGGCCTCGTCGAGTACCCGCTGAGTGGACTCCGACTTCTCAAGAATCTCGGCGATCTTCCCCGCCGGGCCGACGCGCACCTCGACGGGTGTCCCGATGGCCAGCTCGACCTCATCCACGGCCAAAACGTTGGAAGGGTCCGCCATCACAACCACGACGACATCCCCCTGCCGCTCCACAGGCACGAACTGGTAGCGGATCATCACCTCAACCGGGATCTGGCGGAACAGCTCAGGGTCACCCCGGAACTGTGAGAGATCGTCGAACGGGAGGCCGGAGCGCTCGGCCAGCTCGACCGCGCGCTTGCGGTCCTCCTC
>DATKMD010000142.1:0-31928 GCA_035542075.1 Thermoanaerobaculaceae bacterium
CCGGCGACCTGGCGTGGCCGCCGGCCTCGCCCGAGACGACAAGCCCGTTCGTGCGCGAGATGCAGTCCGGACAGATCAGGCGCATCGGCTCGAGCGTGTTTTCCGCCACCTCGCCCTCGACGAACATTCCCGTGCTTCTGCGCAGGCAACGGTCGCAGATTCCCTTGCGCTCCGGGTCAAATCGCCAGACCGGTCCGGCCATCGAACTCCTCGCCTCCCGTCGCTCTGCCCCAACCCACCTAGAACGGAATGTCTTCCTCGTTCTCGGGCGGGAACTCGGGTCCCTCGCCGCCGGCGGCCGGCGCAGCCGCCTCCACACCCGAGGGCTTCGGGCCGACGAAGCGGATGGTCTGGGAGATGATCTCCGTGAAGTAGCGGCGATTGCCCTTCTCGTCGTCGTACGTCCGGGTGCGGATCGAGCCCTCGACGTAGACGGTCCGGCCCTTGCTGAGGTACTGCGCGCAGAACTCGGCGAGCTTCCCGAAGGCGACGATGTTGTGCCACTCCGTCTGCTCCTGCCGTTGACCGTTCCTGTCCTTGCGCACCTCGTTGGTGGCCAGCGAGAACTTCGCCACCGCGAGACCGCTGGGTGCATGCCTAAGTTCGACGTCGCGCCCGATGTTGCCTACCAAGATCACCTTGTTGACGCTCATGGCTCGCCTCCCGGCGTGGACGGAGGCCGAGCCTACCAGATCGTCGCGCGAAAGACGAGGGGCAAATCCGACTGCTTCTAGGGACGGTGGATCGAGGAGAGGATCCCGATGAACAGGCCCCAGTACACGACACCTTCGGAGATGCGGCCGATCTTTTCCTGGGGAGTGAGGTCGTGCCAGTCGGAGGCGAAGGGGCCGGCCAGCACCTGTCCGAGGCCCGGCCCCGGCATGGCGAGGAGCCAGTCGTTTGCGGTCCAGGGCATCACGTCGAAGCGCATCTGAGAGGCCTGCTCCCGGCCGAGAGCGTACGCGAGCCGCACCATGGGGTCGTTCCAGGACTCCCGTCGCAGCCCGAGGTTGAACTCGGCGTGGCCTCCCTCTTCCGGGAGTGCAAGCAGGTTGGCCAGGTCCAGCTTGAAACGCGCCGCCGCGGCAGCCGCAGGCGCCGGGGGCGTCGGGCCCGGCGGCTCCTCGGCAACGGCCGACGCGAGGGCAACGAGCAGGAAGCCGAGGGTCACAAGGAACGCACGCATCTCCGCCTCCATCCGTGCTCCGCATCCAATCTAGGTCCCGCCCCACCGAAACGCACGCTCGCGGGAGCTGCGCAAGGCCTTTGGGCGCCGGGTCCGGTTTGCTAGAGTGCCGTCGATGTCAACGAAGAAGCGGCTGCTGACCGCCACCTCCGGGATGGCGGTGGTGACTCTCGCGAGCCGGATCTCGGGATTGGCGCGCGACAAGGTGGTCGCTTTCCTGCTTGGCGCCGGTTCGGTGGCCGACGCCTTTTACACCGGTTTCAGGATCCCGAACATGTTCCGCCAGCTCCTGGCCGAGGGTGCGCTCCAGGCGGCGTTCATCCCCACCTTGGCGGAGCTGAAGGCGAAGGAGGATCAGGCTCGCACGCGAGCTTTCGTGCGCGCGATGACTTCGCTCCTGCTGCTGGCGCTGCCCGTTGTCGTCGCGCTCGGGATTCTCGCCGCGCCGTGGCTCGTGCATCTGTTCGCGGCCAGCTTCGCGGCCGACCCGGCCAAGTTCGCTCTGACGGTGCGCCTGACGAGGCTCATGTTTCCCTATCTCGGGCTGATCTCGCTGGCCGCCCTCGCCCAGGGTGTGCTCAACGCCTCCGACAGGTTTCTCCTTCCGGCCGCCACACCCATCGGCCTCAACCTGTGCATCGTCGCCGGAACCGTCACTGCGGTCTCGCTGGGAGGCGTCAGGCCGGAGTGGATGGCGATCGGCGTGCTGGCGGGTGGGTTCGCGCAGCTCGCGATGCAGTGGGCGGTGTGCGGGCGGGTCGGCCTGCCGATGATCCCGGGCGCGGGCGCGCTCAGCAACCCCGAGGTGCGACGGGTGCTCGTCAAGATGGCACCCACCGTCACGACGCTCGGGATCTACCCTCTGACCCTGATGCTCGCGAACCGATTCGCCGCGAGTGTCGGGAACGGCGCCGTGACCTGCGTGTACAACGCCTCCCGGGCTAACGAGCTCGTCTACGGCGTTGTGATCGTCCAGCTCACGACCGCCGTGCTACCGATGCTGGCGGCCGAGCGACAGACGAGCGAGCCGGCCGCACGGAGCACGCTGGCCTTCGCGCTGCGCCTGCTCTCGGCAGTGGCGATCCCGAGCACCGTCTTCAGTGCCGTCCTCGCCACCCCGATCATCGGGGCCCTGTTCGGGGGCGGAAGGTACACCCTCACTGACGTCCGGACAGCCGCCGCGGCGCTCCTCGTCTACTCGGTCGGAATGCCCTTCCTCGGCCTCACCAAGCTGCTCGCCAGCGCCTCGTTCGCCTGGAACGACACCCGCTCGCCGGTGGCCGCCTCGGCGGCCAACCTGGGCGTGTTCTTCGTTCTCGGGCTGATCCTCACCGGACCGTTCGGGGTCCGAGGCGTGGCAGGCGCCTCGGTTGGCGGACAAGTCGTCAACGCGTTGGTCCTGCTCTGGCTCGACGGGCGTCGCCGGCGGCTGCCGCATTCGCGGGACGTGCTCCCAGCGGTCGGACGTCACGTGGTCGCCGCCGCCGCGCTGGGCGCCGTGGTGTCCCTGCTCGACCGGGCTTTCCCGATCCCGCTCCATACCAGCGTGCGATCACTCGCGATGCTGGGGGCGTGGGCACTGACAGGAGTCGCGGTCTACGCGCTGGTCCTTGCACTGATCGGCGCCGACGAGTGGCGGGAGGCGAAGCAGTTCATCCGGCGGAGGCTGACCCCATGAGGATCGTCGTGCAGAGGGTGAGCCGCGCGTCCGTGCGGGTGGACGGCAGGGAGGTGTCGTCGATCGGGCAGGGGCTTCTGCTGCTCGTCGGCGTAGAGACCGGGGACGGGCCTGAGCAGGTCGAACGCGCGGCGCACCGCTTCGCAACCTTGCGCGTCTTCGAGGACGAGCGGGGGCACATGAACCGGGGCCTCGACGAGGTGGGCGGGGAGATTCTCGCGGTCTCGCAGTTCACGCTGGCGGGCTCGATCCGCCGGGGGCGCCGTCCGGACTTCGTCGGCGCCGCGAGGCCGGAGGAAGCGGAGCCGCTGGTCGAGGCGCTGGTCGCGGCGCTGCGCGCGCGCGGCGTGCCGGTCGCGACCGGGGTCTTCCGGGCGCACATGGAGGTCGAGCTGGTCAACGACGGCCCGGTGACGTTCGTCTGGGACGATCCCCCCGAGAAGACAGTTCAGAGTTCAAAGTTGAAAGTTGAAAGTTGAAAGCCGACCGCAAGTGCCTTCAGTCCTTGACTCTTGACTTTCGACTGTCGTTCAGGGGATGAGCTTGATCGGTTCCGGGGTGAAGCAGACCAGGAAGACGAGGATGCAGATGAACCCGAGCAGACGGCGGCGCGGGTCGAGGGGGGCGCCCTCGTCGGGGATCCAGGGGTGCCGGACCCGCATCACCAGCGCGATCACCGCCCAGATCCACCACCCCGGCCACCAGAAGCCCAGAACCACGAGTACTGCCAGCAGCGGCCAGGCGATGCGCCGCTGCCACGCGCCGAACAACGCATAGGTGATGTGCCCGCCGTCGAGCTGCCCGAAGGGCAGGAGGTTGAGGGCGGTGACGAGCAGACCGAACCAGGCCGCAAAGCCGAGGGGGTGGAGGTAGAGGTCACCGCCGGGCGGGATGTTCGGGTGCACGAGCCACGCGATCGCCTTGAAGGCGAGCGGCTCGCCGAAGATCATCACGCCGGTCTTCGGGAGCTCGGCGACGGGCCGCGAGAGCCCAATGCCGGCGAAGAGCACCGGTAGCGCCACGATGAAGCCGGCGAGCGGACCGGATGCCCCGACGTCGAACAGCTCGCGCTTGTTCAGGAGCGGCGTGCGAATTCGGATGAAGGCCCCGAGCGTGCCGATGCCGAACGGAACGGGGAGGAAGAAGGGCAGGGTTGCGTCGAGCCGGTGGTACCGGCACGCGAGGTAGTGACCCATCTCGTGGGCGAGCAGGATCACGAGCAGCGGAACCGAGAAGGCGAGCCCTGCGGCCAGCACGACCGGATGAAAGAGCAACTCCGCAAGGTTGGCCGGTTTGAACCCCGGCGGCAGCTCGCCGAACGCAAGGCCGCCCACGAGAGTCGTCGAGACGAGCGTCGCCGCGAACAGGAGCACGTGCAACCAGACGCGGCGCGGCGGCGGGGGTGGACGACGAACGACCCCGACGGGGACGCCGTCGGGGCCGATGATTTCGAGCTCCAGCCCTGGGCTGGACACCTAGTCGATCACCCGCAGTGCCTTGCCGGGTTTGAAGCGGATGGTCTTTCCGGGGGGTATCGCGACCTCGACGCCGGTCTTCGGGTTGCGGCCGATCCCGCGCTTGCGGTTCTTGACCAGGAACACGCCAAAACCGCGCAGCTCGATGCGCTCGCCCTGAGTGAGCGCCTCGCGCATCGCGTCGAAGACCGCGTTCACGGCGTCGTTCGCCTTCGACTGCGAGATCTCGACGGAACCCATCACCTTGCGCACCAGGTCGGCCTTGATCATGAAACCCTCCACCTTGAGCCTGGTCAAGCTAGTCTGGCGGCCCGCCTCCTGTCAAGCGGGCGCCCGCCCTGACCTTCTGCCGCAGGACCAGGATCTCGAGGGCAAGTCCGATCAGGCGCGCCACCTCCTGGACGGTCGGGATCGAGATGTCCCCGACGCCCTCCTCGCCCTGGTCAAGCCACAGGAACCCTGCGGTCTTACCCCGAACTCGCACGGGAACCACCACGGCTTCCTTGGGCGGCGGGGATCCGAGCGCGTCGAGCAGGAGGTCGTTGCCCTCGCCCGGGCCGAGGGGCCCGGCGTGGATGTCGACCCCCTTTGACAGGTTCAGGAAGAGGGAGGGCCGGTCCAGGGGGAGGATCAGGGTGTGGAAGTCCTCCTCCACGATCGAGGCGCCGCGAGCCGCCCAGCCCATCACCTTGTTCTGGTAGAGCGAGAAGAGGGCGACCCGTTGGGCCATCCCGGCCAGGTTCGAGAGGACGATGCCGGCGACCTGATCGCGGTGGGTGGCAGCGGAGAGGGCATCGGCCAGGTCCTGCGTCTCCCTCGCGGTGACGGGCCCTGTCGCAGCCGCTAGCGGCGTGAGGTGCGGGAACGTCGCCGCAGCGGTGGCGGGGGGCTTGAGGGCGGGGGCCTCGAGCGACCGCATCAGCTCCGTCGGCGAAGACTCCAGTTTCCAGAACTGCCGCCACTCCCGCACGGTGCCCTGTGGCGGACCGGGCGGAGGCGGGGCGGCCGGGGCGGCCGCACCAGGGAGGGCGAGGGCAGCGGTGAGCGCGGCCTCCGTGGCCACATGGGGGCGCGGGACCAGGCCCGTGACCTTGGAGATCTCGTCCACGAGCAGGAGGTCGTTGGGTCTGATCATCGCGACGTCGATGTTCCGGCCGTGTCGCGCGAACGCGACGACCAGGTTGCGCTTGGCAAACGCCGACGGGATGACTGCCCGCACGTCGGAGGCGGCCGTGGCAAGCTGCAACGTCGTGGCGGGTGGACAGCCGGACTGCTCCGCGAGGGCATCCAGGAGCTTGCCCTCGCTGACCAGGCCGAGCCTCACCAGCCACGTGCCGAGCCTTCCACCGTGACGGCGGCAGGCATCGAGGCCGGCCCGCAGGCCGTCGGCGGACACCATCCCCTTGGCCATGAGGATTTCGCCGAGCCGTTTCACTCTTTATCTGCTCCGTCTGTGAGTATAGCCCGGACCGCCTGCGCGGTTCCACGTGTCCGGCCCAGGCCCGGACTCGAAAAGGGTCACGGACCGCTCTGGCTCGGGACGAGCTCGAGGGTCATCACCAGCGCGTCCTCACCGTCGGCGTAGTAACGCGGCCGCCGGCCCACCACGTCGTAGCCGAGGTGGCGGTACAGACGTATCGCCCTCCGGTTGGAAGGACGAACCTCCAGTACGAGGCCGCGGGCACCGGCCCGGTCCGCCTCGGCCCTCGCCTCGGCCATCAGGGAGGTGGCAAGACCCTTTCCCTCATGCAACGGGTGCGTGGCCACCTTGAGGACGTGCAGCTCGTCTACCTGCCAGCACGCGAACAGGTAGGCCGAGAGGTAACCATCTTCGGTGTAGACGACGCGCTGGAAGCGCAGCGGCTGTCCGACCTCCTGCATGTACAGGTGCGCCGGCCATGGGTCCGGGAACACCTCGGCCTCGAGGGCGGCGACCACCGGGACGTCCTCCTCGCGCGCCGTTCGGATCAGGAAGCCTTTTGCGAGGGCGGCCATGGCGGTGCGCTCCTTCCCGGCGCAACCGCCGGAGGTGGCTCCAGGTACAGCGGGGTGAGCGTCCTGGGATCGGGGTGTTTCTCGCGGGCCAGGAGTTCGAGCAGCGCCTCCGCGGTCCCGATCCGGGCGGCGGCGATCGGCGTTTCGGGCGGGAGAGCGACGCCCGGCGGAGCCACCACTGGGAGTTCCGCGTTCGCGAGGGTCGCCACGGAAGCGACCCTCGGCGCGTCGATGGCCGCGAGGCCGGCTTCAGCGCGCGCGAACGCCTGGACGTAGACGCTGCCACGACGGGCCGGCTGCGCGGCCAGACAGCCGGCGACCTCTGTCCGGGCCGCCTGCGCCAGAAGGGAGGAGTAGCCATGAGCGGGAATCCCGAGTGCAAGGGCCAGTCCCTGGGCCGTGGCGAGGGCGACGCGCACCCCCGTGAACGATCCGGGCCCGCGTGTGGCGACCACGCCGTCGAGATCGGCCTGCCCGAGGCCGGCGGCCCGCAACAGCAGGTCGATGCCGGCCATCACGAGCTCCGATCGAGGGGTCGGGCCCGAGAGCGCCAACAGGCCCGGCGCAGGTGCAGTGGGCGAGAGCAGCGCGAGCTCGAGGCGGGGTCCGCACGCGGCGATCGCCAGCACCGTTCTCACCGTGCCAGTCTTGCCCCTCCGGCGCGCTCCGTCAAGCGCCACGCTACAATCGCGCCAGCATGAAGCAGACGCCGATGCTGCAGCAGTACCTGGAGCTCAAGCACCAGGTCCAGGATGCGCTGCTCCTCTACCGCCTCGGTGACTTCTACGAGCTCTTCTTCGAAGACGCGGAGAAAGCCGCGCCGATTCTCGGCATCGTCCTCACGCGCCGCCGTCACAACGACGAGGTGAGTTCGCCGATGTGCGGCATTCCTCACCACGCGGTCACGGCGTACGTCGGCAAGCTCCTGGACGCAGGTTTCAAGGTGGCGATCGCCGAGCAGGTGGAAGACCCCGCGAAGGCGGGAGGCCTGGTGCGGAGGCAGGTGATCCGGGTGCTCACGCCCGGGACGGTCACCGAGCCCGAGCTGCTGGGCGACGCCGAGCGCCGCTGGCTCGTCGCCCTGCGAGGGCCCGAGCCGCAGGTGGCGGCCGCATTCCTCGAGGCGGCCTCGGGCGAATTCGGCGGGGTGAGCTGCGCCTCCGTTCAGGAGGCGCGCGAGCTGCTGGCGACGCTGCGCCCCAGGGAGATCCTGCTCCCCGAGGGTGCCGCGCCCGCCGGCCTCGGCGCGGAGGACATGGGCGATCCGGTCGTCACCTTTCGTCCGTCGAGCTGGTTCGAGGCGGAAAGGGCCGAGGAGCTGCTCCGGCAAGCGCTCGGCGTCGGGTCGTTGCGGGCGTTCGAGTTCGAGCCCGGTGAACCGCTGATCGGCGCCGCCGGCGCGCTGGTGGAGTACGTCCGCACCACGCAGGGCGGGCTCCCGCGCCACCTGCGCTCCTTCGAACGGCGGCGACGCGGCGGGGCCCTGGTGCTGGACGCAGCCGCGGTGCGCAACCTGGAGATCCTGCGCGACAGCTCGGGCGAGCGGCGCGCCTCGCTCGCGCGGGTGCTCGACCACACGGTCACCGCGATGGGTGCACGGCTCCTGTGCGACTGGTTGGTGCAGCCGCTGGGCGACCCGGTGGCCGCCGGCGCTCGCCACGACGCGGTGGCGGCCCTCATCGAGGAGCCGGGACGACTGGCCACGCTGCGGGACGTGGTGCGGAGCGTGGGCGACCTGGAGCGAGCGGCCGCCCGACTCGGACTTTCGCAGGCGCGGCCGGGGGAGCTCGTCGGCCTGCGGACGGCTCTCGCCGTCCTCCCCGAGTTGCGGTCGGAGCTCGCGGCATCCCCGAGCCAGCTGCTCGCCGCTCTCGGGGATGAGGTGGATCCACTCGACGACCTGAGGGACGACCTTGCCGCCACGCTTGCCGAAGAGCCGCCCATGTTGCTGGGTCCCGGTGCGATTCGTGCGGGCTGTGACGTCGAGCTGGATGAGGTGCGGCAGCTCGCTCACGGGGCAAAGGAGGTGCTCGGGGAGCTCGAGGCACGGGAGCGCTCCCGTACCGGCATCACCAACCTGAGGATCCGCTACAACCGGGTGTTCGGCTACGCGTTCGAGGTCTCCCGCCCCAACCTGGATCGGGTGCCGGCCGAGTGGGTGCGGAGGCAGACGCTCACCGGTGCAGAACGCTTCATCACCCAGGAGCTGGAGGAGCTCGAGCGACGCATCACCACCGCGGAGGCACGCGCCGACGAGCGCGAGAGAGAGCTGTACGCCGCGCTTCTCGAGCGCTGCGCGGCCCGCGCCTCCCGCCTCGCGGCCACGGCCCGGGCGGTCGCGGCTGTGGACGTCCTGTCCTCGTTTGCCGACAGGGCGCGGCGGGCGAACTACCGGCGGCCCCGGTTGGTCGAGGGGCCTCGGATCCGTTTGGTCGGATCGCGTCACCCCGTGGTCGAGGAGCTGTCGCGCGCGTCGTTCGTTCCCAACGACGTGGAGCTGGACGGCGACTCACGCCAGATCGTCGTGCTCACCGGGCCGAACATGGGCGGCAAGTCCACCTATCTCCGTCAGGTGGCGCTCGCCGTGATCATGGCGCGGGCGGGTTCCTTCGTTCCTGCCGAGGAGGCGGAGGTCGGCGAGATCGACCGCGTCTTCACCCGGGTCGGGGCCGCCGACGACCTCGCCCGTGGCGAGTCCACGTTCATGGTGGAGATGACCGAGGTTGCGAGCATCCTGCGTCACGCCACCCGCAGCTCGCTGGTCATGCTGGACGAAGTCGGGCGCGGCACGGCGACGTTCGACGGTCTCTCGCTGGCGTGGGCGGTCGTCGAGGCGCTCCACGACGCGGCAGGTGGCGGGCCGGGGCCCCTGGTGCTCTTCGCCACCCACTACCACGAGCTCACCGACCTGGCGGAGCGCCTGGACCGGGTGGTGAACGCCTCGGTAGCGGTGAAGGAATGGCAGGGGAGTGTACTGTTCCTGCACCGGGTCGTGCCGGGTCCCTCGGACCGCTCCTACGGCATCCACGTGGCAAAGCTGGCCGGGGTGCCGGAGGGGGTGTGCCGGCGTGCCCAGGAGGTGCTGCGGCAGCTCGAGCGCCAGGAGCTCAAGGTGCTCGAGGCAACGGCGCCGGGCCAGCAGCAGGTCCAGCTCGGCCTTTTCCCGCCGGTCGAGGACGCCGTCCTGGAGCGGCTTCGCAAGCTCGAGGTCGATCGGCTGACACCGATCGAGGCGCTCAACCTCCTGGCGGAGCTCAAGCGGGAGTCCGGGGAGTGAGCGCCTTCCTGGCGTGCGGTTGTGCCGGTCTCGCGCTCGATGCGGAGGAGCGCCGGCTGCTCTCCGACCTGAGGCCGGCGGGCGTTGTGCTGTTTGCGCGCAACGTGTCTGACCGCGACCAGCTCTCGTCGCTGGTGCGCGAGCTGCGCGAGCTTCCGTCCCGCCCTTACGTAGCCATCGACCTGGAAGGCGGCCGGGTGAACCGTCTCGAGCGGCTGATCGGCCCATTGCCCTCGGCGGCCGAGGCAGCGCAGGCGGGGGCGCAGGCGGTGCGCGCGCTCGCCGAGGCCGCGGGAGCGGCCTGCGCCCATTTCGGCATCGGGGTGGACCTGGCGCCGGTCTTGGACGTGGCGCGGCCCGAGGGGTTCCTGGCGCTGGAGGGTCGCTGTCTTGGGAGTTCGGTCGAGGAGGTCCGCGCAGCCGCCGGTGTTTTCCTCGAAGGGCTCACGGCGTTCGGTGTGACCGCGTGCCTGAAGCACTTCCCGGGCCTGGGCAGCGGGCGTGTGGACTCCCACCGCGATCTCCCACTGCTGGACGAAAGCGTCGCCGTTGACTGCGACATCTTTCGCGCGCTCGCGGCGCCGGGCAGGGCCGTGATGGTCGCGCATGCCCTCGCACCCGCGCTCGGCGAGGCTGCGTGTCCGACTTCGCTCTCCCGCACCGTGGTGGGCTGGCTGCGCACGTTTGCGGCGCCGGTTCTGGCCGACGACCTGGAGATGGAGGCGCTTGCGGCGCACGGTACGCTCCCCGAGCGGGCCGCCGCCGCCCTCGCGTCCGGCTGCGACCAGGTGCTGGTCTGCAACGCCCTCGCCGCGCGACGGGAAGTGGCGGAGCACGTCGAGGCGGCCGCCCGGCGCGACCCGGTCCTGGGCGGGGCGCTGCGGGAGGCTGCAGCGCGTTCGGAGAACTTCGGTCGCGGCGAGCTGGCAGGGGTGGCATGGGACCGCGTGCTCGGCCTGGCGGACCGGGCACGTGCGCTCGGCGGGGTCAAAGCGTGATCGCCGGACGCGCCGTCGTGCTCCTCTCGGGCGGCCTCGACTCGGCCACCGCGGCGGCGTGGGCGAAGGCCGCCGGCTTCGAGGTGGCCGCGCTCTCGATCGACTACGGGCAGCGTCACCGGTTCGAGCTCGAGGCCGCAGGCCGTGTGGCGAGGGCGCTGGGCATCGCGGACCACCGGACCATCGCCGTGGATCTGCGGGCGATCGGCGGGTCGGCGCTCACCGATGCTACCGCCGTGCCGAAGGACCGCGTTGCGATCGGTGCGGACGTCCCGGTCACCTACGTGCCCGCGCGCAACACGGTCTTCCTGGCGCTGCTCACCGGCTTCGCGGAGGTGCTCGGGGCCACTGACTTGGTGATCGGCGCCAACGTCCAGGACTACTCAGGCTATCCGGACTGCCGCCCGGAGTTTCTGCACGCGTTCGAAACGGTGGCCCGCCTCGGGACGCGGGCGGGCGTGGAGGGCGCGAAGTTCACCGTGCACGCACCGCTCCTCCACCTCTCCAAGGCGGGGATCGTCAGGTTCGGCGCCAGCCTCAACGTGGACTACGCGGCAACGCTCTCGTGCTACGACCCCCCCGCAGCGTTTGTTCACTGCGGCCGCTGCGACGCGTGCCGGCTGCGCCGCGCGGGTTTCGCCGAGGCTGGCATTCCCGACCCGTCCAGGTACGAGTCCTAGGGCCGCTGGGCCAGCTTTGCCTCCAGCTCCGCGAGCTTCGCTCTTAGTAGGGCGATCTCGGTCTGCTGCGCCTCGATCTGCCCCTGCTGCTCCTGAACCGCCTTCACGAGCGTGGCGATGAAGTCCGTGTAGCGGAGCGCGAGCGTGCGCTCCGCGTCGCCGCCGACGGAGAGGATGTTGTAGCCGTCACCCAGCACCGCCTCCACGTCCTGCGCCAGGAACCCGAGATCGGTGCGCCCGTTCCCGTCGATCATGCGGAACTGAACGGGGTGCAGGGCGAGGACGAAGTCGAGCCCGAGGTCGAGGTCGCGAATGTCCCTCTTGGCCCTCGCGTCGGAGAGGTTGGACCACGCGACCTGCCCGCCGATCACGGTCACCGAGTTGTTGCCGATGCGGATCTTGTTCGAGGCGTCCACGTACGCGTCCGCGCCGATCGCGGTGGCGTTGGAGAGATTGTCGGCGGTCGCATCGGCGCCCTCGCCAAGGAACGTGTTGTTCGTGCCAACGGTGATGGTGTCGCCGGCCGCCCAGCCCAGGCCAACGTTGCCCCACCCCGTCGTGTTGGCTCTGAGGCTCGTCGAACCAACGGCGGTGTTCTGGGAGCCCGTCGTGCTTGCGCTGAGGGACGAGTAGCCGATCGCCGTGTTGTTGTCACCGGTGTTGTGGCTGAGGCTGAAGTGCCCGCTGGCGGTATTCTGCGAACCCGTCGAGTTGGAATGGAGGCTCGAGACCCCAGTTGCGGTGTTGTATCTGCCGCTGGTGTTGAAGGCGAGGCTCGCGAAGCCGATCGCGGTATTCTCCAGGCCTGTTGTGTTGTTGTTGAGGCTGCCGGCACCGACCGCAGTGTTGAAATGGCCCGTCGTGTTGCTGGCGAGGCTGACGCTGCCGACGCCTGTATTGTACGTGCCGTCGCTGCCTCCCGGTCCCCCCATCGTGAAGTTGCCCGCGGAATTCCCGACGAACGTGTTCCACGCGTTTGCCGGACCGTAGTTGTGGATGAAAGGGTACGGGCCCAGCTTGATCTGTCCGGTCGCGGCGGTGGTCGTGGGGAGGGTCAGGTTGCCGGAGACGGCGACGTTCGTGCCGTCGTTGGTGAGCGCGCTGCTGGCCGCCCACGCGGAACCGGTGTGATAGAGGGTCTGGCCCGCTGTGCCAGCGGGCAGGCCGGTGCCCGCGCCTCCGGTGGAGGCGATCGTGAGTGTGTTGCCGGAAGGCGTGATGGTGACATTGGCCCCGGCGGCGAGCGTGACGTCACCCGAGAGTCCGTTGAGGGTGGAGACGAAGGCGCCGGCCGGGGACCCAAGCAGCTCGTCGCGGAAAGCCATCTCGAACGTTGTGGCGTCGTTGGAGTGGTTGGCCACGCCCGAGCCGACGGCGATGATCTTGCCCGAGCCGCCGACCACCCGCATCTCGAGCGTCACATTCTGGTGATTGATGGCCGGAACGAGGTCCTCGATCGGGTAGTAGCGGGGCTCCCAGCCGCCGGTGGTGGGGAACGTCTTGTCGCCGATCACCGTGCCCGTCTCGTCGTAGGCGATCACCCGCACGTCGGCCGTGGAGCCGGTGGTCTCCACCCAGCCGAAGTTGTAACGGAACTGGGAGTCGTCCCGGGGAGACGTCTGGTAGACGCCGAGCACCCTGGCGGTCTGGCCGACACCAATGGCGAACGAGGCGGGGATGGCGGTGTAGGCCTGCCCCTGGGTGTCGCGGTCCTCGCCGGCTGCCGGCAGGTTGTACATGCGGCAAGCGGCGAGCACAGGGACGTCGGCCTTGATGCGGAGGGCACCCCACTTCTCGACGCCGAACAACGTACCGACGGTGTTGGGGTAGCGGCGGGTGTCGCCCGGCGGGATCGAGTCGGTATAGACGAGAGGGGAGGGGTTGGGAATGTTCCGTTCGAGGAAGACTATCGATACGTTGGCGGTACTGCGGGAGGGGTTGTGGATCCACAGCTGGGTGTACCACTGTGAGCCAAGGTTTCCGGGGCGGCGCCCCACCGACGGGATGTAAACGTCGGTTCCCGCAAACCCGGGAAAACCGGGGATTGCCGTGGAGATTAGAACCGTCGAACAGATGACAGCCCGCAGGGCTCGCCCGACGCAAGACATGACGCACCTCCAGACGATTGGGAAGACCGCGCGGAAGGGACTCGTTAGCCCTCTAGCAAGGCCGGACGCAGTCTTCCGTTCGTTTCTGTCCCCAATTTAGGGCTCTGGGTCTCACCCGTCAATCCACAGCTGAGACCAGCACTCACCATGGCCGATCAGTCATAGCGGCCCAAGTGCGGTGGTGGGCGGGATACCCCGAATGGCGACGTGAGAATCAGCGGGCGGTGCTCCGGCGTTGGAGCGCCTCAATCCCCACCCCGAGCACCCACCCCGCGGCGGCGAGGGTCAGCACCGCACCGGTGTGCCACACCAGGACGTGGGAGAGCTCGGCGTGCGGGCAGATCAGGTGCCAGACACCGTCGGTGAGCAGCCCCGCGCCGGCGCCCCCCAGGACGCCCGCCCACCGCGGCCGCACGGCATAGGCCCGCAGGACGAGCAGCATCGTGAGAGCGAGAGCCGGCAGGGCGAGTAGGCCTTCGTCGGTGAAGCAGTGGGCACCGGCGGGTGGGAACGCGCCGAACGGCACCCCGCACCGCAACCAGCACAGCACTGCCACCAGGACCTGCAACCCGACTCCCGTGCCGACTGCAGCCGCCGCCCGAGGCGTTGTGATCCCGCAACCCGGGACCGATTCGCGAAGTGCGAGAACGACGAGCCCGATGCCCGCAAGGCACTCGAGCGCGGCCGCACCCCAGCTGAGGGCAAGACCGAGACCCGCGACGTCCCCGCGGATCCCGATCAGCAGCGGCAGCACGACGAGGGCGAGCGCCGCCCACAGCGCCACCCAGAGAGCGCGCACCGGCGCCGGCCGGAGCGCATGCACCGGCCGGTGGTCGGCCTCGAGCGCTCGCCGGAGGGCATCCGGCAAAGGAGTGTGCCCGCTCACGATTTGGCCCCCTTGACGCCCATGGCCTCGCGGATCTCGGCGAGAGCGCGGTGCGCTCGCACCTTTGCGGCACCCTCGCTGATCCCGAGCACGGCTCCGACCTCTTTGAAGCTCATCCCGAGCATGTGGTGCAGCACGAGCGGCTCGCGCCGCGCCGCGGGCAGGTTCGCAAGCGCCCTCTCGACCGTGTCCCGATCGCCAAGGCTCTCGACCTCGGGCGGCACCGGAACTTCCGGAAGCGCCTCGTCCGCGATCGTCTCGTGACGACCCCGACGGTAGGCGGCGCGCCGGTTCATCAGGAACACGTGGCGGGCAATGGCGTAGACCCACGGCTTGACCGGCCGGGGCGGCTGGTAGGTGTGGCGCACCCTGTGGAGCTGAAGGAACGTCTCCTGAAGGAGGTCGTCTGCGACCGCGGGGTCGCGCGCCAGGGCCGTGAGGTAGCGCCTCAGGCCACCGCGGAACCCGGCGTAGAGCGTCTCGAACGCTGCCATCTCGCCGCGCTGGTAGGCCGTCATCACCTCCGCGAGACCCTCATCCCCGATCTCGTCACCGGTCACCCCGTGTGATTTTGCCGCTGCGGTCGGCACGGTTACCGCCTGCCGATCCTGCGCTCGATCTCGGAGTGGGGGAGGGCCAGCACGATGGGCCGACCGTGGGGGCAGCGGTGCGGTTCCCGCACCTGGCCAAGCTCGACGATCAAGTGTTCCGCCTCGGCGCGGGAAAGCGGACGGTTCTTCTTGATCGCGCTCTGGCATGCGAGAGATGCGGCGGCGCGCTCGCGCAAGCTCTCGCCCGGCATCTCGCCGCCGGCGAGGTCGGAGAGCAGCTGCCGGACCATTTCCGCGGAACGACCCGGGGGCAGCGCGGCGGGCACGCCGACCACGCGCACCGTCGTTCCTGAGGCGGCCTCGAGCTCCAGTCCAAGGCTCTCAAACACCCCCGCTGCCTCGGCCGCCAGCACGGCCAGAGCCGGCGGCAGTTCGACGATCTCCGGCAACAACAGTCCCTGAACAGCGGGTTTGGACCCGGTCCCCAGCAACCTCTCGAAGAGCACCCTCTCGTGGGCGACGTGTTGGTCGATGAGCACGAGCCCCTCGCCGTCCTCGAGCACGAGGTAGGTCTCGCGGTACTGCCCGATGTAGCGGCCCCATTTGGTCAGCGCAGGTTGCATCCCCTCGCGCATCGGCTCCGGGGTGAAGCCCTCTCGAACGGCAGGCGGGGTGCCGCCCGTGCTTGCGCCAGAGGGATAGGGAACGAGCGGGAGCCGTGGACCTTCGGCCGCACTCGGAGCCACCGAGACGACGCGGCGCACCTGCACCGGTCCATGCAGCGCCAGCCGGGCCACGGCCAGCCCCTGCGTGAGGGCGGAGATCACACGACCCGGGTCCGCGAAGCGCACCTCCGCCTTGGTGGGATGCACGTTGACGTCCACCTCGGCGGGCGGGAGAGAAACGTGCAGGTAGGCGTCGGCCTCGCTGACGCCCGACGGACCCCGCAGCGCGCGGTTGATCGCCCCGATGAGGAGGCGGTCGCGCACCGCCCGCCCGTTGACCGCAACCACGATCTCGCGGGAGCCGCTAGGAGGAAGCAGGAATCCCGAGACGGCGACGCCACTCGCGGCGTGCTGGACCGGCCGGGCTTCACGCGCGCGCCGTGCGCCGAACAGGTCGGATAGACGCTGGGTGAGCTCGCGAACCGAAGGCAGGTGGAGCAACGTACGCTTGCCGTGCTCGAGGATGAAAGCGACCTCTGGGTGGGTGAACGCCAGCGCGGTCAGGGCCGAGACCGCGTGGCGCAGCTCGGTGGCCTCGGTTCTGAGGAACTTGCGGCGTGCCGGCAACCTTGCGAACAGATCGCGCACCGAGACACGGGTGCCGCGAGGGCGAGCGCAGGGCGCCACGCCGACGACGCGCCCGAACTCGACCTCCACGCGGGTCCCTTCGCCGTCGGCGGCCGCGGTCTCGAGTGTGAGGTGTGACGCGGCTGCCATGGAGGGGAGCGCCTCCCCCCGGAACCCCAGCGTCGAGATGCGGTTGAGATCGTCGGCGTCGGAGACCTTCGACGTGGCGTGGCGCTGCAGGGCGAGCGGTGCGTCCTCACCGTCCATGCCGCAGCCGTCGTCGTCCACCGCGACCATCTCTCGGCCACCTTCCGAGATCTCGACACGGATGCTTCGGGCTCCGGCATCGAGTGAGTTCTCAACGAGCTCTTTGACCACCGACGCCGGGCGCTCGACGACCTCCCCGGCAGCGATCTGGTTGATGAGGGCGTCGGGCAGGAGGTGGATCTTCGCCACGCGGCGAAGGTACACGACCCGGGCGGGTCTGGAAAGGGCGTCCGGGGCGCGTGCGTACAATGTGGCCATGGACTTCGAGTTCTCCGAGCAGCAGCGGATGGTCAGGGACATGGTGCGCGAGTTTGCCGCAGAGAAGCTTCGGCCGGGGGCGACGGCCCGAGATGAGAACGGTCGGTTCCCCGCGGAGATCTTCCGTGAACTCGGCGCCCTGGGTCTCCTCGGCATGCTGGTGCCGGAGAGGTACGGCGGGGCCGGCTTTGACACCCTCTCGTACGTGCTCGCGGTGGAGGAGATAGCCCGGGCGGACGCGAGCGTCGCGGTCGGGATGTCGGTGACCAACTCCGTGTGCCAGTGGCCGATCGTGCGCTTCGGCAGCGAGGAACTCAAGGCCCGCGTACTGCCGCCCCTGGCGCGCGGGGACGTCCTCGGCGGCATCATGCTCACTGAGCCCGGTGCGGGCTCCGACGTCGCCTCCCTACGGACGGCCTACCGCCGCGAGGGGGGAAACTTCGTCCTGTCGGGCTCGAAGGCCTGGATCACGAACGCCGGGGTGGCGGGCACGTTCGTGGTCTTTGCGACGCGTGAGAGGTCACAGGGCGCGCGTGGCATCTCGGCCTTCGTGCTGGACGCCGGGCAGGCAGGTGTCCTGGTGCACCCCCAGGAGAAGAAGATGGGCCTGCGTTCCTCGGTCACGGCCGCGGTGACGCTGGAAGATGCGGTCGTGCCGGCCGAAAACCTCCTCGGTGTGGAAGGGGAGGGGATGAAGGTGGCGCTCGCGACCCTCGACCACTCCCGCCTGGGGATCGCCGCGCAGGCTCTTGGGATCGCGCAGGCGGCGTTCGACGAGGCGCTCCGCTACGCCAGGCAGCGCGAGCAGTTCTCCAAGCCGATCATCGAGCACCAGGCGGTGGGCTTCCGGCTCGCCGACATCGACACGGAGCTGGAGGCGGCCCGGTGGCTCACCTACCGGGCGGCTTGGCTTTCGGAGCGCCCGGGCCGGATCAGTCGGACGAGCGCGCAGGCAAAGCTGTTCGCAAGCGAGATGGCGAACCGGGTCGTGGCGCTGGCGGTGCAGGTGCACGGTGGGTACGGGTACTCGCGCGAGTACGCCGTGGAGCGCCTGTACCGGGACGCTCGCGTCACGACGATCTACGAGGGCACCAGCGAAGTGCAACGGATGGTGATCGCGAGAGCCCTGCGGGAGCTGGAGACGACCGCGCCGCTCTGAGTCAATGCCCTCTGCCGCCATATGGTCCGGACGAGGAACGTAAGCTTGCGCCCGGCTCTCAATGGTTGGCGGCGGACCTCGTCAGGGTCCACTGCGGGGGCTGAGCGACATCGTTAGATAGCGATGCGCACTCGTGCAATCATGTCACTATGCGAGCGGCGCCTGGCCCCGAACCAGCGTCTGGTCGAGCTGGAAACGTGTGGGGGCGCGCAGAGAAGGTGTGATGGTGTTTTTGGGGTACCGATGCGCAGCGGTCGTGGAGCGAGTGACGCATGCGCTGCCGAATAGCGCGGAGAAGCGTTTCAAGAGACAATGAGTGAAATGCGATACGTGGTACGTTTTATATTTGCGGCATTCGTAGGGGCATCAGGTCTGGGGACCGTGTGGAGTTCTCCGCCCTCGGCCTCCGGTCTTGCCGAGGACCTTCAGGGCGTGGTTGAGGAAGAGGTCTGGCGTGCTGGTGGGCCGCGTCCGGAGCGCATGCTCGACTACCTCAGACAAACGGAGGAGAGCGGCAAGCCGGAGGCCGCGAGTGCCGTAGGGAAGGTCTTGCAACCGCTCTTCGCTCGTCGGTGGCTCGACCCGACGCCATTTGCCGAGTATGAGAAAGCCCGCAGCGGGGAGCTCAACGTCGTCTGGCAGCAGGAGCTCGCCCTGTGGAAGATGACTGCGGCCGAACGGCAGCGTGAGTACGCAGAGGTCCTTCGCACCGGCCGGTCGAACCACGAGCTCGGGCTCACTTGGAACGGCGCGGCGAACCGCGCGCTCCTCGAACAAATGGACAATCTCGTCCCGGAGATCGAGGCGACAATGGAACGAGATCCTCACGCCAACTACCAGAAGGCGGAGACCAGAGTGCCTCGCGCAGACTTGCTCGAGCTGGCCCACGCCAGGCCCGGCGACTGGGAGGCGAACTACTTGAAGCTCATCCGGGAGAAGATCGAGGCCCAAGCACAGATGGCCTATCCCAATTCGGACCCCGCTGCTAACCGGCTTATCCGCGAGGCGCTTCTGGAGCTAGTCCACAGCGGCAACAAGAAACTCGTCCCTCAACTCAAGGCCCTCTGGCGCAGCATCAAGGACCCAGAAATGGACAAGCCTGAGAACCGACGCGCCTATTCCGAGGGGGTGAGGCGGGGTTGGAGGGACCCCGACTACCCTCGTTCTGGGCTTGCAGCCGAGAACCTCGTTCGCGCTATTCGGGCGCTCGGGGATCCGTCCTTCCAGGAGAAGAACACGCAGCACCGCAAGCATCTCGAAGACACGAAGAGACGGCTAGTCGAGGCTGGCTGGTTGAAGCCGACGGCGGAGGTGCAGTAGCAAGGGATTGATGCAGGTATCTCATTCAGTGCATTTTCTTCTAGCCTCGCCTGCGAGTGCGGATCGGAGGGAAGGGCAGCGTGGCCCGCACGCCGGGCGGAATCCCTCGACCCACCCTTCGACTTGAAGCCTTGAAACCTTGAAGCTGGAAGCGACAAGCTCTCACGTGCCAGGCCCTCATTGCCCGTTGGTCTAAAAGCGGGGGTGGGGGTGAGAACCGCCCCGCGGGCCGGAGGAGCCATCTCGCCTGTGCGTGCGGGCACCGAGCGGGCATCCCGCGGTGGGGTGTCGCTGGCGGGGCTTCATGCGAACAGCGAGGGGCCCTGCCGCGGGACGTCCCTGCTCGGTCGCACGCGCAGGCGGGTCGGAGGGCTGGGCTCGAAGCCCAGCCCGAGCGACCGCTCATTGCCCGCGGGGCAAAAGAAAATCTCCACGGAGTGGAAAACGAACAAAAACGCCGGGGGGACCCGGCGTATTCGAACAAACCGTGAAGTGATGCTATTGACTGGATCCCTCGCTGCGCTCGGGATGAATCCGTCTCGTGCAGGCACGAGGCGGAATCACTTGTCCTCGACCTTGATCGAGATCGCCTTCGGTTTGGCCTCTTCACGCTTGGGAAGCGTCAGGTGCAGGACGCCGTGGCGATAGACGGCCTGGACCTTCTCCGGGTCCACGTTGGTGGGCAAGCTGAACGAGCGCTCGAAGGAACCGTAGGCGCGCTCCACACGATGGTAGGTCTCGCCTTCGGTGGCCTTTTCGAAACGCCGCGAGCCCTTGAGGGTGAGCACGCCGTTCTCGACGGATACCTCGACCTCCTTGGGGTCGATCCCCGGAAGCTCGGCCGAGATCTCGAGTGCGTCCCCGCTCTCGCGGACGTCCACCGCCGGCATCCAGCTCCCCGAAATGTAGTCCTCGTCCGGCCGGTGGGTCCGGCCCCAGAGCTCGCCGAAAACGTGGTTCATGCGATCCTGCAGCGTCGCTACCTCCCTGAATGGATCCCAACGTACGATGGTGCTCATGACTGCGCCCTCCTTTGCGGGCCCCTTCCTGTGGGACCCTGGGAGTCAATATAGGATATGAGCTACAACTTGTCAAGTCCAAGAAAATGGGCGAGCACATATATGAGTGATTCACGATCATGTATGCCAAATATCAGCAAATGAAGGCATTTCACAGCGTACCCGAGTGTTCGGCTGGGCAGGAGGAACGATGATGCTGGGATTGATCGTGGCGGCAGCAGCTGCGGCGGCACCGCCGCTGGCCCTGAGGGTCGAGATCCAGCCGCTGGGGCGAGGACCGCAGGGGACGGTGATGGGAATCGTCATCCAGGTGGCCCCCGAGGACAAGGCCCGGGCCGGGGAGCGGTTGCGGGTGGGGGTCTCCCTCCTTCAAGGGGGAAACGTCGTGGACCGGGGAGAGGCGGTGGTGAGCCTGGAACAGGACGGCAGCGCCATGCTCTACCGCGAGTGGCCCCCTGGGGAGGGGGAGGTCCGCGTGGCGGTGGCGAGCCTCGAAGGGACCGCCACCGGCGGATGGCTCGGAAAGGTGGTGGTACCCATCGAGACGACTCCGTTCGAGCCGACCGCGGGGGCCGCCCCGGACGCGCTGGCGCTGGCACCGATGGCGCCGGCGAGCGGCGTGGTCCATTTCCGGCCACCGGTCCGATCCGGCGGGATCGAGGCGATCCAGCTCGAGGTGGACGTCCCAGAGGGGACGCAGAGAGTCGAGTTTTACCAGGACACGCAGATGCTCTACCAGCGCCAGCGGCCGCCATGGACGGTCTCGGTGCCGCTCGGGCAGATCGCGAAGCGAACGACGGTGAAGGCTGTGGCCTACGGCAAGGACGGGAGCTTTCTGGGGGAGGACGCGGTGGTCCTCAACGCCCCGGCGAACCAGTTACCCGTCGAGATCCTCCTGGGGCCCGAGCTTGCCGGCGCGAAGGCGCGTCAGGTGACCGTCTCCGTTGGGGGTGCCGTGGGCATCACGGAAGTCGTGCTGCGCGCCGACGACGAGGCTGTGGCGCGGTGGACGGCATGCCCGTGCGTCGTCCAGTTGCCGGTCGAAACGTTCAAGAAAACGAAGGTACTGTCGGCCGACGCGAAGAATCGCGATGGGGTCACGGGGGGGGCGATTCGCGTCCTCGGGACGACCGGGTACACCGAGTCGGTGAAGGTCGAGGTCGTGGAGCTCCCGGTCACGGTCTTCGACCGCGAGGGGAAGCTGGTCACCGGCCTTGGCCGCGACGCGTTTCGTGTCTTCGAGGATGGGAAGGAAGTGCCCCTGGAGGCGTTCGCGACGACCGAGGAGCTGCCGCTCGCGCTCGGCATCCTGGTGGACACCTCGGGGTCCATGCTGCAGGAATTTCCGGAGGTCCGGCAGGCGGTCGCGGGGTTCGGGAGCCGGCTGCTGCGGCCCGGAGACAAGTACTTCCTCATGACTTTTTCCTTCGAGCCGCGAACGGAGGTCGAGTGGGCCGGCGATCCGGAAGGGTTGGTGGGGGCCCTGGAGCGCGTCACGCCGGAAGGGGGGACCGCCCTCTTCGATGCGGTCGTGCGGGCCCTGGAGCGTTTCCGGGGCCGGCGCGGCCGGTCTGCTCTTGTCCTGCTCTCCGACGGAGACGACAACAGCTCGCGCACTTCCTGGGACGTGACGCTCCGCTACGTGCGTACCGCCCGTGTGCCAATCTTTACCATCGGCTACCGAATCTCGAAGCTGGACTTCCTGGTCCGCGACCGCCTGAAGGAGCTCGCAAGGGCAACCGGTGCGGAGGTCTTTTACGCGCCGAAGAAGAGCGACCTCGCCGACGTCTACAAGCGGATCGACGAGCAGCTGCGCGCCCAGTACCTGCTCACGTACCGCTCCCCGTCGAACAGTCCGTCCGACCAGTTCAGAACCGTGAAGGTGGAGGTGAAGGGCGAGGGCTTGTCGGTCCGCACCATCGCCGGCTACTTCCCGTCCCAATAGAGCCACGGGGGGCGAGCCGGCGGGTCGGTCGCGGACGCGGCGGGAGGAATTTCAAGCGGCGGGCGGGCGGTATACTTACCGGCAGATGTCCCACGACCTTCTGTTGACTGCGGAGGTGGCGAACCGCATTAGGCGGACCCATGGTGTGGTCCGACCGGGCGACCCCGTGGCGGGGAGCGTGGTGGTGACGACCGAGCGCTCCATGGAAGCCTGGGGTGACGGCGACGTGCCAGACGCCGTCTGGATCGTCATCGGGTCGGGTGTGCCGGTGAGTGCGCATGCGTTTCTCACGCTTCCTGATGACTGCCCTGACGCCCACCTCGAGAGCGCGATCGCGGCCGGGCTTGAGGTCCTGGCCCTGCGCCGGCGACTGGCCGATCAGGAGCGCGAGACCGCCATCGCGCACCAGCGCCAGGTTGATCTGGTGCGGGTCGGCATCGCCCTCACCGGCGAGCGGGACATCGAGCGCCTTCTCCAGCTGATCCTGACCACGGCCAGGGAGCTGGTCAACGCGGACGCCGGCTCGCTCTACCTGATCGAGGACAGGAACGGCGACCGCGTCCTTCGCTTCGTGCTCTCCCAGAACGACTCGGTTCCGGCGAGCATGGTGACCACCACGATGCCCCTCGACAAAGCCTCTCTCGCGGGTTACGTGGCGACCACGGGCGAGCCCGTCGGGGTGGATGACGTCAGGACGTTGCCCGCCGACGTGCCGTACCGGTTCAACCCGAGCTTCGATCTCGCGATCGGTTACCACACCCGATCAGTCCTCACCGGCCCGATCGCCACCCGCTCCGGCCAGTTGATCGGGGTGCTTCAGCTCATCAACCGCAAGCTCAACAGGCACACCCGCATCCTCTCGGCGGAGGCGGCCGACGCCCAGGTTCGACCGTTTGACCAGACGGACGTTGCGGTCATCCGCGCGCTGGCGGCCCAGGCCGCGGTCGCCATCGAGAACACGAGGCTCGTGCAGGAGATCGAACAGCTCTTCGAGAGCTTCGTGCGCGCGTCCGTGGTCACGATCGAGCAGCGAGACCCGTCCACCTCGGGCCATTCCCTGCGCGTGGCCCACTACACGACCTCGCTGGCGCGGGCCGTGGAGCAGGACCCGCCCAAGTCGTACCGGGGCCTGCGCTTCTCACGTGACGAGATGACGCAGCTGCGTTATGCCGCTCTCCTGCACGACTTCGGCAAGGTCGGGGTTCGCGAGGCGGTTCTCACCAAGGCGAAGAAGCTCCAGCCTGACCGGCTCGCCCTCGTCCAGGAGCGGTTCCGGCACGCGGCACGCGCGCACGAGGTTGTGATGCTGCGCCGCCTCCTGGAGGCACTGCAACAGCTTGGACGGGCGCCCACCGCCGCCGATCTGGCCAACTTCGAGGCGTCGTTGCGCCAGGTGAAGGCGGACCTGGACGGTCAACTCGCGGTGGTACTGGCGGCCAACGAGCCTTCGGTTCTCGAAGAGGCGACCGCACACGTCTTGGGCGGGCTCCAGAGGCACGCGTTCGTAGGTGACGATGGTGCCGACATCCCGTTGCTCCTCCCCGAGGAGGCGCGGGCGCTCTCCGTTCCGCGCGGCTCGCTGGATGAGATCGAACGACGGGAGATCGAGTCACACGTCGTCCACTCCTACCAGTTCCTGCTCACGATTCCCTGGCCCAAGAGGTTCGCGGACGTCCCGAGGATCGCGTACGGCCACCACGAGAAGCTCAACGGGCGCGGCTACCCGAACCGCCTCGTGGCCGAGCAGATCCCAACCGAGGTGCGGATGATGACCGTGTCGGACATCTACGACGCCCTCACGACAGGTGACCGCCCGTATAAGCGCGCCGTGGCCCCGGAGCGCGCCCTCGTCATCCTGGAGGAGGAGGCCCAGCGCGGCTTCCTCGACCCCGAACTCGTCAAGGTGTTCGCCGAGGCGCGGATCTTCGCCCGGCCCCTTGCAGACGCGGTGGTGTAGCCAAGCCGGCGAGGCGCGGCGGTCGAACGCTGCCTAAGCGCCCGCCTCAGAAGTACGCGCGCCAGAAGCGCAACGTCCCGAGGCAGAGAAGGCCCAACCCCAGCAGCAGCAACACGGCGCCCATCGCTCTCGTCACCACATGCTCGGCATGGGGTGTCAGCAGGGCGGAGCCGCGGTGAATGGCCCAGAGCAGCGGCACGTACCAGCAGATCACGCCGCCGACCAGGGCGAGGAGCATCCACGCGAGGCCCGGAGCACCATGGGCACGGGCGGCCTCGACGAAGGCGAGGCCGGCAGTGACCCACCAGATCCAGTAGTGAGGGTTACCGGCGGCGACCAGGATCCCGAGCAGGAAGCTGCCGAAGAGGCTTCGACTCTCGATGTCCACGTTGAGGCCGGGCTCGCGCTGCGGCCTCGGTTGCCGCAGAGAGGTGGCCCCTGCCCACACGAGCGCGACGCCGCCCACGACCTCGACCATCGGCAAGGCGCCGATCCGGCGCAGGAGCGGCGCCGCGCCGCCCGCGAGCGCAGTGAAGAGCGCGACGTCGAGGAGCGTGACACCGACGAGAAACCAGATCGCCGCCCACATGTGGCGGGCGAGCGCGAGGCGCGAGGCCAAGAGCGTGATGGGGCCGGGGATCGCGACTGTAGCGAGAGACACCGCAAATGCGGACGCAACCAGCGCCGGCAAGGAGAGCGGTACGGTGAGACCGGGCAACGTCGCTACCCGAGCTTGTACCCGATCTGGCGGAGGAAGCGCAGGCGTGCCAGGACGTCCTGCTCGCCTTCGATGCCCTTCGGTGAAGATCCATCCACCACACCGAGGATCGCTCGTCCGTCACTGGTCTCCGCCACGACAACCTCGACGGGGTTTGCGGTGGCGCAGAAGATCCGGCACACCTCGGGGACCGCCTTGATCGCATTGAGCACGTTCACGGGGAACCCGTTCTCCATGAAGACGAAGAAGCTGTGTCCCGCACCCACGGCGAGCGCGTTGCGGGTTGCCAACTCGATCAGGGTTTCGTCGTTTCCGGAGCGGCGCACGAGCGCCGGTCCGGAGGATTCGCAGAAGGCGATCCCGAAGCGCATCTGGGGTGTTGTTCCGACGATCGCCTCGTGGATGTCCTCGACTGTCTTGATGAAGTGAGCCTGGCCGAGGATGAAGTTGGCGTCCTCGGGTTTGTCGATTCTCACCGTGAGCAGATTCATGATCGTATTCTCCTCGGCGGCAAGGCCCGATGCACGCTGTCGTCGCGGCTCACGGAGCCCCGGCGAGGGTGACTGCGGTCCCGGCGAGCACCTTGGTCATGAGCACCATGAGGTCGGGGGAGAGGCGCTGCCGCTCGACGGCTGGGGGTGTGTCCAGGTCCGCCGCTTCTTCTTTCATCTGCGTCCGCACCACCATCGCTGCGATGCCCAGCGACGCCGCTTCGCTACCGCCGGTGTGCGGAGCGGTGATCTCTGTCGTTCCCTTGGCGACCAGCCCCGCGCGACGCAGTTCCTGGTGGATGGCCGAGGGGAAGCGTAACATCCGTCCGCCGCCCTCCAGGTGAACGTCCAAAGTCCACGGCCAGCGCTCGGGAACTCCTACCCCATCGAGCTCGATCCACGCTGCGATCTTTCCGTCGAGGCTCTTGAGCAGAGCGTGGGCCCCCGCGGCCTCCTGGTACCCTCCGGCCAGGAAAGCGACGACGATGGGCGCGCGGTGGGGCCTCCGGCTTATCGCTCCGGCGGCCTCCAGCGCCACGGCAACGCCCGACGCGTTGTCGTTCAGGTTGAGTGCACGCAGGTACGAGTCGGCCAGGTCGCCCCGGGCACCGTCCCAGTGGGTGGCCAGCACGACGGGCCACCGGCGTGGGTCGCTTCCCGGGAGGTGCACGATGACGTTGGTCCACTCCTGCCGGATGTCGTTCGGGGCGCTGCACACGAAGGTCTCCCGACGAGACGAAAGGCCCCTCTTCTCGGCCTCCTGCTCCAGCACCTCGACGACCGTCGCGGACTCCGGGGCCCAGGCGTACCGCGTGGTTACGCTTGGACCCTGGGAGCCGATCGACGCAATCCCGCCGAGCCGGTCGATGGTCTCCATCAACCTCGTGCGCGCGACCTCACCCCCATCCGGGAGTTCCTTCTGGGCGAGCGCAGCGAGCATCCCGCTGCTTTGGTCCGCGGGCACGTGCGGCACCCAGCCGACGCCCCAGCGGAGCAGCAGGGTCCGACGGTCGAAGGTCGCGTAGTCGCCCGGGACGGCCGCGACCGCCACGACGACCGCGTCGCCCACCGCCAAGTCCGGGAGCTCGAAACGAGCGACGCCGGTCGGGGAGAACTCAAGCGGGAGTTCGCGGTCCGGCCCGAGGCGGCGCAGCTCGACGGCGCGCCCGATCCAGCGCGTGGACGGATCTCCCTGGAGCGTAAGCGGGAACGACCGATCACCGTCACCTTGCACCACGAGGAAGGCCATGCCCCCGACACCGACCTCGACCGCGCCCGAGGTCGGCCGCGAGGCCGTTGCCCTAGCTGCCGCCGGCGGGCGGGGGGGCACGACGGACGTGAAGCCGAAACGACCGTCCGCGAAGCTGGCGTCGTCGAGCCAGCATGCCATCGCAAAGTCGCCGATCACATCGGCCGGCGTCCGGCGATCGCCCTTCTCCGCGAGCAGGCGTGTGAGGCCCGCGATGCCGATCTCCGGGCGTGCGACCAGGTCGCGCAAGACTTCGGGACCCAGCTTGTCCCGAAGGTACTGCACGAAAAGCAGGGACCAGCCCCTTTCAGTCCAGGCGTCCGCCGGAGCGTGGCTGCGGCCCTCGGGGTCGAGGTCCCCCCACAGCAGCCGGGCCGAGGCAAGCCCGCACCCGAAGGGCATGTAGTTGGACAGCATTGTGCTCCAAGCGGTCTCGGTGGTGTCGTGGCTGTAGTGGAGAAGGCGGTTCAGGGTTTCGGCGAGCCCGCGAATGTTCCAGTTTGCACGGTTCCCCTGTTCGTCGAACGTGTGATAGATGATCTCGCCCTGGTTTGAGTGGAACCCATACCGCAGCGCCTCCGCCTCGGGCATCTGGTCGAAGGGGAAGAAGAGCCCCTGGGTCCGCGAAAGGCGGGTGATGAGCAGGAGCACCTTGCCGTTGCCGTCCACGTCGGGACAGGGTCCGAAAAGTGAGACCTCCTGCGGGTAGATCACGTCGTCGAAGGTGGTCACGACCGCAGCGATCTGGGCAGCCTCGTCGGCCTCGCCCAGGGACGAGAACCGGTACCCCTCTTCCTGGTATACGGCGACCCAGCGCCCCTCGCGAACGAGCCGGGCAGTGACCCGAACCTGCGTCGGCTGCAGCTCCGGCCCCTGGGCCACCCTCCAGAACGGCCGGGCGTCCGGGAACAGGGCCGCCGCCGCGGCAACGAGCGGTAGTACGAGGGGCACCATGCGTCGGACCTCCGCTTCGCGACCCCCGAAGTTTAACCTTTTTTGGGAAGGGGCACCGCCGGCTCACCCCGGGCGGTGTGCGAGCCACGCAAGGTACGGCTCAATCCGGGCTAGAATGAACGTCAATGATCTGGCAGGCGCTCGCCTGGTACGCGATCGTCGCAGCCGCGGGGTTTCCGATGATGGGAGCTCTGCGCCGCCTCGGAGTCGGGACAGGTGCAGGCTGGGCGGTGGCGCGGGTGGCGGTCTGGGCGCTGCAGGGCTACGTGGCTTGGATCGTCGGCTGGTTGGGTCTGACGCACTGGTGGTGGGTTGGGCTCGTGGTCCTCGTGCCGGTGGCCTGGTGGGGAAGGCTGGGGCTCAAGGAGCTCCGCCCCAAGGCGCTCGTGGAAGCGGAGTTGGTGGGTCTCGGCGCCTTCCTCCTCCTCGCCTTCCTGCGGCTCTCCGTCATGGCGGTCACCGCGACCGAGAAACCGATGGACCTCGCCATCCTGGCGACCCTCCTCCGGCCTGGGACCATACCCCCGGGTGATCCGTGGCTGGCGGGGCAGTCGCTGCCCTATTACTACTTTGGCTTCGTTCCCTGGTTGCTGCCCGCCAAGCTGCTCGGCTTCTCCCCGGACGTCGTCTTCAACCTCCTGGTGCCGACGCTGGCGGCGGTGAGCGCGCAGGGTGCGTGGGCACTCGCGCGCGCCGTTGGGGGGAGCCGCCGGACCGGCGTGATGGCAGGGTTCCTGGTGGTGTTCGCCGGGACGTTCGACGGGTGGCGGCAGCTCTTCGCGGGCGCCGCGCTCTCGGCTCTCGACCTGTGGCCGTCATCGCGCGCGATCAAGGGCGCCATCACGGAGTTTCCCCTTTTCACATTCCACCTGGGGGACCTTCATCCCCACCTCCTGTGCCTGCCCTTCGTCTTCGCGGCAGTTTTTCTCGGGCGCGTGCTCGCCACGGAGAAGGGGCGGGGAGTTCCGGCGATCGTGCTCGGCTCGGTTCTTTACGGCGCGGCCGCGGCCTCCAACCCCTGGTGCGCGATTCCCCTGGGGCTTGCGATCCTGCTGGTGGCGATCGGCGAGGAGAGCGGGCTGGTTCGCCCGACCGGGACCGGCCTGTGGCTTTGGCTGCGGGTGGTCGCCGTGGGCGTCGCGGGCTGGGTGCTCTACTTGCCCTTCTGGCTCAACTTTCACCCCCCGACTCAGGGCTTCGGCTGGGTCACTGACGGGACGAGAGTGGATGAGATGCTGCTGTTTCTCGGCGGGATTCTGATCCCGCCCATCCTGGTGACCTGGGAGCTGTCGTGGAGGTGGGGCGGGGTGGAGCTGGCGCGAAGGCAGCTCAGCCGGGCTATGTTGCTCGCCGGGGTCGTACTGCTTGCGATTCTGAGCAAGCGTCTGCTGCTCGCGATCGCCATCGGGGTCGGGACAGTTCTCGCGGTGACCGTGGTGCGGGGCCGGATGCGGCGTGCCAGGCCCGTGTTCGCACTGACGCTCGTGCCGCTCGCCCTGCTGGCGTTCATGGAACTCGTGTACTTCAAGGATCCGTACGGGACCGAGTTCTACCGCATGAACACCGTATTCAAGGCCTCGCATCTGGCCTTCACGCTGCTGGCGGTCGTGGCGCCGGTGTTGCTCGGCTGGTTGCGCAGGCGGCGGGCCGTGATCGCCTACGCCGGAGCCGTCCTCGTCCTGCTGTCGGGACTCCCCCAGCTCCTCACGCTGGGGGGGCGCGCGCTTGCCTCCCCGGTCGCCGGCTGGGGTGGCCTGGGTTGGATGGCGCCGGGGGAGCCGGCCGCCGCGGCGTGGCTGAGGCGGCAGCCCGCGGGGTCCGTGCTCATCGAGGGGGTGGGGGACGCGTACTCCGACGCCGCCCGCATGTCCGCGGCGTCCGGCGTCCCCGCGGTTCTCGGCTGGGAGAACCACGAGGGGGTCTGGCGTGGGGGCAACATCGGGGAGGAGACCGGGCGACGCAAGACCCGGATCGATCGGCTCTACACGTGCGGGAATCCGGCGGAGGTCCGCCAGATCGCGAAGGAGCTGGGGGCCTCCTTCATCGTCGTCGGAAGCGTCGAGCGGAGGCTGTACCCCCAGGCGGGCCTCGCGGCGGTGCTGAGGTCGGGGAAGGTTCTCTTCCAATCCGGGGAGTGTGCGGTCATCTCGGCGCGGGAGTGACTTGGTGGCGATGAGCAGAGGGGAACGACTCGCCTGGCTGGCGCTGCTGGTGCTGGCGCTGGTCCTCCATTTCTGGGCGCTGGGGGCCAGGCCGCCGCACCACGATGAGGCCATCCACTGCGACTTCGCCTACAACCTGCTGACCCAGGGAACCTACAGGTACGACCCCACCTACCACGGCCCCCTCATCTACTACATCATTGCGCCCCTGTTTGGGCTGCTCGGCCCGACCACTACGGTCGGACGCCTCTACCCCACGCTGGCGGGCGTGGCGCTCGTCATGCTTCCGCTCGCCCTCCGTCGGCGTCTCGGGGCAGGGACCGCCTGGTGGAGCGGTCTCCTCCTGGCGGTCTCGCCGATCATGCTGTACTACTCTCGCTTCGCCCGCGAAGACCTGCCCGTCGCGCTGTTCACCGCCGCGGCCCTGGTGCTGTTCTTGAAGGTGCGCGAGAAGGGGTGGCGTCCGATCCCATGGATCGGTGTGGCCGCGGCGGGGCACGCGCTCTCGAAGGAGACCTTCTACGTCACGTTGCCGCTGCTGGGCGTCGCGGCCTACGTCGTCGCGCTGCGCGATGGGGTCTGGGCGTCGGTGAGAAAGGCTTTTGCGTGGATCGACCGGTACCGCGTCCCGGTCGGCACGGCGATCCTGTGGTTCTTCGTCGTGACCGTCACCGCCTTTACAGTGTTCTTCTTTCACCCGGAGGACTGGGCGTTCCCCGTCAAGGCCATCACCTACTGGTACCAGCAGCATTCGATCCAGCGGGTCGGCGGTCCATGGTTCTACCACCTGGAGCGGTTGGCCCTCTACGAGTTCCTTCCCATCGTGGCTGCCCTGGCGTGGGCGGTCCGTCGTCGGCGGCACCTGAAGCGCATCGAGGTGTTCTGTCTCGCCTGGGGTTTCGCGGGGCTCGTCATGTACGCGTACCTGGGCGAGAAGACGCCCTGGCTCGAGGTCCATCAGGTCCTTCCGTTCATCCCTCTGGCCGGGGCGCAGCTGGCACGAACCTTCTCACCGCGCGGGCGTTGGTGGTCGAAGGGGCTCGCGACCGCCGGTCTCCTCGCCACCGCATGGAGCGCACTTGCAGCGAGCTTCCTCTACCCGGCGATAACGACCTCGGACCCGCACGCGGAGCTGATCGTGTTCGTCCAGACCACACCGGAGGAGGCCGAGCTCGCCCGGCGCGGCGTGGCGCTGGCGGCCGCACACCTCGGCGAGGGGCCGGTCGCCGCCGTGGACGGCGAAGCCGCCTGGCCGCTCTCCTGGCAGTGGAAGAGAATAGCGGTCTGGTGGGCGCTCCCGGAGCCCGGGATGCGCCCTGCGCTCGCGGTCTGCGATCCCGAGGAGGAAACGAAGTTCCGCGAACGGCTCGGCGAGAGCTACACGGTGCGGCGGATGCCGCTGCGCGCCTGGTGGGTGGAGGACGTGGAGGGGGTCAAGGCCTCGGATGTCCTGGACTGGTTCTTCACCAGGCAGGCGTGGTCGCCGATTGGGGCCACGGACGTCATGGTCTTCGAGGCGCCGCAAGGGTCGCGGTGACGTGAAGCAGAAATGAGGTCCGCGTGAGCGTAGAGCTTTCGGTGGTGGTGCCCGTCTTCAACGAGAGAGAGAGCGTCCCGGAGCTTTACCGCCGGCTCACCGGAGCCCTCGCCGGCGCCGTGTCATCGTTCGAGATCGTCCTGGTCGACGATGGGTCGAACGACGGTTCCTGGGAGATGATCCGCGAGCTCGCCGCCCGCGACTCGCGGGTGAAGGGGCTGAGCTTCTCCCGCAACTTCGGTCACCAGATGGCTTTCACCGCCGGGCTCGACCACGCGGACGGCGACGCGGTCGTGATCATGGACGCGGACCTCCAGGACCCGCCGGAGCTGCTTCCCGAGCTGGTGGCGCGCTGGAGGGAAGGGAACGATGTGGTGTACGCGGTGCGGGCGCGTCGGGCAGGGGAGACCGCGTTCAAGCTCTTCACGGCGGCGGCGTTCTACCGCCTGCTGCGACGGATCACGCACGTCGACATCCCCGTCGACACCGGGGACTTCCGCCTGATGAGCCGCAAGGCCGTAGAGGCGTTCCGGCGCATGCCCGAGCGTCACCGGTTCACCCGCGGGATGGTGGCGTGGCTCGGTTTCCGGCAGGTCGGCGTTTCCTACGAGCGGGCCGCCCGTCACGCCGGCGAGACCAAGTACCCGCTGCGAAAAATGCTGCGCCTGGCGAGCGACGGCATCACGTCGTTCTCGTACATCCCGCTCCAGTTGGCAAGCTGGGTGGGGCTGGCGGTCTCGGCCTTCGCATTTCTCGCGCTGGTCGC
>DATKMD010000143.1:0-28701 GCA_035542075.1 Thermoanaerobaculaceae bacterium
CCAGTGAAAGGAGGATTCCAAGACAGATATTCCTCTTGCCGCCAAGCCCTCGACGCGAGGTTTCGGTGAGGCGCGGGTCCGCCCAAACCGGGACGCGGGTGCCGCCTGGCTGAGGGGTGAGACGAACCTGCCCCGCACGAGGCGCGGCCCGCGACCGGCGCGCCCCTCTAGGGTGTCGGGGCCTCCCGGAAGCGCCGCGCGGCCTCGACGCCGTTCGGAACGTCGTACGAGAGGACCGCGTCATACCCCTGGCTGAGGAGCTGAAGGTGGCTTCGGGTGGAGGCGAGCACCTTGTCGCCGGAGGCCATGACCTTCAATCCGGCGGAGTGAATCCGAGCGATCCAGCCCTCGAGCTCGTCCGGTGTCACGGGCCGATCCAATGAGCCGTCGATCTCGACCATGAAGACCTGTGCGGGGCGGTCCCCGGCGACGACGGCTTCGAGCTGCCTCACGGTCCGAAGCCTCAGAGACAGCCGGAGATCCGGGCGGCGGTCGAGGACGGCCCTGTGCTGGGCTGCGTGCCAGGCCGTCAGTGAGATGTAGCAGAACGACAGGGCATCCAGTCGGTGGAGGCGGTCCGCCAAAGGTCCAATTGCGTCGAGCTCCTTCAGGTCGATCTCGAGGATCGTCCGGCCCCGCGCCCAGCGGACCAGCTCATCCAGGGGGAGGATCTTCTGGGACAGGGAGGGGAAGAGGCTGCACCTCGTCAGGTCCGCGGCGGCGGTGCGGGAGACGATCGTCCCGGCACACCCTGGGGCTTGGAAGAAGGGGATCTTCTCATCGTGGATGACGATGGGCACGCCGTCCGCCGAGAAACGGACGTCCAGCTCCATGACCTCGGCCCCGAGAGCGGCAGCGCGTTGGAAAGACGCCAGGCTGTTGGAAGGGATGCGCAAGCTCGGCGCCCCCTCGTGGGCCACGATGAGCGGTCTCCGGGTCCCCGGTCCGGCGAGCCACGACGACAGCGTCGCATCCGGTCGTTCGCGAACGGCAGGGATCGTTGGGGGGATCGCGAGCGCAAGCCCCAGGGTGAGCACGCCGGCACCGATCGCCAGCCACACAACGGTTCGCGGCGAGAATCGCCTCACGCGGCCTGGCGGGCGCGCCACCCACTGATCCAGGCGAGCCATGGTCATCGCGATTTCGATCGCGCCAGTGAGGCTGCTTCAGGCAAACGCTCGCTCGATCCGATCAACCCACCCTCCAACGCTGGTTTACGTCCCCGGGTGCCAGCGTACCAGCTTTCAGGCTCTCACCCTCGTTGCTCGTCCGCAGCTTCCCGCATTTGATCCTTCGGGACCAAGTGGACCCGCACTGATGGCGGAGCGGCGTCGCTCCTAGTGGTCGTATGAGGTTTGGTCGGAGAAGGTGACCTTCCGGCTGCCGCGCCTCGTGCGCGTCCTCGCCAGGGTCGCCGCCTTCGAAGCCTCTCGAATCGTGCTGAGACGGTCAAGTCCCTGGCAAGAACAGAAAGAAACAGGCGGGTGGACATTGTTTACCGTCACGGTTGTGTGAGGCGGTTGATGTCGTCGGCGAACAGTGGGTGAGGCACAAGGAGCTCGACGCCAGTCTCAAAGCGGCAACCGCCCCGGGCCGCGAGCGCGCTGAAGGGCATTTCGCAGCCACCGGGGGCACAGACCAGAAGCGCATCGCCGGTCGCGGCATTTGTGGTTTATTCGGACCTTGGGTTTGAACCGAAGTGCGGACACGAGGAGGTGCCCCAGCGGGCGGAGCCGGGATCAACTTCTGCGGTCAGGGAGTGCGGGCGAGGTGCCGGCGGACGGGCCGCGGACTGCCGGCGGGGTTCATCAACGGAAAGCTGTCCTGGCCGCCGCCCGGGATCAGGTACGGCGTGTCGCCGATTCCGTCGCCATTGGAATCCACCCCGGTGTAGTCACTCCAGTAGTTGCCTCGGCCGGCACAGCCCCAGATTCCGCCGTAATCCCACGTCTGAACAGTGTTGCGGATGAAGTTGTTGAGGCAGTACGTGGACATGCCGGCGATGGTGCCCACACCGCAGTCGGCGACCGTGTTGCCCGTCACGAGCGATCCACTGTCGTAGTTGAGCAGGCCCCAGTTGAAGACGTTCGAGATCGTGTTGCCGACGATCCTGTTGTTGGTTCCGGCTGTCTCGATCCCCTTCTCGAGACAGCGGGATACCCGGTTGTCCACGATCTCCGCGCCGGAGGTTGACAGCTCGCCGCCCGTGACAGACATCCCAAACTCGCATCGAGAAACCACGTTGCGGAGCACTCTGTTGCCTTCGCCGACGAGCCAGAGGCCGCACATGCAGTCGGTGATCGTCGAGTCCTCGATCACGACTCCCGAGGTCAGGACGTAGAGCGACGCCCAGTCGCCGCACCCCGGGTGCTTTCCAACGCCGCGCAGCTCGCTGCGCCGCATGATCAGAGTACTTCCCGGGAGAACCTGGAAGGTGAACCCGCCCGTCTCGGGCGTGGGCGGGACGATGCGGCTGTCAGAAACGTCGAGTTCGCCGCCACTCTCGACGATGATGCCGCCCTCACCGCCCACCATGAGCAGCGTGGCGTTCCGAAGCGTGAGCCGTCCTCCGGCGTGAACGGTCACCTTGCTGTACGGACCAGCCGTCTGGTCCCCGAGTTCGAGGTCCGCGGCCACCTCGAGCCTTTCCTGGTACCCGGGCATGAACGGGAGCGCCGGGTTGGGGTAAGCCGGGACTGGTTGGATGGCAACCTGCACCAGCAATGGATGATTGTCGGTCGCGGACGGCGCGATCGCATACGGCACCGCGCCGTTGCCGTGGTAGTCGCCCCAGAAGTTCCCCTCCTGCCCATCGTCCCAACTGTTGCTGCCGGTGTCGTCGAACGGCCCCCGGCCGCCGCCGAGGAAGTTGTTGTGATGGATGACGTTTCCAGATGAGGCCTCGACTGCCACCGGCTGCTCCGTGGTCGGATCGACCGTGTTGTTCACCACGGTGTTGTGGTCCGAGCCGTAGTGAAGGCTAATCCCTCTCCGGGAGGTCCCGATCTCGTTGCCGCGGATCTGGTTCTCGCCGGAGGAGCCCGAGAGGAGGATGCCGATCTGTGCCTTGTGACCGATCCGCAGCGACCCGATGCGGTTGTTGGCGATGATGTTGTCCGAGGCGTGGAACAGCTCGATACTCGCGAGATTGGAACCGTTGTTGTCAGTGAGGTCCGCCATCGTGTTTTCGGCGACCACGTTGTGCGAGGAGTAGGAGAGCAGCACCTTCCAGTTCACCCCTCCCCCGGTGAACGTATTCCGCATGATCGTGGTGTTGTCAGAGTGCATGACGGTGAGGTTGTCGGCGCGCTCGAACGTGTTGTCCGTGATGGACGTGTTTCCGGAATGGTCAAGGAGGTAGGCCGCCTCCCCGCCGACGACGCGATTGTGCGTGAAGTCGTTGTCCCAGGACCTGCGAAACATGACCGCCCCGTGGCCGCTGTGGTCGAACGTGTTGTTGCGAATGACGTTTGAGTTTGCATCCATGAGGTTGATGCCATGCCACTCCACCGGTGCGAAGGTGTTGTCGGCGATCGTAGTCCCCGATCTGTAGATGATCCCAAGGTGGGAGCCCGTCTTGTTGTCGCTCAGGAATCGGTTGGCCACGATGCGCCCCCCGGAACCCGGTGGAACCAGGGTGATGATCTCGTCCTCGGTAAAGGTGCTGTCCTCGATGACGGGGCCGTCGGCGAAGATCGCGAGCCCGTTGCCTTCCCCATAGATCGACGTTTCCAGGGGCGTCCATCCGCAGCGCCGCAACTCGCTCGCGCGCATCACGAGGCTGGCGCCGGCCTCGACCGTGAAGTACATCCGCGCCGTGGCGCTGGTCGTCGTGACCAGCGAGTTGGCCTCGATTGTGATCGCGCCGCCCGATTTCACACGGATGCCATACTGGCCGTCGGACGTGTTGGCGAGGGTGAGTGTGACGCTACGGAGCGTGAGGTTGCCCCCGCTCTCGACGATCAGGTTGCCTTCGAGGACCTTGCTCTGGTTCTCGATCACCTCGGCGCCAGTGACGACCCAGTCGGCCCCCTCGGCCACACCCACGAGGACCATCCCCAGAAGGACCGCCAGCCACAACGTTACGTGGGAGGCACCGCGGAGAGGCCGGTGAACGGCTGTCGCGGTCATTTTGGGGATCCTCCGTTGTTGAGAATAGCACTTCTGGAAATGGACCTTTACGTATACGGCCAGGGGCGGAAGGCTCAGGAACAGTCTGTCGACTGTGACCCGGGCTCCGTCGCTGGTCCACGCGCCGCACCAGGTAGCGGTCCTGTCGCTCGTGAGGTTGGTGGGTCTTGCAGCCTTTCGAATCTCGACCCAGGGGTCAGGGTGTCGCTGGGACAAGCAGGAACCGGGAGTCACACGTTGCGTCGGTTCACGCTCGTGTGAGGCGCTTGATGTCAGAGGCAAGACCCGGGTAGCGCGACAGCAGCCCCGCCCGCTTGCCGCCCACGTAGTCTGAATCCGTGTAGCCGGGCGCCATCGTCGTGCCCATCAACGCCCACCGGCCGCCCGGTGCGAGGCGCGAGCCCTGCCACACCCCGCGCGGCACGACGAACTGCACGTGCTGGCCGTTCATGAAGTCCGAGCCGAGGCGTACGCGCTCGCCATGGCCGTCGGGGTGCAGCAGCAGCATGTCGACCGGGTCACCGGCGTAGAAGTGATAGACCTCGTCGGTCGGCAGAGTGTGGATCTCCGAGAACGAGTCGGGTCCATCGGTCAGGAGATAGACGATCGCGGTGCCGAGCGGCTTGGCGTGCGTGTAGCGAAGCGGGAGGGCGTCGTGAGGGATCTGCTCGGGCGCCAGATACGTCTGCCGGAACATGCCGCCCTCGCCGACCAGCGGCCGGAGATCGAAGTGACGGATAATCTGCTCGGCGGTAATGTTCATCACGAGCTCCTTCTTGCGGGTGGGCTAGAAAAGCTGCTTCGCGGTCACCCCGCCGTCCACGACGAGGTTGGCTCCAGTGATCCAACGCGCGGCGGGGGAGGCAAGAAATAGACAGGCGTCGGCGACATCTTCAGGCATGCCCATGCGCTCGAGCGGTGCCCGGGCGTGCCACCGCCGCACCCCATCCGGCCACGACTTCTCGATGCCCTCGGCCCAGATCAGTCCGGGCGAGACGGCGTTGACCCGGATTCCGTGGGGTGCCAGCTCCTGCGCGGCGGCGCGGGTGTGTGCGACCACCGCCGCCTTTGCAGCACCGTAGTGGGAGTGCCCGGCCTGGGGGTTTGCGGCTTCGATCGAAGTGATGTTGACGATCGCCCCGCCGTCACCCTGCGCGACCATCCGCCGCGCGGCCGCCTGGGTGCACAGGAACACACTCCGCAAGTTGGCGGCCAGCACGGAATCCCAGTCTGCCTCGTTCATCTCCAGCAGGTCACTGTCGGGGTAGATGCCCGCGTTATTGATCAGGACGTCGACCCGGCCGAAGGTTTTTGTCGTTTCGGCGAGCAAACGCTCCACGTCCTTGCCCTTCGTGAGGTCGCCGCCAACCGCGACGGCTTTCCCGTCGGCGCCTTTGATCGAGTGCATGAGCGCCTCGGCTTCCACCTTGCTCGTTCGGTAGTGCACGACGACGGCCGCACCGGCCTCGGCAAACCGCCGCACGATGCCCACACCCAGTCCGCTCCCGCCGCCCGTGACCACTGCCACGCGCCCGGAGAAGTCGAGCAGGGCCTTGAGCGGGGGAGGAGCCAAAGGGTAGGTAAGGCCGGGCTTTTTCATGTGGGCGAGGATAACACCGGGGTGCCGCGCGTGGCGCGAGTCGCTGAACGGACGCTTCCCGGCGTGGAGTGCGTCTAGAATGGCGAGGTTCGTGAAACGGAGGACGAGATGAAAGCACTGACGCTGTCGGCGATGCTCCTGGTGGCGGCTCCTGCCCTCGTCGGGGCGGGGGAGATCTACGGGTCCATCAAAGAGGGCGGGAAGCCGGTGAAGGAGGGTGTGAAGGTGGAAGTCGCGTGCGCCGGGAAGACCGTAGCCGGCGAGACCGACAAGAACGGGGCGTACCGCGTCTTCGCGCAGGATGAAGGGAAGTGCACGCTCACGGTCCAGATCGGGGGCGAGGCTCCCTCGATCGCCGTTGAGTCGTTCGAAGACTCGGCGCGCTACAACCTCATCCTCGAGAAGAAGGACGGCAAGTACGTGTTGAGGAGTGAGTGATGGCGGACCAACCGAAGAGGGATGGTTGGGACAAGGCCGCGATCATCCTTCAGCCTGTCGGAGGTCTACTGGCCGCGCTCGCGGTGGCGGGCCTCGGGTTCTTCGGTTCGCAATTCCTCGAGAGGCGCCAGTCGGAGCAGACGCGTGCCCAGTTCTACTCGGAGCTGATCAGCAAGCGCGAAGAGGCGGACTCCGCCCTCCGCAAGGACATGTTCATGTCCATCATCCAGTCGTTCCTCAAGCCCGAGTCCACGTCGGTCGACGACCGGATCGTCAAGCTCGAGCTGCTTTCCTACAACTTCCACGAGTCGCTCAACCTCAAACCGCTCTTCGCCCAACTGGAGATGGAGATCTCGAAGTCGACAGCGCCCGCAAAGCGCGAGCAACTGGACCGCCTCGAGAACGTCGCGCGGGAAGTCGGCCGCAAGGAGATGGTGGTGCTGGAGGGCGTTGGCTCTTCGGTCGAGCGGACGGTCGACTTCACAGAAGTCGCCGCGACGCCCGGTGGCTTGGCGCTCGAGCCGGCGAAGCTTAAGCTCGCCGGGATCGAGCGCGAGTTCGCGCTGGTCGTCAAGAAGGTCGAACAGGACCGGAAGGAGATGCTCATCCGGGTCGAGGTGCGGACGCCCAAAGGGTCGTCGGGGGACTACGACACGGACGAGGCCGAGTTCTGGACCGGTTTCTTCGATTTTCCGATGATCGACCACACGCGCCTCTCGCACGATCAGCGCTGCGCGGTCGTGGTGAGGAACTTCGGCAAGTCGAGCGCGCGCATCGCGCTTGTGGACTTCCCGGGGTCGTACGCGAGCTTGAAGGAGAAGCCCTACATCCAGGAGATGATCAAAGAACTCCTGGGCGCGAAGAAGCCCGACGCGTAGACGAGGAGCCCCTCACTCTGGTTGCTTGGTCTGCGGTTGCTCCGTCAGCGTCATCAGCTCACGCTTGACCGCGTCCGGGCCTCCCTGGCTGACCGTCTCGCCGATCTGCTCCGGCACCTTGCGCGACAGGCGACCGGACCAGCGGGCGTAGATCGCTTCCTTCTCGCCGGCGGTCAGAAGGACAATGTCGCCGACGGTGTCCCCCTCGGCGCCGCGCACCAGCACCACCGTCGACGAGGTCGGGGTGCGTTTGCGCACCGTCGGCTCCCAGCCCGTCACGTTCATGCGCGTGAAGTCGAGCGCCTGGGCCCGGCCCGGTGCCAGGTCGTAGACCGCGAATTGCAGCTTCCTCAAGCCGGCCAGCGGCCGCGTATCGCCCACATTTGGCCCCGAACTGGTCGCGAACAGGGTGCGGGCGAGTGCAAGCGTCGTCGGCCCGAGCGTGAACTCCAGGATCCCCTGCGGGTCGGCGCCGGTCTGGGCGGCGATCTCACTGCGGATTTGGTCCGGATTGAACGACGTCGCGCACCCGGCCAGCGCCAGGATCGCGACCAGGGTGAGGCTTCGCGTCATGCTCATCGTTTCGTCTCCTTCCCCGACGTCCGACAGGAGGCTCGCCTAGATCGGTTTCGAGTGTAGGGCTGCTCAGAACGGAGTCAAGGCGCGACGGGGTGAGTCAGGGGCCACCTCGGGAGAAGGCACGGCGGTCGGAAAGCGAGTGGTGGTGCAAGACGACAATCAACGCGCTGGCGGCCGGTTCCCCCAGGGGTTACTCCACGCAAACCAGTCGAAATCGGCGTGCGCGGGACGGGATTCAGCCGTGGACGCAAGGGCGAACAGCACCGGTTTGCGGTAGATCCCGTCCCCCTGATCCGGGCTCCAGGCCCTCGCGCCTCGGCTTTCCCTCGTTCCGTAGCCTGCGGTAATCGCGAAGAGCGCTCCGGACAGGAGAGGGAGGATTTTTCGAAAGATGCCTGACCTCATCCCAGAGATCGAAAATGGCACTTACTTTTCTCACCTTGGCCCAGGTCAGGCGCGACTTCGGAATCGGCAGGAACCCGGCAGGCCAGAAGAGGCACCGGCACCGCAACGTGTTGCCTTGCTTATGTTTGTGCTGTCCCGGAGCCGGCTGGGTGGAGGACTAGACAAATCTGTGACCCGCACTATAGAATCGTCACCCAAGTTCCGCAGAGCGGAAGTTCCACCGCTCGGCTGTGTCCGATGCCTGACCTAAAAGGGGGGTCAAAGGGTATGAGAAAGACAGTGCACCAGCTCAACACGGGGTTGCTGGTCGGCGTGGTCGTGTGCGGGCTGCTTGGGCTCGCGGCGACGGCTGCCATGGCCGCCAACGTGGACGTGAAAGTCGCCGTCACGGGGACGCCGGCATTCGGCGCCACGGTCACGGCGAAGGCCACGGTCACCATCAACGACGCGTCGACCCTGCAAAGTTTCCTCTGGAAGCAAACCGGCGGGGCGGCTGCGGTGCTGTCCGGGACCACGACGGACACCGTCACAGCGGTCCTCGCGGGCAGGGGTGCGTACCGCGCGGAGCTCATCACTGTGCTTGCCGAGCCACCGCTGACCGCGGCGCAGCTGCCACCCAACGTCCCGGTACCTCCGGGGGAGTTTCCCGGTGGGCTCCAGGACCGCTTCGGCGTGGTCGGCGTCAACCCCTTCGCACTCGAGGAGGGTGGCGCGGTCACGCTGACCGTGGACGTCAAGACTTCCTCCGGGACCTACAAGGGGACGGCTACCATCGCGACGCCCCTACCCTTTACGACCAGCATCGGCACGCGGAATGTGCCGGTGGCCATTCCGGTCATTGTTCACGGGAAGACGCAGGCGTCGTACAACTGGGCGATGACCGTGCCGACGGGCTCGACCGCAAAGCTCGTCGATCCCACCACGCAGAGCCCGGAGTTCACGCCGGACGTTCCGGGAACCTACACGCTCACCGTGACTGACCTCGGGGCCAGCGCGCCGGTCACAATCCCGGTCATCGCGGGCCTGTGGCGCGGCGTGATCGTGGGTCAGGATGCGCACAGCCGTCCCACGGTCGACACGGCCTGCACCGGCTGCCATGCCGCCGGGACGGCACTGGACCTCTTCACCCCCTGGGCGCAGACCGGGCATGCCGAGATCTTCACCCAGAACGTGAACACCCCTAACGGCCACTACGGCACGAGCTGCCTGTCCTGCCACACGGTCGGGTACGACACGACGGCGACCAACAACGGCATCGACGACCAGCCCGACTGGGCGGCGTTCCTCGCCACCAACCTCCTGACCCACGGCGACCCGACGAACTGGACGAACATCCTGGCCCAGTTCCCGAAGACCGCCAAGCTCGCCAACATCCAGTGCGAGAACTGCCATGGACCCCAGCAGAGCGACGCCCACACCAAGGCCGACGCGCGTGAGACGCTGTCGTCGGACCTGTGCGGGTCATGCCACGGCGAGCCGGCGCGCCACGGCCGCTACCAGCAGTGGCAGCTCTCCGGTCACGCCAACTATGAGACGGCCGTCGGCGAGGGCATGACCGCCAGCTGCACGGTGTGCCACACTGCCAACGGCTTCCTCGCATGGGGGAAGACCGGCTACACCGCGTCGAGCGTCCAGGTGACGTGGACCGCGGACGAGATCCACCCCCAGACGTGCCAGACCTGCCACGACCCGCACGGAATCGGCACCACCTCGGGCAGCGCAGCCAGCAACGCGACCGTACGTATCAGCGGTGACACGCCGCCGCTGCAGGCGGGTTTCACGGCTGTCGGCGTCGGCCGGGGCGCGATCTGCATGACTTGCCACAACGGCCGCCGCGGCCTGCGCAACGACAGCACCTTCAAGGTCTCGAGCGCCGCGCAGGCGCCCCACGTCGGTCCGCAGGCGGATGTCCTCATGGGCCAGAACTTCTACCTCGTGGACGTAGGCACGCCGGGGTACCACGCACGGGTGCAGGAAACCTGCGTGACTTGCCACATGGCCGCGACCCCGCCGCCGGACATCATCTCGTACAACAAGGGCGGCACCAACCACACCTTCTACGCCTCCAAGGACATCTGCTCCCAGTGCCACGCCACGATCACGGCCGACGATGTGCAGGGCCCGGTCGAGGAGAAGCTCGTGACTCTCACGGCGGCAATGGGTCAGGCCCTCACGGATCTCCTCAAAGCCCAGATCACGGCAGGGAACAAGATCGATCTCGGCGGCCTCAAGACGCTGACCAGCACCGGCGATTTCACCACGGTCACATTCGAGGAGTCCCACGGGGCGCAGGGGATGGCAGTCACGCTGGCCGACGCCAGCGTCGTCGGCCCGGTCGCGATGACCGCGGTCAAGGTGGTGCCACCCACGGGTTCGCCGGTGGTCCTCTACAACGTCGCCGACCCGGCGATTCCGAAATCGGGCTGGAACCTGTTGATGGTCGAGAGCGACGCCAGCAAGGGCGTCCACAACCCCGGTCTCGTGAAGACGGTCCTCGACGTTTCGATCTACGCACTCCAGCACCTCACGACCACGACGGGCGGCTACACCGATCCGGGCCTCGCCGGGGGCCCCGGCAACGGCGCCGGCGCAGTTTCGTGCACCACGCCGTACGTCTACTGGGCAGAGATCGCCACCCGCGGCAAGGGTCTCACCAGCAGCCAGTGGCGGACCGACATGGTCGCCATGAACCTGGCCGCAAGCACCGCGTCATTGAAGTTCATCCTCCACACCGGCTCCGGGAACCTCCAGACCAACGGGAGCGTGCCTGCCTTGGGCCAGGGGATCTTCGCGGACATCGTCGGGATGCTCGGCGTCGACACCAAGGGCTCGCTCGAGATCTGCTCCGACAAGCCGCTCCTGGTCACCGGCCGCATCTTCAACCAGGCGACCGAGGGAACGTTCGGTCAGTTTGTTGACGGCCACGTCGCCAACCTCGGGCTGACCGCCGGTCAGTCCGCGCAGCTGATCGGTCTGCGTCAGGAGACCGGGAAGTACCGCACCAACATCGGGGTGGCGAACGGTGGGACGCAGCCGGCGCAAGCTGAGATCACCCTGTTCAACAATGCGGGCACCGCGCTGACCACGTACACGCTGACGGTCCCGGCAGGACAGGTGGTGCAGGACCTCCAGCCGTTCCAGGCGCGCGCAAATGCGCCGGACCTCGGATGGGGTTTTGCCACCGTGAGGGTCGTCTCCGGTTCCAATGTCATGACCTCGGCGTCGGTGGTGGATGCGGTCACCAACGACCCGACCTACGTCCCGGCGAAGCGGTAGCAGACTTCCGCAGAAACGGGCCATTGCGGGCGGCAGCGCAAGCTGCCGCCCTTTTTTTGTGTGTCCGCACGGGCCTGGACCACTAAAAGCCTCACGATGAAACAGACCCTTGCTGCTGGCTGCGGTGGGTGACTGCGAGGCGAGAGATGGACGGTTATTCCGGCCCGCGCCTCTTGCACAGCGACGACTCAGTCGCCGGTCGCTGCGAAGAGCCTCTGCAGTTGCGCATGCGGGGCGGCACCGGCGAAACCGTCGAACCTGCCGAGCGTAGCCAACTCGGTCGCCGCCCGAATGAAGCCGCCCCACGCGGCGCGGGCGAGCGCGCCGCCAACGCTGACCCGCCGCACGCCCAAAGCCGCGGCATCGGCCATGGTCAAATCCACACTGCCCGTCAGTCCCGCCGGCCCGCTCAGGAGTACGTTCACGGGCTTCGGCGCCACGGCCTCCACGATCGCGCGGATGTGCTCCGGCTCGCGAAGGCCGGGCGCGTATAGACAATCGGCGCCAGCGGCGGCGTACGCTCGAAGCCGCTTCAGCACCTGGTCGATACCTTCGCGACCCACCCAGAAACCCTCGGCGCGACCCACGAGAAGCACACCACTGTCCCCGATCGCCTCTCGCGCGGCCTGAAGCCGCTCGACGGCGAGTGGCAGCTCGTAAATCGAGTTGTCCCGCCGGTCGGCCGCATCTTCGATCGAGAGCGCCGCGACTCCCGTGGTGACGCACAAGCGGACGTTCGCGGCGACGTCGGCGGGATCGTCCGCGTAACCGTTCTCGAAATCGGCGTTCACGGGAAGGTCGGTCGCTTCCACCAGCTCCTTGATGTGAGCGAGCATCTCGTCGCGGCCCACGCTGCCGTCTGCAACGCCGCGGGAGAACGCGTACCCGGCCGACGTGGTGGCGATGGCCGCGAAGCCGAGGTGTCGTAGATAGCGCGCGGTGCCGACGTCCCACGGATTTGGAAGGGCGAAGCAACCCTCTCGATGAAGGTCGCGGAACACCTGACGCCGTTTTTCGAATTTCGTCATGAGTCACGCCTCACGGTGCGCCTCGCGAAGCCGGTTCGAGAGCGCAGATAGATATAGATTCTCTTTCTCATCGTGGACGATAGTAGCAGCCTGGAAGGCTCAGTCAAGCGTCGGGGAGGGACTGATGCGTGCCAGATGCGTGCCAGGCACGCGGGTATCGCGCTTGAGCTGCCGACGCGCGGTGCGAACCGCGGCAGCCACGTGCCTGACACCAATCAGGAGGATACGAAACCGGCCAGGACGTTGGCGGCGTTGACGCCCAGTTGCTGCACGGCGTAGCCGCCCTCGAGGACGAACACGGTGGGGAGGCCGAGCCCTGCGAGGCGGGCGCCGAGCCGGAGGAAGTCGTCCGTGTCGAGTGTGAACGTCGAGATCGGGTCGCCGGCATAGGCGTCGAGGCCGAGGGAGACGACGAGCGCGTCGGCGTTGTGCCGCGAGGTCCGCTCGCATGCCGCCTCGAGCGCCTCGAACCACGGCCCGGCGCCCGACCCGGCCGCGAGCGGGAGGTTGAGGTTGAACCCGTCGCCCGGCCCGGCGCCGGTCTCGTCGGCGTGGCCGAGGTAGAACGGGTATTCGGTGCGCGGGTCGCCGTGGATGCTGACGAACAACACGTCGGCGCGCCGGTAGAAGATCGACTGCGTGCCGTTGCCGTGGTGGTAGTCGACGTCGAGCACTGCGACGCGCGCGCAGCCGCCGGCCAGCAGCGTCTCTGCCGTGACCGCGGCGTTGTTCAGGAAGCAGTAGCCGCCCATGAAGTCGGCGCCCGCGTGGTGCCCGGGCGGCCGCGCCACCGCGAAGGCGCAGCGCGCGCCGCCTGCGACGAGTGCGGCGGCGCTGGCGGCGACGTCGGCCGCGGCCTTCGCGGCAGCCCACGTACCGGCCGCCAGCGGCGTGCCGTTGTCCATCGAGTAGAGCCCGAGCCGGGCGACGAAGTCGGCGGGCTCGACGTCGTCGCGCAGCGTCCGCACCGGCCACACCGATGGGAACGGCTGCGCGTCGTCGTTGCCGGGATCGAGCGCCAGCCACTGATCCCACGCGGTCGCGAGGAAGGTGACGTATCGCCCCGCGTGGACCTTGGCCAGGATCCCGGCACTGTCGTGCGAAGGCGGCCGCAGCTCGTGGCCCTGCGCGACGAGCTCGTCCCGGACGAGGCGGGCCCGCACGGGCCTCTCGAAACAGGGGACGCGCTCACCGCGGTAGAACTCGTGTTCGGGCGCGTGCCGCTCGTGGGCGTCGGAGTAGAAGGCGATCATGCGGCCATCGTAGCGCCTCCGGCACGTGATCCTGTGCGGGCGGGTCGCCGCGCCGCCGACCTGCCGCGTGCGCCGTCCGTGCCCCGGAACCGCGGCAACCGCGTGCTGGGCACCTGTCGGAGAAGGCATCGCAACCGCGTAACCGCGTGCGTGGCACCTATTCGAGCACCCGCATAAAGTTCTCCCAGGCCAGCTTGCGGATGCGCGGGTCGCTCCAGCCGCGCGCGCGGAGGCGGTCGAGGATGGCAGGGGACGACCCGCAGTCCGCGATGCCACGGGGCAGGTCGGGGACCCCGTCGAAATCGGACCCGAAGGCCACGGCGCCCTCGCCGGCGATGGCGATGACATGCTCCAGGTGGTCGCAGAGTGTGTCGATGTCCGCTTCGGGCGGTCCCATGGCGGCCCGTGCCTCACTGGCCGTGCGGCGCATTTCGGCGTTGCGCCGCACCGGGTCGTCCAGGGTCTCGCGCTCGATGCGCTCCAACTCCGCGAATAAGGCATCCATTGACTTCCCGCGGCCCTGAAGGTAACGGGGGTCCAGGAAGGCAGGGAAGAAGTTGACCCCCACGACTCCGCCCCCGTCCCCGATGGCGCGGATCTGGTCGTCGGTGAGGTTGCGAGCGATGGGGCAGAGCGCGGCCGCGCACGAGTGGGAGGCGATGAAGGGTCGTGTGGCGATGCGCACCACGTCCCAGAAAGTCTTCTCGTGGACATGGGAGACATCCACGATGACGCCGAGGCCCTCCATGGCCTTCACCACCTCGCGCCCGAATTCCGTCAGGCCTCCGGGGCCGTCGCCTGCCTCGCCCGAGGAGGCGGCCCAGGGCAGGTGGCGAGCATGGGTGAGCGTCATGTAGCGGATCCCGCGGCGCGCCAGGGCCTCCAGCTTCCCCAGGTCCTGCTCGATGGCGTATCCGCTCTCCACGGCCGCCATGGCCGCGACCTTGGCGGCGCCCGCCGCCGCCTCCACCTCCCTGGTTGTCCGGACGCGCACGAGAGCCTCGGGGTGGCGCCGGCAGGCGCCGTCCAGAAGGTCGAGCAAGGCGTTGGCCTCCGAGAAGGCCCGATCGGCGGGCAGGGCGGAGGATACGAAAGCCGCGAAGACCTGCAGGCCCACGCCGCCCTGGCTGAGGCGCGGGAGGTCGATGTGGCCCGGGGGATTGCTGGCGATGTCCGCCCCGCCCTGCAGCTCCAGCAGCGTGTCGCAGTGCAGGTCCGCGACGGGAAAGGAACGGGATACTTGCTCCATCCGAGGATCTCCTTCATTCGCCGCGTCCGCAACCGGCCGAAGTACACGGATACTATCCCCTGATCCCCGCCGGACGAAAGCGCCCACGGGAGATGGCTGGGGGTGGAGGTTCGCCGGCACCCGTGTGTCGCAGGAATTGCCATAGGCGGGCGACGTGTGAGTACGAGGCAGCTGTTCAAGCCGGGCGAGGGGCAGGAGGGGGAGGCGAGAGCCGTCCCCTGCACGCCTGTCCGGCAGGGTTCTCGGCATCGCGCCCGCGTCGTGCGGGTGGTGAGGCTGGCGGCGGCGATCGATTCGACAGCTTCTACCCGTCTCTGGCCATGGGGCCAAACAAAGCCCTCTACGTCGGCGCATACGGCGGATTCATGACGATGACAGACCCACCCTGACACGTGATCCACCTCGTAGATGCGGCAGGTGGTCTCGGCCCAATTGCCAACCCCTCTACGCAGTCGCCGTTACCCCGCAGTTCCTACGGCACAGCGAAACCTGAGAGAAGGGGCTACCTCGTCAACTTCCGGTACGTGATGCGGTGGGGTCGCGAGGCCTCCTCGCCGAAAGTCTTGCGGCGCCACTCCTCGTACTCGGAGAAGTTGCCGTCGAAGAAGGTGACCTTGGACTCGCCCTCGAACGCGAGGATGTGCGTCGCGATCCTGTCGAGGAACCAGCGATCGTGGGAGATCACGACCACGCAGCCGGCGAACTGCTCGAGCGCGTCCTCGAGCGCGCGCAGGGTGTTGACGTCGAGGTCGTTGGTCGGCTCGTCGAGGAGGAGGACGTTGGCGCCCTCCTTGAGCATGCGAGCGAGGTGAACCCGGTTGCGCTCGCCGCCCGAGAGCTGCGACACCTTCTTCTGCTGGTCTGCGCCCGAGAAGGCGAAGCGCGAGCAGTAGGCGCGGGAGTTCATCTTGACCTTGCCAAGCTGCACGTCGTCCATCCCCTCGGAGATCACCTCGTAGACGGTCTTCTCGGGGTCGAGGGTGCGTGACTGGTCCACGTAGGCGAGCTGCGCCGTGTCGCCGAGACGCAGCGTCCCAGCGTCCGGCTGCTGCTCCCCGACGATCATTCGGGCGAGCGTCGTCTTGCCGGCGCCGTTGGGGCCGATGACGCCGACGATCGCCGCGGGAGGCAGCGCGAACTCGACGTTCTCCATGAGCAACTTCTCGCCGAAACCTTTGGTGAGTCCCTCCGCCTCGATGACGACGTCGCCCAGGCGCGGGCCCGGCGGGATGTAGATCTCGAGGTCCCGCGCGACCTCCTCCTGTTTGGCGGTGAGGAGCTGCTGGTAGGCGTTGATGCGTGCCTTGCCCTTGGCGTGGCGCGCCTTGGGGGCCATGTGGATCCACTCCAGCTCGCGCTGCAGCGTCTTCTGGCGCTCCGACTCCTGCTTCTTCTCTTTTCGCAGGCGTTCCTGCTTCTGCTCGAGCCAGGAGGAGTAGTTGCCCTTCCACGGGATCCCCTGGCCGCGATCCAGCTCCAGGATCCACCCGGCCACGTTGTCCAGGAAGTAACGATCGTGGGTGACCGCGATGACCGTCCCCTCGTACTTCTGAAGGTGCTGCTCGAGCCACGCCACCGTCTCGGCGTCGAGGTGGTTGGTGGGCTCGTCCAAGAGAAGGATGTCGGGCCTCTGGAGGAGGAGGCGACAGAGCGCGACCCGGCGCAGCTCGCCGCCGGAGAGCACCTCGACTCGCGTGTCGGCTGGCGGGCAGCGGAGCGCGTCCATCGCGAGCTCGAGTCGCGCATCGAGGTCCCAGGCGTCGAGGGCGTCGAGCTTCTCCTGGACCTCGCCCTGGCGCCCCAAGAGCTTGTCCATCTCGTCGGGCTCCATCGGCTCCGCGAAACTGTCCGAGATCGCCTCGAACTCCGCGAGCAGGCTTGCCGTCTCGACAACGCCCTCTCTGACGACCTCGAGGACGGTCTTGCCGGGGTCGAGCTTTGGTTCTTGCTCGAGGAAGCCGACCGAGTAGCCGGGCGCGATCGCGACCTCGCCAATGAACTCCTTCTCGCCGCCCGCCATGATTCGCAGCAGCGTGCTCTTTCCCGAGCCGTTGAGGCCGATGACGCCGATCTTTGCGCCGTAGAAGTAGCCGAGGTAGATGTCCTTGAGCACCTGCTTGGTGCCGTGGACCTTCCCGACACCCACCATCGAGTAGATGACCTTGTTGGGTTCGTCGTGCCTGGGCATTGTCTCTACTCTGGAGCGTCTCGGCCGGACTGTCTAGACCGGAAGGCAACCCGTGATGGGCACCACCTGATGTTTCGACCGGTTTGGCCCCAATGAAAACGACGTCATGTTGCCAGTCCGAGCCGCAGTACAGCGTCACGATATCGTGGCTCGGAACGGAGCCGGTCCAGCAGGGGATCGACTCCGAGCACCCAGACCCACTGCGAGCGCTCGTCGCATGCCCGCGTCAACCAGGAGAACGCGCCGTCGGCGTCGCCGAGGGCGGCGTGGGGCCAGACCATGAAGTAGGGGTCCACGTACCTCTGGCCCAAGACCGTGTTCAGTCGGGAAAGGGAGGCTTGCGCCTCCTCACTCAGGCCGGAAAGCACGCAGGCGGTCCCGAGGAGCGCCTCGAGCCTCGGGTCGCCGGGGCGGTGGGTGAGGCCCTCGCGCAACAGCGCCACACCGACGCTCTCCCTCCCGCTCAGGACGTGCGCCATCCCTAGCCATCCGAATGTGCCCGCGAAGCCTGGCGCCAACTCCAGGGTGACGCCGCTCTCCCGCACGGTCTCGTCGTATCGGCGCGCGTGGAACAGGATCTGCACGAGGCAGGAGTGGAGTGCCGGTGCCACGGGCTCGAGGTCGAGCGCCATGGCCATCTCCGCCACTGCCAGATCGAGGTGGCCCGTTGCTTCGTGCCAGTGCGCGTACATGTGGTGAGCCTCGGCACACGCGGGATTGATCGCGAGCGCCCGCTTGAACCCTTGCTCCGCTGCTTTCCAGTCCCAGTCGGAGTACATCTGGACCCAGGCCAGGGCGGCGTGCGCCTCCGGCAGGTTATCGTCCAGTTCCACGGCGGTCATCGCTGCGTCGCGAGCGGCAGCGTACGCAGACTCCGGGGGAAGTGCGCGCCATGACCCGAGCATTTCGTACGCCTCGGCCAGGCCGGCATAGGCGAGCGCGAACTTGGGATCCTTCTCGATGGCTCGGGAGTAGTAGTCCAGGCTCTTGCGGACGCTCTCCTCCTTCCGTTGGCTGAAGGCGAAACGCGCGTGGAGGTAGAGCCTGTGGGCCTCCGGTCGGGCGGCTCGGCGCGGTACCACCGTCGGTTCAAGCCCTGCGACAAGCGTTCCCTTGAGGCGTTGGACAATCGACTTGCAGACTTCATCCTGGATTTCGAAGATGTCGTCGAGTTCTCTTTCGTACGTCTCGGCCCAGAGGTCGCTTGCGTCGCGTGCGTCGACGAGCCGCGCGCAGATACGAACGCGACTGCCCGCCTTGCGCACACTGCCTTCGACGACCGACGACACGCCGAGCTTCTGGCCGATCTGGCGCACGTCGGTTCTGATCCCCTTGAAGGCGAAGGCCGAGGTCCGAGCAATGACGCGAAGCCCCTCGATGCGTGTCAGCGCGTTGATGAGCTCCTCGGCTAACCCGTCGCAGAGGTATTCCTGGTCGCGGCCCGGGCTCATGTCCTCGAAAGGGAGCACGGCCACGGAGGGCCGCTGGCGTGTCGGCGCACTTGGCCCTTGCGGGTCTATCGCCAGTCTCTGGAGATCCCCCGCGAGTTCCGCGGCGGAGGAATGCCGCAACTCCCGGTCCTTTGCCAACAGCCTCTCGAGCACTGCCTCGAGCCCGGCCGGTGTTTCCTCTCGGTACCGCGATGCGGGAGGGGCCTGCTCGTGTACGACAGAATAGAGGTAGGAGGGCGCCGATCCGGCCGGGAATGGCAGCTGACCCGTCAGCAACTCGTAGAGAAGGACTCCTAGGGAGTAAAGGTCGCTTCGGGTGTCGGCCTCCTCGCCGAGCACCACCTCGGGCGGCATATAACCGACCGTTCCGCATAGCGAGCCCTCGGTGGTCAATCTGGTCGCAGTCGCGATTCGTGCGATGCCGAAGTCGACGATCCGCGCCCGGAGACGCGAATCCAGGAGGATGTTGGACGGTTTAATGTCGCGGTGGATGACGCCGCACTCGTGGGCCGCCTGCAGGCCGGCGCAAACCTGCACTCCAAGGTCCAGCACGGTCGCCACCGAAAGCTGCCGGCCGCGAGCGAATTCCGCTAGCGAGGGTCCGTTCAGGTACTGCATGACCAGGTACGGTCGACCTTCGAAATCGCCCACCTCGAAAAGGGTCACGATGTTGGGGTGATCGAGCTTGGCGACCACGCGGGTCTCGCGAGCGAACCGGGCGAGCGTGTCGGGGCAGACTCCGGGGTGAGAGGTAAGAATCTTGATGGCGACGTCCCTCTCGAGCCGCGAATCGTGCCCAAGGTAGACCTCACCCATTCCGCCGGACCCCAGCATTCGGACGATACGGTAGGGACCGATTTGACTCCCCGGCACGATCGTTGCAGTGGAAGCCATCTGAAACGCCTCGCCTCTACCCCTACCTCACTCGGCTCGCCGGTATGATCTCGGAATCATTCGTTGTAGGCGTCACTCCTCGCACTGCAGGATCGACCCAGCATAAGGCCCCAGTCCGCCCCGCGGCAACTGGTGCGGTTGCTCTTCCCGGGGTGTGCTGTTGCCGGAGCCGAAGCCCATCACGCCGATCTTGGCGCGGTAGAAGTAGCCGAGGTAGATGTCCTTGAGCACCTGCTTGGTGCCGTGGATCTTCCCCACGCCCACCATGGAGTAGATGACCTTGTTGGGTTCGTCCTGCCTTGCCATGCGCGAAGTGTAGCCCGGAGCGCCGGCCGCCCGTGGCGGACAGGCACGGCTGCAGCCCCCGGACCCCCGCGAGCGCTTGATCGTCGGCCGGCGCTAGTCCTTCACCTTCTTGCCCTTGGCGTAGAGCTTCTGGAACCCTTTCTTGGCAAAGTTCTTCGCGGTGTCCTCGACCCAGTTGAAGAACTTTCCCTCGGTGGTCGACCAGCCTGTGCCGCTCACAACGCGGTGGTGGAAACCCGCGAGGACTTTGCCGCTCTTCGCGTCCACGAAGCGCACGTCGATCGTCGTGTTGCCCGCTCCGGCGCCGAACCCGACCCACATCTTGGCCGCGGTGCTGCCGGTGCTGCAGTCGACGATGCGGCCCTCGACGAGGATGTCGCCGCTTTCGAGCGACGTCTTGAGGCGATCGCCGTAGGCTTTGGCGAAGGCGCGGGAGAAGACCTCGTGCATCGTGCTGGTCATCATCTTGGCCAACTGGTGGTCCTTCTCGTCCCGCTCGGGGGCATTCGGACCCAGGAACTTCGGGTCGGACCACGGTTTGAAGTGGAGCGACTTGCCGTCGGGCTCGAAACCCTCGCTCACCCACAGGTAGTCGATGTCGTCGGCCTCCCGGAAGACAGCGTCGTCACTGAACCACGAAACCTCGAGCTTGCCCTTGTCCAGCGTCGCGGCGAAGACGGGGGTTGCGAGCACCAGGACGGCGATGCACCACAGACGCGTCAACAGGAATCGGAGCCTCATGACCTTCTCCCTTTTCTCAAGTCATGCTTTCAAGTCTGTTCAGTTCACCCGTACGCTGGTCCAGAATACCCCCGGAGCGTCCAACGCAGTTCTTGCCTGAAGCCAAGGCCTGGCCGAGGTCGACTGTGAGCCGTTGATGCCGGCGTGAGGTGTCGCGCAGGGTACGGGCAGGGAGGACGCCCTGACCGGGGTAGGGGCTTCCGATGGCGGAGACCGGGCGGGGTCTAGCCGGCCTTGCCGTCCGTCTTGGGCTCCATGGTGGGGGGAGGGTCCTTGGCGAAGGAGAAGTGCATCTGGACGATGACCCACCTCCCGTCGTGCTTCTCGAGCACGCCTGTCCAGCGGGTGTCCTTCCAGCACGAGGGCTTGCCGTCCCACTCTCCGCAGTCGTCGAGGATCGCCGAGAACCAGGACACGTCGCCGGAACGGGACAGGTTGATCCGCAGCTCCCTGATCTCGTAGCCGGTGGCCTTGAATCGGGGGTCCATCCAGAACGCGAAGAGCCTGGCCATTGGCTCCCAGCCGACCACCGTGTTTTTGGAGTCCGGGTGGAAGATGAAGAAGCTGGGGTCGTGAGACAGGACGCTCTCAAGCAGGGCTCTGTCCTTGGTGAGGGCCCAACCGATGGAGGCGTGGATCGCCCTTTCGATGGCGGTGCTGTCATCGCCAGCCGTCGGCTCGGCGGCTCCGCCGACCCTCGAGACCGTCACGAGCAGAAGCAGGACCAAGGCTGGGACCAGACGTCTCATGCGTGCCTCCCGTGGTTCGAAGCGTCCCCTGGCAGGAACTTGCCGCCCCGTCTTCGTTGCGTTGTACGCAAGGGCGCGCCTCAGGTTCTTCCCTGAGCCACGGGTAGCAGCCGCGCCCCGTCCGCGCGGAGACGAGACCGAGGTCATGGTCGCTCTCGTTCGAGTATGCTCTGCGCATGCGAGTTGCCGTGATGTGGGTGCTGCTTGGCGTTGCGACGCTCGCGGGGTGCGGGCGCGGGCCCGCGGTCACACCGGGAGCTACGAAGGCGGACGAGACGGAGGCTGCAAAGCTCGCAGCCGCCGACGCCGCGGACGGTGCAAAGGACCACATCGTGGCGAAGTGCGCGGTGTGCGACCTGGCGATGGAGGGGACTCCCGAGCACGTCTCCCGGTACGCCGGGTATGAGCTGCACTTCTGCTCGCAGGAGTGCAAGGAGACGTTCGACCACGACCCCCACGCGGTGCTCCGCAGGCCCCCGATACCGCCGCGGTGAACGCCGCGTCCGTTCCGGTTTTACGGAATCCGCGCCAGGATCTTTTCCATCTCCTCGACGTTGTGAGCCCTCAGCATCTCGGTGCGGACGTTGCCCAGCGCACCCACGCCAAGGAAGAGGGCAGCCACCGCGTCCTCCTCAGATGCTTCCATGATCGTGACGATGTCGAACCGTCCCTGTGTCCAGTAGAATTCGCGGACCTTGACGCCCGCCTTCTGCGCCATTTCCTTGAATGCCTTCGCCCGTTTGGTAGTCTCCTTGACGTTGCGGATCCCCTGATCGGTGAAGCGCACCAGACTCACATAGGTCGCCATGGCGTTTCCCCTTTCCGTGACCTTCCGCTCCATGCTGGAACGGAGGATCCAGTTCTTCCCAGCCTCGAGACGGTTTGTTCAACAGCTGGCGCACGGCCCGGATTCCCGGTGGCCGTGTCGGGCCGGACTCGGGAAGCGGCGGCGAGCGCATGGACGCGCGTGTCTGGCTGCAACCGAACCGTCTCCAGCGGATCGGGCGGTCGGTCAGCTCTTGTCCCGAGAAGCCTGAGCCACTATGCTCCCGGTGACCCAATTCGCGTGCAGGGCGATGAAGCGCATCTGGGCGGGACGCGCATCGCCACGACCGGGGCTGAGACGAACGGAGCAACGGATGCAATCCGACAGCGCCGAAAGCGTCATGCGGGAATTGCTGGCCCGGGCCGGGGTCGAGGTCGGCGGGACCCGACCCTTCGACATCCAGGTCAACGATCGCCGCTTCTACCGGCGCGTGCTGGCCACGGCAAGCCTCGGTTTCGGCGAGAGCTACATGGACGGCTGGTGGGACTGCGCGGCCCTGGACCAACTTCTGGACCGGATCCTGCGCGCCGGCCTGGAGCAAGAGGTTCGCGGCGATTGGCGCATCCGCTGGCACGTGCTCCGGTCGCGGCTGTTCAACCTGCAGAAACCTTCGCGCGCAGGTGTCGTGGCACGTCGGCACTACGACCTCGGCAACGATTTCTACCGGGCCATGCTCGGGCGAACGATGCAGTACACCTGCGCTTACTGGCAGGAGGCCGCCGAACTCGACGGGGCGCAGGAGGCCAAGCTCGACCTGGTTTGCCGCAAGGTCGGGCTCAGACGGGGAATGAGCGTTCTGGAGCTAGGTTGTGGCTGGGGCGGTTTCGCGCGCTGGGCCGCCGAGAAGTACGGCGTGAAGGTGACCGCCTTCAACGTGTCGCGCGAGCAGGTACAGCTCGCCCGCGAGGTGTGCGCGGGACTGCCGGTCGAGATCGTCCACGACGACTACCGCAACGCAAGCGGCACCTACGACGCGGTCGTGTCGGTCGGGATCATGGAGCACGTGGGCTACAAGAACTACCGCACCTACATGGAGCTCGCCCACCGCTGCCTGGCCGAGGACGGTGTCGCTTTCGTGCACACGATCGGCAGGAACGTCAGCAGCACGACAGCAAACGCCTGGACCACCAAGTACATCTTCCCCAACGGCATGCTCCCCTCGATCGCCCAGCTCAGCGCGGCCATGGAGGGGCTGTTTGTCGTCGAGGACTGGCACAACTTCGGTCCCGACTACGACCGCACGCTGATGGCCTGGCACGGCAACTTCCTCGCCGCCTGGCCCACGTTTGCCGAACGGTACGGCGAGAGGTTCCGGCGCATGTGGGAGTTCTACCTCCTGGGCTCCGCCGCGGGGTTCCGCGCCCGCAGCACGCAGCTCTGGCAGATCGTCATGACCAGGGAGGGTCGCCGGCAGCCTCCCCGGCTCGGGTGCCAGGAGGAAGAGACGTGAGGACAGCCGAGGTCATCGTCGTGGGTGGTGGGCCGGCCGGCTCGACCTGCGCGTGGACGTTGGCCCGCGCGGGTAAGGAGTGCCTGGTTCTCGACGCCAAGATGTTCCCACGGATCAAACCTTGCGCCGGGTGGACGAGTCCCCGGGTCTTCGAGACGTTGGGGATCGCGCCGGGTTCCTACCCGCACGGCCTCACACGGCTCGATCGCATCCACTTCCATTTCCGCGGGGTGCGGGTCCCCATCGCGACGCGCCAGCTTGCCATTCGCCGCTGGGAGTTCGACGAGTGGCTCCTCCGCCGCGCCGGCGTGCAGGTTGTTCAACACCGCGTGCAGGAGATCGCGCGACACGACGACGGCTTCGACATCGATGGACGATTCCGTTGTCGCCTCCTGGTCGGCGCCGGCGGCACTGCCTGCCCTGTCTACCGCGGCTTGTTCGCTGAAGCGGACCCGCGCTCACCCGCGTCCCTCATCGTCGCTTTGGAGGCCGAGCTCTCCTGCAGGGCTCCCGATCCCGAGTGCCACCTGTGGTTCCTCGACCGCGGGCTCCCCGGATACTCCTGGTACCTCCCCAAGGAGGGCGGCTTCGTCGCCATCGGAGTGGGTGGCATCGCGACGCGGGTGAGGCGCGCCGGCGGTATCCGTCAGCACTGGGAGCAACTCCTCCAGCGGCTCGCACGGCTCGGCCTCGAGGTCGGGAGCGAGTGCACGCCGCGCGGGTATGCCTACCACCTGCGACGCGGCACGCCGGCGGTGCAGCAGGACGGTGCGTTCCTGATCGGCGACGCCGCCGGCCTCGCCACCGTGGACATGGGCGAGGGCATCGCGGCGGCAGTTCGCAGCGGTATCCTCGCCGCCCACGCCATCTCGACCGGCGCCCCATACACCGTGCGCTCGCTCCCCAGATACAGCATTCCCCACATGATCATGAGCCGCTATCAGGGGCGACGATTCTGGCAATCATGAAGAGCGCGGGGTCTCGGCGCTAGAATCGCGCTGTGCCGATCCGGGGGACGCTCTGTAGGTGGGACGAGGTTTTGCGCCACGCCAGCCGCAAGGGGATCGCTGCGTTCGCCCTCGTGTGGGTCGTGCTCGCCCTGGCGTACGTCGGGGCGCGCTCCGTCGGGGCACCGGATCGACTTGTAGCGCGATACTGGACCAACGCGGAGTGGTCGGGTCCAGTCGCCCTGGCGCGCCCCGAGAGCGCCATCCGCGCGGGCCGTGAGGATCTGAAGAGGCTCCTCGGGGAGTCGGACGGCTACAGCGCGGAGTGGAGCGGTGTCCTGTACGCCCCTCGCGCCGGTGAGTACCGGTTCACCATCACCTCTGACGACGGATCGTGGGTCTTCCTGGACGATACGCTTGTGATCGACAACGGAGGCCGGCACGGTCCCGAAAAACGCACCGCGCGCCTCCGACTGACGCGCGGCGACCACGCCCTGAAGGTTCGGTACTTCGACGCCGGCGGGCTGGGCACCGTGAGCTTCTCGTGGATGGCGACCGGGCTGATCGCGCGGGCGTTTCCACCCGGGATGCTCTATCCGGCGCCGGTCGGCACCGGCCGAGCCGGAACCGACTTCGCCCTCGCGGTCGCGCGCACCGCGCTGGCAGGGCTCCTGGTCATCTTGTGTGCCGTCGGGTTGGCCTTCTTCATCGTGTGGCTTGGCGACCGGCGTCACACCGAAACCGCGGTCGCTTTCATCGTCTTTGTCGTCGTTATGGCGCCTTACGGTGTGCAACTCATCGCACGCCGGTCGACGGCAGTGACTGCTTGCGACAGCTATGCCTACCTGCAGGGCGCGACGGCGATGGCGACGGGCGGGCCGCTCCACAGCGAGCTTCACGACCCCCTCGTGCCGCGGATCGTGGAGGAGTTTCGAAGGCGACCGTCCGACCGTGACCTTGCGTTCCTCCTCAGCCCGCACGGTCACTACGTCCGGGACTTGGGGACCGGCGAGATCTCCAATGACTTCCCTCCGGGGCTCATGTGGCTGCTCCTGCCGTTCGTGGCCGCCGGCGAGACAGGTGCGACCCTGCTGATCCTCCCCGTGCTGACGCTGGCGTTCGCGCTCGCCTTCTTCCTTCGCGCCCTCCGCCATCTGGGCGCGTGGTTCGCGGCCGCCGCCGCGGTGTTCGCGGTCTGCAACCCCGTCGTGTTCGAGAACACGGTCCTGCTCATGAGTGACGTGCCCTCGATGGTGCTGACCGCGGCGAGCGCATACCTGTTGTTCCTGAACCTGACCAAGCCCCGTGCCGCGCTGCCCGCAGCCGCGGGCGCCTGCTTCGGGGCCGCACTCACGGTGCGCTACTCCAACGCCGCTGCGATCGTTCCCGTTCTGGTGCTGTTCGCGATCGAGTGGGCACGACGACGCGACGCCAAGTGTTTGGTGCGTGACGTCGCGTTGTTTGCGGCAAGCACGACTGTCTTCGGCTTGCTGCCGCTCGCCCTTTACACCCACGCGCAGTTCGGAACGCTGCTTCGGCTGACGTACGACCCGTACACGGCGAGCCGGATGAGCGTGACCAACTTCCTCCCCAATCTTGTCTTCTACGCTCGTGGCATGCTTCACGCCTTCGGTGGACCCGTGCTCGCCGTCGTCGCGGTCGGGATCGTCGCCTGCGTGGCTGGGAAGAGGCACCGGCTCGTTGCACTCGCCGGCCTGCTGACGGTCGCCGCATTCCTCCTCCCGTACGCGTTCGAAAGGCTGCACGAGCACCGCTACCTGATGCCTCTATACCCGTGGCTCGCCCTCTTCTACGGCTTCGGCGCGCTGGCAATCGGGCACCTGGTTCGCAAGCTCAGATTTCTACGCCTGCTCATGCTCGCCGTGCTGGTTGCCGCACCTCTGCTCGCGGGGTGGCACCAGCTGCCAGGCGGCACCGTCCTCCGCGACCGCACCTGTCGCCTCCTGGGTCAGAGGGTGGGGCAGGATGCGGTCGTTTTCTGCGACGACGTGTCGGGACCGGTGCGGCTGTACGCCAACCTCACCGGGTACCGTTTCGTCTGGACCACTTTCGAGGTCCTGGCGGAGACCTGCGAGATCCTCACTCGCATGGGCAGGCCCGTCTACTTCTTTCTCGACAGCGACCCCGCCAAGGAGCACTTCAAACTTCTTCAGCAGAAGGGGGTGCTCAGCGCAGCCCGCCTCACCTTTATCGGCGACGTGGATGGCTACCCGCTTTGGAGGTACATGGGCGGGCCATAGGTGTCTGCTGACGCCTCGAAACTCGAAGCAGGCTACATGCCCCGTCGGTACTGCCCGCCGACGTCGTAGAGGGCGTGGGTGATCTGGCCAAGAGTGCAGGAACACACGGACTGCAGGAGCTCCGCGAACAAGTTGCCGCCGCTGCGGGCCGTTTCCTGCAGGCGTGAGAGCGCGTAGGACGAGGGACGCTGCCAGGGTGCAAGCGCATCGACAGCCGGGTCGGGAACCCTCACCCCGGCCCTCTCCCCGAGGGAGAGGGAGTCTGACGGCGCAGCATCACCGGCATGGCGCGACTGGAAGTCGCGGACGTGGGCGAGGCGGTCATCTTTCTCGTCCTTGGTGGAACGGGTGAGCGCTGCGGCCTCGAGGACGTTCTCGCCGCGGTGGGGATCGACGAAGGTGTTGACGCCGATGATCGGGTGCTCCCCGGAGTGCTTGAGGCGCTCGTAGTGAAGCGACTCCTCCTGGATCTTCGAGCGCTGGTATCCGGTTTCCATGGCGCCCAGCACCCCGCCTCGCTCGGACAGATGGTCGAACTCCTCCAGCACGCGTTGCTCCACCCGGTCCGTGAGCCACTCCACGAATGAGGAGCCCTGCCACGGGTTCTCGTTGGCGAGCAGGCCGAACTCCTTGGTGTTGATGAGCTGGACCGCGAGCGCGCGCCTGACCGACTCCTCGGTCGGCGTGGTGATCGCCTCGTCGTATGCGTTGGTGTGGAGCGAGTTGCAGTTGTCGGCAAGGGCCAGGAGCGCCTGAAGGGTGGTGCGGATGTCGTTGAACGCGATCTCCTGCGCGTGCAGGGATCGGCCCGAGGTCTGGATGTGGTACTTCAGCTTCTGGGAGCGACCGTTGCCGCCGTAGCGCCCGCGCATGGCGCTCGCCCAGATACGTCGCGCCACGCGGCCGATCACCGTGTACTCCGGGTCCATCCCGTTGGAGAAGAAGAACGAGAGGTTCGGGGCAAAGTCATCCACCGCCATGCCGCGCGCGAGGTAGTACTCGACATACGTGAAGCCGTTGGCCAGTGTGAAGGCGAGCTGGGAGACCGGGTTGGCGCCTGCCTCGGCGATGTGGTAGCCCGAGATCGACACGGAGTAGAAGTTCTGGACGTCGTGCTCCGAGAACCACTGCTGAATGTCGCCCATCATGCGCAGTGCGAACTCGGTCGAGAAGATGCACGTGTTCTGGGCCTGATCCTCCTTGAGGATGTCTGCCTGGACGGTGCCTCGGACCTGCGACACCGCGCGCGCCAGAGCGTCCTCCCACTCACCGGGCTTGAGCATCGCGGCGATCTCGTGCCATGGGTTGCCGTACACGACGGGCTGCAGCGCCTCCTCCGGTCTGCCGCGAAGCCGCCCTTCGGCGATGAGTCGGCGCTTGGCCTCCTGGCGCCCCGCCACGTTGAAGAACATCGCGAGGATCATCGGTGCCGGACCGTTGATGGTCATCGAAACGGAGGTATTTGGCGCGCAAAGATCGAAGCCGGCGTAGAGGCGCTCCATGTCCTCGACGGTGCAGATTGAGACCCCGGACTGACCAACCTTCCCGTAGATGTCCGGGCGCTCGGCGGGATCCTCGCCGTAGAGGGTCACCGAGTCGAAAGCGGTCGAGAGGCGCACGAACGACTGCCCACGCGAGAGGTAGTGGAAGCGGGCGTTTGTGCGTTCGGGGCCGCCCTCGCCCGCGAACATGCGGGTGGGCAGCTCCTCGATGCGTTTGAACGGAAACACGCCCGCGGTGTAGGGATAGGCGCCAGGGACGTTCTCGAGCGCAAGGAAGAGCAGGATGTCACCCCAGTCCTCAAGCTCCGGCAACGCCACCTTCGGGATGTGGGTGCCGGCGAGCGAGAGAGAGGTGAGCGGCACGGTGATGTCCTTCCCGCGGACGGTGTAGCTGAAAGTGTCGCCGGCATACTCCTTCCGGAGTTCTGGCCAGGTGGCCAGCAGCTCCCGGGAGTCGCCTGAGAGGGCGTGAGCGAGGCGACGGATCTCGGCGTCCAGGTCGGCGAGCGGCGGGTCTGCAGGGAGCTCCCCACCTGTGATCTGCTCGAA
>DATKMD010000144.1:0-17732 GCA_035542075.1 Thermoanaerobaculaceae bacterium
TAACAAGATGCGCTCCTTCCTCACCACCCTCGGAATCATCATCGGTGTCTCCGCGGTGATCGCCATGGTGGCTATCGGCGAAGGGGCGAAGGCACAAGTCGAGGCGCAGTTCGCGGCGATGGGATCCAACCTGCTCATCGTCCTTCCGGGCTCCACCACCTCCGGAGGGATGCGCGGAGGGTTCGGCAGCATGCCAACGCTGACCTGGGAAGACCTGCGCGCGATCCGAACGGAGGTCCCGACCGTCAGGTACGCCGCAGCGCAGCTCGTGAGCGGCGCTCAGTTGCAGTCCGAGGATCAGAACTGGAGCACGAGGGTGTACGGCACGACGCCGGAGTTCTTCCTCATCCGCAACTGGCCGGTTGCGGCGGGCTCACCGATGAGCGACTCCGACGCCGAAAGCGGAACGAAGGTGGTCTTTTTGGGACAGACGGTCGTGAACAATCTCTTCGGCGCCAACGCCAACCCGGTCGGGCAGGTCATCCGGATCAAGAACGTCCCCTTCGAGGTCAAGGGGGTGCTGGCGACGAAGGGGCAGAGCTCTTGGGGACAGGACTTCGACGACGTGGCGTTCATCCCCCTCAAGACGTTTCAGACAAAAATCCAGGGGGGGTTGCAGCAGTACATCGCGGGGCAGATCTTCGTCGGGGCGACGTCGGAGGCGGCAACGGCGCGGGCCCAGGTGCAGATCGCCAACCTTCTGAGGGATCGCCACCACATCGGTCCAGGGCAGGACGACGACTTCTCGATCCGCAACCTGACGGAGCTCGCGAGTGCACAGGAGGATTCGACCAAGACCATGACCACGCTACTCGCGGCGATCGCCGCCGTGGCTTTGCTGGTCGGCGGCATCGGGATCATGAACATCATGCTCGTGTCGGTCACCGAGCGCACCCGCGAGATCGGCGTGCGCATGGCCGTCGGGGCGAAGCCGCGCAACATCCTTGCGCAGTTCCTCGTCGAGGCGCTGACGCTGGCAACCGCCGGCGGTTTCATTGGCATAGTCCTTGGCGTGGTGTTCGGTCGGCTCCTGGCGGCGCGCTTTCACTGGCCGATGCTGATGCGACCGGACATCATCGTCATTTCCGTAGTCTTCAGTGCGGTCGTCGGCATTGTCTTTGGCCTCTACCCGGCCCAGAAGGCTTCGCGTCTGGACCCGATCGAGGCTTTGAGGTTCGAATGATGATCACAGACCTGGCCCTTCTCGTTCTCGCTGCAACCGCCCCGGCCGCACCGCCACGGGTACTGACCCTTGAGGAGGCATTGCGCGTCGCGAGTGCCCAGCAGCCCCAGCTCCGCCAGGCGACTGCCGCGACGCAGGCGGCGGTGGCGAACGCGGACGCGGTCATGTCGCCGCTCCTGCCCCAGGTGGGCGGCAGCGCGAGCTACCAGCGCGCGACGGGCAATATCTCCGCGCGACCCGGCTCCTCGACAGGGCAGACCAGCAGCAGCCTGAGCTGGGAGTCGTTCCCCTACTACACTCTCGGTCTCTCCGCGAGCCAGCTCATTTACGACTTCGGCCAGTCCCGCTCGAGATGGAGGTCGGCGCAGGCCAGCGCGGACGCGCAGCGCACCAGCGAGCGCACGATCCTGAGCCAGGTGTTTTTCGGAGTCCGCTCGGCGTACTTCCAGGCACGCGCCGCCAAGTCCGCCGTCACGGTCGCCGTCGACACCCTGGCCAACCAGCAGAAACACCTGGACCAGATCCAGGGGTTCGTGGATGTCGGGACGAGGCCGGAGATCGACCTCGCTCAGGCGAAGACCGACGTGGCGAACGCCGACGTGCAGTTGATTACCGCACAAAACGCCTACGCAATCGCGAAGGCGCAGCTCAACCAGGCGATGGGTGTCGAGGGCTCCACCGACTACGACGTGGCGGACGAAACGCAGCCGCCGGTCGAGGGTGAGGATGATGTGACAGACGTTCTTCTTGAGGAGGCCCTCAAGGCGCGGCCTGAAATCGCGGCGCTGCAGGACGACATTCGCGCTCAGGAGCTGAACGTTCGCGCGATCCAGGGTGCCCTCGGACCGAGCTTGGTGTTCTCTGCAGGTTTCACCGACGCCGGGCAGCAGACCTCGAGCCTGGCGTGGAACTGGGATGCCGGGCTGGGCCTTTCCATCCCTATCTTCCAGGGGGGCCAGACGCGTGCGCAGATCCGTCAGGCCCAGGCGAACCTCGCCAACGTCCATGCACAGGCAGAGAGCGAGCGCCTGCAGGTGCGGCTCGAGGTGGAACAGGCTCGTCTTACCGTGCTCGCGGCGAGGACCGCCCTCACGGCCACGGGCGAGGCGCTCGTGAACGCCAAGGATCGCCTTCGGCTCGCCGAAGGGCGGTACGAAACCGGCGTCGGGAGCATCATCGAGCTGGGCGACGCCCAGCTCGCCCTGACCAGCGCCGCGTACCAGCAGGTCCAGGCGGAGTACGCGCTCGCGCAAGCTCGCGCGGGACTGATCAAGGCCTTGGGCCGCGACTGACGACGGCGCAGCCGCACACGCCGACCCCTGCTATCCTTCGCGCGGAGAGCGGGATGATGGCACACGCGAAGCATGGACAGGCCTCGACGAGGCGACGACACCCATTGCGAGCGGCGGCGCTGCTCGTCACCGCCGCGCTGGCCGCAGCCCATGGTGTGGAGGCCGCGCAGCAGGAGATCGCCCGGCGGGAGGCGATCAACGCCGGCCTCGGTGCGCCACCGCCAGGCGCGGTTCGAAACTCCCCGGCCGCGACGTGGCGGTCGTTCCTGACCCTGGCTGAAGCCGGGAAGTTCGACCAGGCCGCCAACCTGCTCGACCTCAGCGCAACCGCGCCCTCACAGCAGAGCAGGGTCGGGGCCGAGGGTGCAGAGAAGCTCTATCGGGTGCTTCAGCTCCTCAAGGCACGCTCCGATGCGGTGACCACCGAGGATGAGGCGGGCCCGACCGAAGCCGGCAAGCCGACCAACGTCGTCGTCGCACAGCGTTTCGAGAGGAGTGGGATCACCGGCGAGGTCATACTCCGCCACACCGTTGGCCTCTCCCCCTACGAGCTGGCATGGCTCTTCTCGCGAGAGACCGTGGCCAGCATACCGTTCTGGTACCGCGTGCTGGTCAAGGGCGAAGCGCCGCGGGGCGCCGAGCCCCTCGACGTCGGCCTCGGGGCTATACCGTCCGAGGTCAAGCGCGGGACCCCGCGCGAGGCGGTGGCCGGTTTCCTCGCCGCGTGTCAGGAGGGGCGCTTCGACATCGCCTCGTACTATCTGGACCTCGGAGGCATCCCTCCCGAGCGCCAGCGCGAGGAGGGGGCACATCTCTCGCGCCGCCTGATGCTGGTTCTCCAACGCACCGGATGGGTGGACCTCGCAAGGCTGTCGAACGAACCCCTCGGCACCCCGGAGACGGGCATACCCGAGAACCAGCAGCTCTTCGCGATCGTGCCGGTCCGGCAACAGCCAGTGGAGCTCCTGCTGACCCATCGGGCGGACGCCGAGCTCGGCCACGTCTGGACGGTCTCGCAGGAGACGGTGGCCGAGATCGACCGTATGTACGCGGCCCACGGGTACGGCTGGCTGGGCGACCATGCGCCGCTGGCGTTGTTCGCGGTTTCGGTAGCCGATCTCCAGCTTGCGCAGTGGCTCGGCATCCTCGCTGGCCTGCTCGCCTCGTGGCTCGTGAGCCGCTACCTGGCGCGCTGGATCGTTCGCCTGCTCGTCCGTCTGGCACGCCGCACGATGGCCAGGTGGGATGATGCTGTCGGGTGGGCCCTCAACGGGCCCGCGACAGTCCTGCTGTCTGCGTTGGTCCTGCTGATCGCCGCACGGTGGCTCGGGCTCGTGCCCCTCGGCTGGACGATCGTTCGTTACATCGCCAAGCTCCTCGCCCTCCTCGGTGTCGGGTGGTTCCTGGTGCGTCTCGTCGACGCCGGTGCGGAGCACGTGCGCGAGACGGCCAGGGCCGGGAGCCAGGCCGGGCTGGGCTTCCTTCCCGTGGCGACCCGGGTGGCCAAGTCCGTTGTGGTGCTTCTCATCGGTTTCGCTATCCTCGATCTCATCGGCATCAACATGATTGCGGGGCTCGGGGCCCTCGGGTTGACCGCCGCCGCGATCGCTTTCGCGGCCCAGAAATCGCTGGAGAACCTGTTCGGCACGGCGTCCATAGCGAGCGACCGCCCCTTCGAGGTGGGGGACTTCGTCGCGATAGGCGAGGACAAGGGAACGGTGGAGGATATCGGGCTGCGCTCCACCCGTCTGCGGACGCTCGCCCGGACGCTCGTCACCATTCCGAACGGCCTGATAGCTGCCGGGAGGGTGGAGAACTACTCCGCGCGCGACAGCATCATGTACAACCCGGTGCTCGGACTCCGCTACGACACCACCCGCGGCCAGCTCACCAGCGTGATCGAGGGGATCAACCAGCTGCTCCGCACCCATCCCAAGGTAGTCCCAGAGACCCACAGGGTGCGTTTCGCTGCCTTCGGCGAGTCGTCGCTTCGGGTCGAGATCTGGTGCTGGATCGCGACGCGCGACTATGTCGAATACACGGCCATCGTCGAGGACCTCAACTTCGCGATAGCGGAGATCGTGGAGCGAACGGGAACTTCGTTCGCGTTCCCGACACGCACGATCCGGATCGCCCAGATTGGTCACCCGGGCGCGGATGGGTTGCACGGGGTGGGGGAGCGGGTGCCAGACGGCTCCCCCTCGGGGCCGCGGGGGGATCCGGGGCGCAGGGAGCCGGACGCGCGCTGACGAGCGCCCATGGCACCAGACCCCGGCTCCTGGCTGCGCGACCGCGTGCTCTGGCTCGTGGTGGCCGTCACGACAGCCATGAGGGTCTTCTTCGCCTGGCGTTTCTTCGGCTTCCTCGGCGGAGACGACGTCGAGATCCTCGAGGAGGCGTTCCGGGCCGCCCGCGGCCTCCATTACAGCCCGTGGAACGTGAGGAACCTGTTTCTCCCGGACGTGCTGGTGGCACCGTTCGTACGCCTGGGGAGCGCGCTCGGCCTCGCAGAGACCTTTCCTCTTGTGCTGTGCGCGACCGTTCCCTTCGTCTTGCTCGCGTCGCTCAACATCGTTCTGGTCTACCGTCTTGCGCAGCTCTGGCTGAGCGACAGAACGGCGGCAAGATTGGCGGCGGGCATCTACGCCTTTCACTGGCTGCCGTTGGCCTATGGGAGCACGGTGTACCCGCGGACGGTCTCCACAACGTTCGTGCTCGCGGCCGCGATTGTTCTCTCGGGCGCCGGGAAGGACGTGGCACGCGGCGCGACCGGGGGTGTCCTCCTCGCGCTTGCGTTTATGGTCCGGTACAGCGAGGGGATGTACCTACTGCCTTCGCTCCTCCTCGTCCTGGTGTACGGGGAGGGGAAGTCAGTGTCGTTTCGGCGAGCCCTTGGAGTGCTCGCCGGCTTCGGGCTCGGCGTCGTGCTGGTTTCGGGCTTCGTCAATGTGCTTACCTGGGGGAGCCCACTGGCGAGTCTCGGAGCTCTCGGGCGGCTCATGCTGCTGGGCGAGGGTGCATCCGGTCTTTCGACGCATCCCCCATTGTTCTACTTCGCGCGAGTCGTGTTCTGGCTTCCGCCGACGCTGCTGCCCGCACTGTTCCTGGCCTGGCGCGTGCGCCCGGTGCGGCCCGCATGGATGTTTGTCGCGGTCCCCCTGGTTCTCCTCTCGTTCATCGCGCACAAGGAGCTACGCTACCTCCAGGGGGCCATCCCCTTCCTGGCGATCCTGGGAGCCGGCGGCTTTGCCGTCATGCACAGGCGCTGGCGCCCGTGGCTGTCAACGACGCTCGTCGTGCTCACCCTCGCATCCGAGGTACTCGGGGTGCGCGTGCTCGCAGGCAAGTCGATGGCAGCGGTCACCGCCGCCCGTTCGATGGCCTCCGATATCGGCGTCCGGGTGGTGGCCCTCTCTCAGGCCTGGGCGTACGGGGACAGGCTGTACTTCGGCAACCGCGTGGAAGTTCGCGGGCTCCCGGTCCCCCCGCGCGAGGCGGACCTCGAGAAGGCAATCCCTGGCGCTGACCGCTTCGGGCTCTACCGCGACGATCTCGCGAGGGACCCTGCGCTCGCCGCAGTGCTGGCACGCCACGGCTTCACCTCCGAGCGCGTGGTGGAGTGGGGTGACAGCAAGGCAGTCGTGGTGTTCGCGAAGCCGGGATCGGTGAACTCCCGTACCCCATACGCTGGGTTCTGGTCTTCCGGCCCGCGGGACAGGAGCTGCGCTGGGTATTGACGCGGCCGGTGAGCAGGACTATGCTGCGCCTGAGTAATCACGGGCGTACCGGGCCGCTCCACGGACGGAAGGAATAGGCCCGTTGCGATTGGGGTTTCCTGCGATGATGATCGCTCGGCTCCGGTGCGGACGCTTCGTGCGGGCGGCGTTGCTGCTGGCCGCGGCGCTGAGCGTGGGCGGGTCGCTCGGGCTTCATGCCGAGCCTGCGTCCTCGCCCGTGGCGCTTGCAGGGACTTCCACCGCAGCTCTGGCGCCGGCCGCCCCGCACACAACGTCGGCGCCTCACGCGTGCCCGCTCTGCCTGCTCTATGGTTCGGCGTCGTCGGCCCGCGGCGCATCGGTTGTACAGGGGGTCCCGCACGCAGTTCCGAGGGCTATCACCGGCCGCACGACCCCGAAGCTCAAGCTCCTGCCCCTTGTGTTCAGTGGCCGCGCGCCCCCAGCCCTCCTCTAGGCGGCTCCATCCCTGATGACCCCGCAGTTCCGGGGTACATTCATCGGTACGCTGGGAGAGGAGGCACCTTGAGAACCCCCGAATTGCACGTTTGCGCACTTGTGATCGCTTTGATTGCGGGCAGGGGAGCGTTCGCCCAGGAAGCCCCACCGCCGCAGCCGACCCCGACACCGGCGCCCGCTCCGGCAACGACCCAGACGGCGAACTACTTCAATCCCGCGATCTCGGTGATCGGTAACTTCCTGGCGGTCGGCGGATCCAACTCCGTCGATGAGCGACCGAGCATGAGCCTGGAGGAGTCCGAGTTGGGCCTGCAGGCCGTCGTCGACCCATACGCACGCGCAGACTTCTTCATCTCCTTCTCGGACGAGGAGGTCGCCGTCGAGGAGGGGTTCCTGACGTTCACGGCGTTGCCCTGGGACCTGCTTGTCAAGGTCGGTCGGATGAAGCTCGCGTTCGGCAAGATCAACTCGCTGCATCCGCACGTCTGGCCGTGGGCCGACTCGCCGTTGACCCAGGACAACCTGCTGGGCGGGGCGGAGGGCTGGAACGGCGACGGCGTCTCGCTCGCCAAGCTGATCCCCTTGGGTGAGACGTTCTCGGAGCTAACGCTGCAAATCGTTGATGGCGACGGCGGGCCCTTCGCCGCGCCGAAGCGCTCCGACCTCGCCTACAACGTCCACTACCGCCTGTTTGGCGACCTCTCAGACTCCACTAACCTCGACCTCGGCCTCTCTTACGCCTTCGGCCACAACGGAGTCGCCGCCGACACCACGACGGGGATCGGCGCGCTCGACTTCACGTTCCGCTGGAAGCCGCTGCGTCAGGGCACATACCGCTCGGCCACCGTCCGGGGCGAACTGTTCTCCAGCCGCCGCGAGCAGGACGGCGGCACGCAGGACGCCATCGGCTGGTACCTCGCGGCCGACTACCAGCTCGCCAAGCGCTGGTTTGCCGGCGCGCGCGTCGAGGCCGCGGAACACACCGACGACGCGGCCATCAAGGACGATGGAGTTGCGGCGATCCTCACCTTCTGGCCAAGTGAGTTCTCTCAGCTCCGAGCCGAGTTCCGTCAACGTCGCTACGGCGGCCCGAACAGCGTGTCGGCCGAAACCTACACCGCCAACGAGTTGTTCTTGCAGGTGCAGTTCGCGATCGGCGCCCACGGCGCCCACCCCTTTTGAGGTGATCCTATGAGAACCACACGCGTTGTCTCCATTGTCGTCCTCCTGGCGAGTCTGGCGGCGTCGGCGCACGCCAAGCTCCGCGTCGTGACCTCGCTGCAGGACTTCGCCTCGATCGCGGACACGGTCGGCGGCGACAGGGTCGAGACCTTTGCGCTGGCAAAGGGCTACCAGGATCCGCACTTCGTGGACGCAAAGCCGTCCTTCATCTTGAAGCTGTCGCGGGCCGACCTCCTGATCGTGGCCGGGCTCGAGCTCGAGATCGGGTACCTCCCCCCGCTCATCGACCAGAGCCGCAACGAGAAGATCCACCCCGGCAGTCCGGGCTACCTGGATGCCTCCATCGGGTGCGACATCCTCGAGCGCCCGACGCAGGTCGTGACCCGCGCAATGGGCGACGTGCACCCCTACGGGAACCCGCACTACTGGACAGACCCTGAGAACGGCCGCGTGATCGCACGTGCGGTCGCCGCCCGGCTCGCGGAGCTCGATCCCGCGGGGAAGGCGACCTTCGATGCGAACCTCGCAGCTTTCGAGGAGAGGCTCACGGCCAAGGAGTCGGAGTGGCGGGCCAAGATGGCTCCCTTCGCCGGCACCAGAGTCGTGACCTTCCACCAGTCGTGGCCGAACTTTGCCAAGGCCTTCAAGCTCGAGATCGTCGGAACCGTCGAGCCGAAGCCGGGCATCCCACCCTCGCCAACCCACACCCTGGAGATTATCAACTTGATCACCGCACAGAAGGTGCCTCTGATCCTGGTTGAGCCCTACTTCGACACCAAGACCCCCAGATACATCGCAGAAAAGACGGGGGCGGCTGTGCTCACCTTCTACCCATCGGTCGGTGGCATCCCCGAGATCAAGGACTACATCGATCTCTTCGACTACGATGTCAACGCCTTTGTCAACGCCATGAGAGGGCATCAATGACCGCCTTCCAGATCCTCCTGCCGGCCTTCGTGGCCAGCCTCATCCTCACCGGGATCCACGCGTACCTCGGGGTCCACGTGGTCGAACGTGGGGTGATCTTCGTGGACCTGTCGCTCGCCCAGATCGCCGCGTTGGGGCTCACCGTCGCGTACCTCGTCGGCTACGACGTCCACACGTCTGCCGGGGCGTACCTGTTCTCGCTCGGCTTCACTTTCGTCGGCGCGGCGATCTTCGCGTTCACCCGGGCCCATCGGAAGACGCGGATCCCCCAGGAGGCGATCATCGGGATCGTGTACGTGGTTTCCGCTGCGGTCGCGATCCTGGTGATGTCGAAGGCGACCGAGGAGACCGAGCACCTCAAGGAGATGCTGGTCGGGAACATCCTTGCCGTGAGCTGGTACGAGATCGGAAAGACCGCGGTCCTCTACGCGCTGATCGGGCTGTTCCACTTCGTCTTCCGAAAGCGGTTCCTGCTGATCTCCCTCGACGAACCGGAGGCGGAGCGGCAAGGCGTGAACGTTCGATTCTGGGATCTCCTGTTCTACATGTCCTTCGGGTTCGTCGTCACCTCGTCGGTGGCGATCGCCGGCGTCCTGCTCGTCTTCTGCTTCCTGATCGTGCCCTCGGTGACAGCGATGCTCTTCACCGAGCGCCTGGGCGTCCGGCTGGCGATAGGGTGGGGGATGGGAGCGCTCGTCTCCGCCGGCGGCGTTGGGCTCTCGTTCGTGCTCGACCTCCCGACCGGAGCCACGATCGTGGCAACCTTCGGCGCGGCGCTGCTTGTGCTCGCCGCCTACCGCACGCTCTTCTTTCGCACCGCCGCCGCCTGAGCGACCTGGAGGTCGGCCTGCGTACCTTACGTGCTCATATCCGGGAGACGTGAATCGCCACGTAGATGATGAACGCCCCGAGCATCGTCAGGAGGCTTGTGACCAGCTTGGGATGCCGATGCTGAGCCTCCGGCAGCAGGTCGCTGGCGCCAATAAAGAGGAAGAAGCCGCAGAACAGCGCCAGCACCAGGCCAAGCTCGGCTTCGTGCAGAGAGAAGAAGAAGGTCGAGATCACGCCGAGGGGCGGGGCCACCGCGTCGACCAGCAGCCAGCGGAACGCCTGTCTGCGCTCGCCGGTGTTCTTGAGGACCATGCCCACGGTGTTGATGCCGTCCGAGAAATCGTGTGCCAGCACCGCCATTGCCACCACCACGCCCACGGCTGTAGACGCCTGGAACGCCAATCCGATCCCCATGCCGTCGAGAAAACTGTGGATGCAAAGACTGCCCGCCCCAAGCCAGGTCGGTTTGCCCTCGGAGGTGATGTCATCCTCGAGCACATGGGGATGCAGCAGCACGACACGGTTGAGCAGCATGTACAACAGAAAGCCCACCGCAATAGTCGTGGCGACCGGCGAGGCACCGTAGCGTTTCGTGCCCAGCTCCAACGCCTCGGGCAACAGATCGAAGAAGGCCACGCCGATCACGGCGCCGGCGCTGAAGCCGAGGATAAGGTGGAGCTTGTCCTGCCGCTTCAGGGCGAACAGCCCGCCCAGCAGGGTCGAGAACACCGCGGCAACGCCTAGGAGCAGGGCCATGACGGCTCCAATTGCGCCACGGGCGGGAAGGGAACGATGACCGCCCCTCCCGGCACCGTCCGGGGTGCACTGAGGCGGAAACGGACGGCACCGCCACCGCGTCGGCAGCCTTCGATTCGGCCGTCGCTGCAGGCGCCTAGCTTGCCGTGGATGTTCTCAAGCGTTGCCATGTGGCTCTAGTTTGCCAGATTTGCGGGCCTGACGCACCTCCGGGAATTCTTGACAGGGGTCTCGGTTTCGAGTTATTGCGTGAACGTGCTGACGCGCCTCCGAGGGTGCCGGCGAGCTACTGGCCTGGTGCTGGCTGCCCTGACCTTGCTTGGGGCGGGAAGTGCGACGCTGCACAGGCATCCTGGCGGGAGCGTCGGCGAGCAATCCGGCCTGCTCGCGCACGTGCCCATCTCGGTAATTACCGACCCGGACGCCCGGTCGGCAGCGTTCCACCTGCATTCCGGCTCAACGGTGCCGAGCGAGCCCTGCGTCGCATGTGTGCTGTCCCACGCCTACGGCGACGTCGCGGGCGCGACCGCGCTAACGCCAACCGCGCCTTGCATCCCCATCGCCGTGGTCGCGTTGGCGGCGCCGCCGGCGCCTGCTCTCGTCTGCGCCGACTCGCGTTCGCCGCCAACTGCGGCCTGACCACTCCCCGCTTTTCCCGAGTTCTTCCGCTTGCTCTGCCGCGGGCTGCGGCAGGGTCCGAAAGCCGCATTGGGAGACCAGGCTATGTCAACCTCAACTCGTTTATTTGGAAAGCGTTTTCTCGCTGTTGCTTTCTTCTCGCTTTGGGTCGGTGTCTTGTCGGCACGCGCCGAGACCGCTGGCGCCGTGACGGGGCGCGTAGTCGATCAGGACGGGCGCGCGGTGGCCACCGTCACCGTCCTGCTCAAGAACGACATTGCGGGATTCAAGGCTGCAGCGTTGACCACGAAGGATGGCAGCTTCAGGTTCTTCAACGTGCCGTTTAACCCATACGAGCTCCACATCGAGGTCCAGGGGTTCAAAACCGTGCACCAGCGCGTCGAGGTGCGCTCGATCGTGGCGGTGAACGTCACGGTCCGACTCGAGCTGGCACCGGTGACCGCGTCGGTGACGGTGGAGGCCGAGCCGACTGCCGTTCAGCTCGAGACCGACACTTCGACGAGCCATGTCGACATCGACAAGTCGTACATCGCGAGGGCGCCGGCTACCATCTCGGCGCGGGCGATGGAGCAAATCATCACCGCGACGCCCGGCTTTGCCAAGGACGAGAACGGACGATTCCACTTCCAAGGGGCGCACAGTCAGAGCGAGTACGTGATGGACGGCCAGATCATCTCCGACCAAACAGGCATCACCTTCTCAAACTCGATCGATCCAGGCATCGCGCAGTCGATCGAGGTGATCTACGGCAACGTCCCGGCGGAGTTCGGCGAGAAGATCGGCGCCGTCATCAACCTCACCACTAAGAGCGGCCTCGGCAGCGGCGGCGTCAAGGGCGAAGCGTTTGTCGGCGCCTCCAGCTTTTCCACTTACGAAGGGGGCGCGTCCGTCGGTTACGGGACTAACTCGTTCGGCCTGTTCGGGTCGGTCAACGGCGCCCAGTCGGATCGCTTCGTCGACCCGGTCAACTTTGACAACCTGCAAAATAGCGGCAACACCGCCCGGGGTTTTCTGCGCCTAGATTGGGTCCCAGATCCCTCGAACACGTTCCGTCTCACGATGTTGGCAGGGCGCACGAACCGTGACGTGCCGAACACCTACACGCAGCAGGCCGCGGGCCAGGCTCAGCGCGTCTTCACCACCGACGCCAACTACAACCTCGGCTACCAGGGCGTGCTTTCTTCGGAATCCGTGCTTGACGTCCCCGGTTTCGTGCGCTTCTCAACCTTCGAACTCGATTCGTCGCCGGGCGACACGCCAGTGCAGGCGACGTCGAGGCGCTCGCTCGACAACTACGGCCTGGCACCTTCGCTCACCTGGGCCACCGGGGTGCACGAGATCAAGCTCGGCGGCGAGGTCAAGCGCTTCCCCATCGAGGAGAACTTCACCTTCGGGATCACGGACCCGACCTTTAACGACCCGTCCTCGCCGGACTACAACCCCAACCTTGCGCCGCACGACCTCACCCGTGGTGGAACTCCCTTCCTCTTCCATGACCAGCAGACAGGTACCTACTACGCCGTCTACTTGCAGGACAATATCCGTCTCGGTAACTTCACCGCCAATCTTGGCGTCCGCTACGACAACAACAACGTTCCGGTCAGCGAGTCCCAGCTCGAACCGAGGATCGGTGCGGTTTATCTTTTTCCACGAACCGGGACCGCGGTCAGGGTCTCGTATAACCGGGTCTTCTACACACCGGAGTACGAGAACATCCTTCTCGGTTCTTCCCCCGAGCTGGCAGCGCTGGCCCCGCCCCCGATCCAGGAATCACGGCAGCTGGGCGGCGGCTCGCTGCTCATCCACTCGGAGAGGCAGGACGCCTTCACCGTCGGCGCTCAGCAGGCGATCGGTTCGAAGATGCGCTTGGACGTCGACTTCTGGGAACGTCGCTCGACGTACACCGGCGACCAGGACCAGTTCCTCAACACCGGAATCGTCTTCCCGCTCGCATTCTCCAGTGGCGATCTCCACGGGTGGGACGTGCGGCTGGACCTGGCAAAGACCGGTGGTTTCCGGGGGTTCCTTTCGCTCGGTCACACCCGCGCGATCTACGTGGCGCCGCCCGTCGGCGGGCTGTTCCTCGACGTTGAGGTCCTCGATAGCCTTACGAGCGGTCCGTTCATCATCGACCACGACCAGGACCTCCAGCTCCAGAGCGGGGTGAGCTACGACCTTGGCAACACCGGCTTCTGGTTGGCGGCGAACGTGCGGTACGACTCGGGTCTCGTCACAGATGCCGACCCGGGTAGCTTGACTGCGGATCCCGACAACTCCTGGGCGGCCCCTTACGTTAAGGTTAACAGTGGATCGAACTTCGACCCGAATCGCATCAGGTCGCGGACCATCTGGGACTTCTCCGTGGGCGCCGATCTCTCACACTACCATGTTCCGTTCTCCGTCCAGGTCGACCTCCTCAATGCGTTCGACTGGAAGGGCGTGTACAATATCCTCTCCGTGTTTGGAGGAACGCACGTGATACCGCCGCGGAGCGTGGCGGTCAGGGTGCGCTACCAGTTCTGAATGACGATAGGACGCCGGTGGCTGGAACCACCGGCGTCCCTCTTCTCGCTGGCGTTCCTGAGGGCAGCGTGTTCCGAGTGGGTGGGCGCGCCCAAATTCCTTGCGGTGGCCGCCGCCATTCCCCGGAAAAAAGGAAGCCACCTGGGCTTTGACCCCGATGGCTGAAGAGAACTGGTACCACCCGCTTGACCCCGGAGAGGCGACCTCATCACCTTCCAGAGAGCGTCGGCGGTGCAGTCACCCGCACGCGCCGACGAAGTACAGCGGTTCGACTGCAAAGAAAGACCCGCGACGCGCGGGCTTACTTCTTCTTCCTCTTCGCGACCTTCTTCTTGGCGGTCTTCTTTGCTACCTTCTTCTTTGCAGTCTTCTTGGCGGCCTTCTTCTTCATTGGCATGTCGCTCCTCCTTGACTTGATTATACACACTTGTTGTGCTTGTCAAGTCCCCACCCCTCGAGCGGTGTCGATCGTCGAGTCGTCGGGTCGTGAGTCGTGATGATGACGCGTCGTCGTGTCGAGTCGTCGAAGACTTTCGATGTTCTGATTTCGCTCGCCTGAGCGATGAGGGCGCGAGGTGTTCTTCGGTCTCCTCGTGTTCCCTCGATGCTCATCTTCTTTCCGATGACGGCTTCGAAGAGCAGGTGTGAACACGGATGTGAATGGACGGACGAACTGGCGGCGATCGCTCTCGCGACCGCGGAGGACGGACCATCTTTGCTGGGGACCTCGACGCAGCGGCGGGATTCCGAGGCGAAACCTTTGGTGGGCCGGTGCGTAGAGTGACGCGGAGGTGGGCGATGGCTGCAAGCGCTCAGACATGCCACCGTTGCCAGCGCGAGGTTCCCGCCGGCGCGAGGTTCTGTCCCGTGTGCGGGGCAAGGGTCGCGGGCGCGCCCCGCATACTGCGCCGGAGACGCGAGGGCGAGAAGCTCGCCGGTGTGTGCGGGGGACTTGCGGAGTACTTCGACCTTGACCCGACCCTGATGCGCGTGGTCTATCTGGTTGCGACGTTCTTCACGGGCATTATTCCCGGCGCGATCCTGTACCTGATCCTGGCCCTCGTGATCCCGGCAGAGTGAGGACGCGGGGCCGGGTCGCTCGAGGAAGGCCCCGGCGTCGTTCCCCGGGATTTTGGCCCGAGCGCGTGTGCCCCCGCCGGAACCAGACCGGGGGCGGTATCGTATGGGCATGAGCGTCGATCGCATCCTTTCTGCTCACCGTTCGATCAGAGTCTTCCGGCCCGAGCCGTTGCCGGAAGGGATGTTCGAGCGCCTGGTCACGGAGGCGCAGCGCGCGCCAACGGACGCCACCGGACAGATGTACAGCTTCGTGCGGATCTGCGATCCGGCCCTGAGGCAGCGGCTGTCCGTGCTGTCGGGCGACCAGCGTCATATCGTGGAAGCCGCGGAATTCCTGGTCGTCTGCGGGGACCTTCACCGGCTGGCGCGCGTTCTCGAGCACCGCGGCGGCACGGCGGGACGTTTCCCGGCAACCGGCCTCCACTTCGCGATGGTGGATGCAACTCTGGCGGCGCAGCGCCTCATAGACGCCGCGGAGTCAGTCGGCCTTGGCACGGTGTGCGTCGGCGGAATCCTGAACGGGATCCAGGAGGTGGTTGAGCTGCTTGCGCTCCCCTCCGGCGTTCTCCCCCTCTTCGGCCTTTGCGTCGGCTGGCCCGGCGAAGAGCCGGGGGAGCGCCCGCGGGTCGCGATGGCCTCGGTTCTGCACACCGATCGGTATCACGACCAAGACGTGGAGGCGATCGAGCGCGATCTTTCCCTCATGGCCGCCACGACACGGAGCCGAGATTGGGCGCGGGTCCTGAAGAAATACTTCGGAGCAGATGGGATCATGGAGCAACGCGAGCCTGCCCTGCGTCAAGTTCTCGAGCGACAGGCCTTCGCCTGGTGAGAGGAGAGGGGACAGCGGACAGGTGACAGGGGACAGGGGACAGTGATTTCCTGGCAGCCATTCTCAAGATTGGCAGAGCCTGTCACTCGCCGACCCCTGACCCCTGCTTCCTGGTCCCTGTCTCTGTATACTCCCCGCGTGGCGCAACCGCTCCTGCTGCTGAGCAACGACGACGGGTACCACTCCGAGGGGATTCACGTGCTGGCGGACGCGCTCGAGAGCCTGGGCGAGGTGTGGGTCGTGGCGCCCGACCGGGAGAACTCGGCGGTCTCCCACGCCCTCACGCTCTCGCGCCCGCTGAGGCTCGCCCAGATTGCGGAGCATCACTTCACCGTTGACGGGACGCCGACCGACTGCGTCACGCTGGGTATCGGTCAGGTGCTCAAGGGGCGCACGCCAGACCTGGTCGTGTCGGGGATCAACTTCGGCGCCAACATGGGGGACGACGTGCACTACTCCGGCACCGTCTCCGCCGCCTTCGAGGCGGCGATCATGGGGGTGGCGGCGATCGCGGTCTCCCAGGTCGTGGGCAAGGAGTTTTCATACGTGCATGCGGGCCGCTTCGCCCGCCTGATTGCCAGCCGTGTGCTTGAGCGTGGCCTTCCGGCAGGCACGCTGCTCAACGTCAACGTCCCGCCGCAGGCGCCCGGAGGCGTGCGCTTCACCCGCCTCGGAAAACGCGTCTACACCGAGGGAGTGGTGGAGGACACCGATCCCCGCGGACGCAGGTGCTACTGGATCGGGGGAGGCGACCCGGTGTGGGAGGACATCCCGGGCACCGACTTCGCAGCGGTCGGCGCCGGGTTCATCTCGGTCACACCCCTTCAGCTCGACATGACCGACCGCGAACAACTCGCCCGCCTCGAGCAGGACATCGCCGGCTGGAAGCTGGAGGGTAGCTGAGTGAACGCTGCGGTGCCCGTTCGGCGCAAGGTCCTGGTCGAGTACCTGCGGGAAATCGGGGTTCAAGACCAGAAAGTCCTTGACGCCATCGCCGCGATACCGCGCGAGATCTTCGTGCCGACCTCGTTCCGTCACCAGGCCTACGAAGACTACCCGCTGGAAATCGGGGAAGGGCAGACAATCTCGCAGCCCTCGGTTGTTGCGCGGATCACGGAGCTCGCCGAAGTTGGCAGCCGCGACCGCGTGCTCGAGATCGGGGCGGGTTCGGGCTACCAGGCCGCGGTGCTCGCGCAGCTCGCACGCTTCGTGTTCGCCCTCGAGCGCCTCCCGCGCCTCGCCGAGGCGGCCCGCGCGCGGCTCTCCGAGCTCGGGTACACCAACGTCTCGGTCCAGGTGATGGACGGTTCGCTGGGCTGGCGCGCTCGGGCGCCTTTCGAGGTGATCGTCGTCAGCGCGGCGGCTCCCTCCGTCCCGAAAGCTCTCACCGAGCAGCTCACCGACGGCGGTCGTCTGATCATCCCGATCGGGGAGCTGCGCCGCCAGCAGCTCGTACGAGTCGTGCGGCACGGAAGCCGGTTCGAGGAATCGAGCCACGGCCCCGCCACGTTCGTTCCTCTCGTCGGGCGGGAGGGGTTCCGGGGGCAGCCATGAGCGACCGGCTCCGCGGCCAGGGCGCCGTTGCGAGGTGCTTCGTCGTCAACGGACGGGTGCAGGGCGTGGGTTTCCGCTACTTCGTCGTGCGCGAGGCCCAGGCCCTTGGTCTGGCCGGGTGGGTGAGGAACCTGCCGGACGGGCGCGTGGAGGTGCTCGCCAGCGGTGCTGCCGACATCGTAAACGCCTTCGAGGGGCGCCTCTGGCAGGGCCCACCGCACGCCAGGGTCACGTCGGTCGAGGCCAGGGAGGCGGAAACCCCGAGCTACGCAGAGTTCCGCGTCCTCCCGACCCCCTGGTGAGCTCGCGCGTTCCGAGGTAAGAGCGACGCCGGCGGGCTCACCGCCGGGGTTGTGAATTCGAGGCCCCGGGATTAGCATCGCCTCCGCGGGGCTGTAGCTCAGTCTGGATAGAGCAGCGGTTTCCTAAACCGCGTGTCGGAGGTTCGAGTCCTCTCAGCCCCGCCAACACTGTTTCTCCGAGACTCCCGCGTCGGACTCGTGATCGCCCCCCGACACACCCGCCCGCGATCGGCGAGTCCTCGCTCCGCCATCGCTTTCGTGCCGAGGCTCCCGCGTCGGACTCGTGATCGCCCCCCGACACACCCGCCCGCGATCGGCGAGTCCTCGCCCCGCCAGCGCTTTCGTGCCGAGGCCGCCGCGTCGGACTCGTGATCGCCCCCCGACACACCCGCCCGCGATCGGCGAGTTTTCTCTGCGCCTGACTCAGGGATCGCGGGC